>NZ_CBRF02000017.1 GCF_000470315.2 Psychromonas sp. SP041
AGACAGCGAGTAGTTTTAATCGTTGTCTCGCATTGGTTGTCGCATTAATTAATTCAGCAAAATTGTGACTCATATTAGCTCCTTTGTAAGAAACTTAATTAGATCACATATTTATCGGAAATGGTATTATACCAATTCCGATAATTAAGTTTCCAGATTAGTCCAGTCTCTATAACATTGTGAGATGACTCTATTTTTGTCTTCGCTGAAGCGATTCCAAGCATCACAACATTTATTGACAATATCGTTATAACCATCAAAGCATCTATTCGCGATTTCATTATCCCGCATCCAATGCCAAACTTGTTCGATTGGATTCAATTCAGGAGAGTACGGAGGGAGGTGAATAATAGTTAGGTTAGTAAACTCTTCAGCTAAATACGACTGGTGCCAACTGGCTCGATCCATTATTACAACGGCATGTTTTCCCTTTGGGGTTGCATCAGAAATTAAGCGTAAATGAACCTTCATCACTTCACTATTACTGTAAGGCATTACTAATGCTTCGGTTTGACCTGTATTGATACAGACCGCGCCAAATAAATAAGCATACTCAAATTGTTGCTGCTGAACGGCCCTTGGTCTGGTCCCTTTTTCTGCCCATATTCTAGTGGTTGTATTACGCTGACCAAACCTAGCCTCATCCTGAAACCAAATATGTACATCTTTTAAATGAACATGCCCAGGGATCTTAAGGATCGTACTTATTTGGAATTTTTTTAAAAGATGCTTGGACTTCTTCTGATTGTTTGGGGTGCTTAGAGCGAGTTGTTATCCAGCTTAGATTTAATTTGTTGAGTAAATAATAAATATTAGTTTTTTGATAAGTGACCCCGAATGTTGTTTCAATATATTCTTTTATATCCTTCCCCTGCAGACGGCCTCCTTCTGATTTTATCGCATTATCAATCACATATTGTTTTATGTTAGCAAGTTGCTCTGGCGTGAGTCGATGAGGCCTCCCGCTACGGGGCTTTACTTCCAGACCTGTTAACCCGGAATGAAGGTATGCTTTAATCCAAATGTTGACACTTCTACGGCTTACCTTTAAAAAAGTCGCAATATCAGTTCTACTTTTCCCTTCTAAGAAGTGCGAGACAGCGAGTAATTTTAATCGTTGTCTCGCATTGGTTGTCGCATTAATTAATTCAGCAAAATTGTGACTCATATTAGCTCCTTTGTAAGAAGCTTAATTAGATCACATATTTATCGGAAATGGTATTAACCCTATTTTCAGTTCTATTTGATGATATAATTTACGACTGTTTAAATATTTTATTTCATCGTAATTGTCTCATTATTACGGTGTATGTTTCATTAATTATTAAGGCTCTTATTGGTATGAATGCAATTGAACTTCAGAATATAACGAAAACCTATAGAGGCGGAGTGACAGCATTAAATGGCGTTTCTTTGAAAGTTGCAGAAGGTGACTTTTATGCTTTGTTAGGCCCCAATGGTGCAGGTAAGTCCACGACTATTGGTATCATTTCTTCTCTAGTGAATAAGAGCTCAGGTAAAGTAAGTATATTTGGTTATGATTTAGATACACAGCTTGAGTTAGCAAAAAGCCAAATAGGATTAGTGCCACAAGAATTTAACTTCAACCCTTTTGAGCCACCTTTGCAAATATTGGTTAACCAAGCCGGTTACTATGGTACTCCACGAAAAGAAGCATTTATCCGAGCAGAAAAGTATCTGAAGCAACTCGATTTATGGGGTAAACGTAATGAACCAGCAAGAGAGTTATCTGGTGGTATGAAACGTCGTTTAATGATCGCCAGAGCACTCATGCATGAACCAAGATTATTAATTCTTGATGAACCGACTGCTGGTGTTGATATTGAATTGCGTCGTTCTATGTGGCTGTTTTTAACTGAGCTTAATAAACAAGGTGTGACTATTATTTTAACCACTCACTATTTAGAGGAAGCTGAAAGTTTATGTCGTAATATTGGCATTATTAATAAAGGTGAATTGGTTATTAATACGAGCATGAAAGAGTTAATTGGACGTCTAGACAGTGAAACGTTTATTTTAGATGTCAATTCTACTGCGCATTTGCCTGAAACTACCGATTTCAAATTTACGGTAATTGATGAGCGAACTGTAGAGTTAGAGTTAGCTAAGGCACATTCATTAAATAGTGTGTTTGAATTACTAACCGCAAAAGGCGTTGAAGTGAAAAGTCTTAGAAATAAATCAAATCGTTTGGAAGAGTTATTTTTAGAATTAGTTAAAAATGGAGTTATCGATGCTAAATAAACAATATGTGATAGCGGTAAAGAGTCTCTGGGTTAAAGAGGTTAATCGCTTCTTACGTATATGGATACAAACTTTAGTACCGCCTGCTATTACTATGTCTTTGTATTTTGTTATTTTTGGTAACCTAATTGGTGAAAGAATTGGTGACATGAATGGTTTTAGCTATATGGCTTTTATTGTACCTGGTTTGATCATGATGTCGGTTATTACTAATTCATATTCCAATGTAGCGTCTTCATTTTTTAGCGCTAAGTTTCAACGTAATATCGAAGAGTTGTTAGTTGCGCCTGTACCAAACTACCTTATTATTTTTGGGTATGTTGGAGGAGGTGTTGCGCGTGGTTTAATGGTCGGATTCATTGTTACTTTAGTCTCTTTATTCTTTGTAGATTTACATATTTATAATGTATTGGTATTGATTGCCAGTGTGTTATGTACTTCTATTCTCTTTTCAATCGGTGGTTTATTAAATGCCATTTTTGCTAAAACTTTTGATGATATTAGTATTATCCCTACGTTTGTTTTAACACCTTTAACTTATTTAGGTGGCGTGTTTTATTCTATTTCCTTACTGCCTGATTTCTGGCAAGGTGTTTCTCATTTCAACCCGGTTTTTTATATGATCAATGCTTTCCGTTATGGCTTCTTAGGTGTTTCTGATGTACCTATTGTTTGGTCTTTTGCGGTGATATTTACCTTTATTATTATAGGTTATTCATTAGTTGCTTTCTTACTTAAAAAAGGCGCAGGTATTCGTTCATGAATGAATTTACGGGAGATTCAAGAGTTATTTCATCTAACCAAGTTGGTTTGCATGAGAAGTTAGATGAAGTGGTATTAAAGCATTTACAACATGACTTTAAAAAGCCTTATCAAGCGCATACATTAGCGGCTTTTAAAGAAGTTGAAAAATGGGTAGAACAACAGGGCAAGCCTATTATATTCGATTCATGTTGTGGTGTGGGTGAAAGCACTTACCACATTGCCAAAGCACATCCAGATGCGATTGTATTAGGTATGGATAAATCTGCAGATCGGTTATCAAAACATCCAAGTGATGGTGAAGCATCGATTGAAGAACTAGATAACTATCGCTTATTACAAGTGAATCTTAATGATTTCTGGCGTTTAGCGGTAGAAGCTAATTGGACGCTTTCACATCATTATTTACTTTATCCAAATCCATGGCCTAAATCTAAACATTTGCAACGTCGCTGGCATGGTAGTGCGGTATTTCCTGCTATCATTAAACTAGGAGGTAAATTTGAGTTGCGAAGTAATTGGTTTACTTATGTAGAAGAATTCGAAAGATCGCTTCAGCTTGCAAATGTAGAAAGCCGTACTGAAATTTATAAAAATGCTCATGCCATTACTCCTTTTGAACGTAAATATTGGGCAAGTGGCCAACAATCATTACGTTTAATATGTGACTTATAATAAAAGTTATTAAATATTTCATTATTTTCTTTTATTAGAACTTTAATTAAATAATTGAAATAATATTTGTATTTTATAGGTCTGTCTTTATTGAACTCCTTGAGGAAAAGATATGCTTATAAAAAATAAGAAAAAATCGCAGTTAAAAGAATCTGAATTAACCAGTGAGTCATTCTATAAAAAACGCCGTAATCTCATAAAAGGTATTGGGTTTGCTGCTTTATCTTTACCTTTGGCTAAAGCGGCAAGTTGTTTTGATCTGTTTGGTAATGATAAAAAGGTTGATGTTTTTGGTAATAATGTTGAGCCAGAAGAGGCGCCAGGTGTCTTTAAACGATCTCCTTTACAGTTTACTAAAAACACTAACTTCCAATCTTTAACCCCTTTAACACCTGAAAGTAAAGTCATTGCTTATAATAATTTTTATGAATTTGGTGTAGGCAAGGGCGATCCAGCAGAATTTTCCCAACAATTTAAAGTAGATCCTTGGTCTTTAACAATTGATGGCTTAGTTGATAAACCGATTACTTTGAATTACGAAGATTTGTTGAAGACATTTGATATAGAAGAGCGCTTATACAGAATGCGCTGTGTTGAAGCTTGGTCAATGAATATCCCTTGGTTGGGATTCACACTTGCCTCTTTGTTAAAAAAAGCAGGTATTAAATCCAATGCTAAATTTGTACGATTTGAAACAGTTTATGATCCTGAACAAATGCGTGGGCAGTCGTCTCGATTTGTTGGCGGTAGCATAGACTTCCCATACGTAGAAGCACTTACTATTGCTGAAGCAATGAATCCATTAGCATTACTTTCAGTTGGCTTATATGGTAAAACGCTAGCACCACAAAATGGCGCTCCTATTCGTCTTGTCGTGCCATGGAAGTATGGTTTTAAAAGTATTAAATCAATTGTAAAAATTACCCTTACAGATAAAGCTCCAGTTAATACATGGCAAGCGCTTGGCCCTGATGAGTATGGTTTTTTTGCTAATGTAAATCCGCGTGTTGATCATCCTCGTTGGAGTCAAGCAAGTGAACGTTTTATTGGTAATGGAAATGTTTTTCAACAAAAACGCCAACCTACTGCTATGTTTAATGGCTATGGTGAAGAAGTTGCTCATTTGTATAAGAATATCGACTTAACACGTTATTTTTAACGGTATCAATAATGATGAGTAAAATTTAAAGGATTATTTTATGACTAAACTGCCGCCGACAACGATTACTTTTATTAAATTGATTATTCATTTAATATCGATAGGTACATTAACGTATTTATACTTCTTAATTGATAGTAATCGGCTTGGGGCGGATCCTGTTAAAGAGATGATTCATTTTTTAGGCAAAACTGGCTTAAACTTCCTACTTATTACACTTGCTATTACACCTTTAAGCAAACGCCTCAAACAACCGTTATTAGGTTGTTTAAAAAGGGTGTTAGGTTTGTATTCATTTGCGTGGATTAGCTTACACCTTACTGCTTTTCTTTGGTTAGAGTTAGATTGGCAAGTGAAATTTTTATTTGATGAAGTAATCAAAAGGCCTTATTTAACACTAGGGATGATAGCTTGGATTATTTTGTTACTGCTAAGCATTACATCATTAAACGCAATTAAAAAAAGAATGAAGAAAAGCTGGTGTACTTTACATCGTTGGATATATGTTGCGGTATTGTTAGGTGCAATACATTATTATTGGTCAGTTAAGTCTGGCTTGATTGAACCAACTATCTACTTTGTTATTTGTCTTGTGTTGTTAAGTGAACGTAGACATTATTTTAAATCATTATTAAAACCCTTTTTTAAATCGCGTAAAAAAATATTAACTTAAAAAATTATCAACTTAAACAACGATGCTTTTTACATCTATCCGTAAAAAGCATCGTTGTAAGAATAAATATAGAGATTGCTAAGAAACAAACTTAACCTCGTTTCAATGTAAATATTTTTGCTATGTTTTCTGCTACATTTGCTACATTGTCATGTGCCTCTGCAAAAGCTTGTTGTAATGTTATTGCACTAGGCACAGCTGCAAATACGGCATCAATCCCACATCCGTAAACTGCTTGATGATCTTTACCTAAACTACCTGCAATGCCAATCACGGGAATATCAAATTTTTTCGCTATTTTCGCGACACCCATGGGGGTTTTGCCATAAATAGTTTGGTTATCAATTCGGCCTTCACCAGTAATAACTAAGTCAGTCTTATCCATATAGTGGTTAAGCTGAACGGCTTCTAAGACCAAATCGATGCCAGGCTTTAATGTGGCATTAGTAAATGCCATTAAAGCAGCTCCCATGCCTCCTGCAGCACCTGCACCAGCTTGATTAAGAACATCGATATTAAATTGTTGCTTAATACAGTCACCGTAATGTTTTAAAGCATCATCTAATAACTGAATATCTTCCGGTGTCGCTCCTTTTTGAGGCCCGAATACATGGCTTGCACCATGGTTACCGCATAAAGGATTATCAACATCACAAGCGACGAGTATTTCACAGTTAGCTAAACGTGCATCTAACCCATCAATATTAATTGATTTTATGTGCTGTAAACCTGCACCATTAGCAATTATGCTGTGGTTATTTTTATCAAGAAAACTAACGCCTAGTGCGCTTAACATCCCGATACCGCCATCATTAGTAGCACTACCACCTAAACCAATAATGATTTTAGTCGCACCATGGTCTAATGCAGCTTTTATCAACTCACCGGTACCATAGCTTGACGTTAGTTTAGGATCACGTAAATGCTCTGGAACATGGTGAAGTCCACTCGCTGCTGCCATTTCTATTACCGCAGTATGGCTACCATCACCTAGTAGCCCATAGAATGCATCAACACTTTCTGAAATAGGGCCTGTTACTTGTAAATTAAGTATTTCCCCTTGGGTGGCATCAACTAAGGATTGAACGGTACCTTCTCCGCCATCAGCGACAGGAATTAAGCAATAAGTCGCTTCTGGGAATACACGTTTAAAGCCTGTTTCAATAGCAATACAAACTTCTTTAGCCGTTAAACTTTCTTTAAATGAATCGGGAGCGATAACTATTTTCATGTCTACCTCTATTTTATAGGAGTATTAAGCTTAATAAGTATACGCATATAATGGCTGTAATGCCTTGCACTAATGTTGCCATTGTTTGTGCTCGGTAAGCGAGACCCACTGACATTCTACTAAATTGAGAAACAACCCAGAAAAAACTATCATTTGCATGTGAAACTGTCATTGCACCAGCACCAATCGCCATTACAGTTAATACTCTACCCATTTCTGAGTCCAACCCTAATTGTGGTAATAATGGCGCAACAAGAGCCGAGGTTGTTACTAAAGCCACTGTTGATGACCCTTGTGCTGATTTTAATGCCGCTGCAACAATAAATGGCATGAAGATACCTATGCCTAATCCCGTTAGCGTAACGCCTAAATACTCACCTAAAGGCGTTGCTTTTAAAACCGCACCAAATGCACCACCTGCACCAGTTATAAGAAGAATTGGTGCAGCTACCGTTATTCCCTTACTGACATGCTCTCCAAGTTCAATTGACTTGTTATCGGATTTTAATAAACGTAATGCAAACCCTAATCCAATAAGTAAGGCACTAATTGGAGCCCCTAAAAAGACCAATGCGTCAAAGATAATTCCATTGCCTAATGGTTGGCTTGGGAATTTTGCAATAGATGAACCGCATATTAATAGGATAGGAATAAAGATAGGGGCAAAAGCTTGTGCCGCTGTAGGCAATAGGCCGTAAGATGCTTTGAGCTCTTTCCAAGACTGTTGTGTTGCTTGTGTTTCATCAAATACTGCATCTGGCTCAACATCTTTAAATCTGTTTGCCCATAATGTACCAGCTAATGCTGCAACAGCTGCGACAACAATACCGACAGCAATGACTAACCCTAAGTTTGATTCTAAGCCTAAATTACCCGCTGCAGCAATTGGACCCGGTGTCGGTGGAATGAAGGTGTGAGTTGCGTATAACCCTGTTGCTAAGGCTACACTCATTGCGACACTTGACGTTTGTAAACGATTTGCTAATGACTCTTTTAATGAATTGAGTATGACAAAGCCTGAATCACAAAATACAGGGATAGAAACAATATAACCAATGATCGTCATGGTTAAAGTAGGAAAACGCTCTCCAAGTACTTTAATCACATAATCGGCCATCGTAATGGCTGCGCCACTTTTTTCTAGAATGACACCAATAATTGTTCCTAAAACAATGACTAATCCAATATAACCCAGTATACCGCCAAAGCCACTGGCGATTGTTTTTGCTATTTCTGCTGAAGGTAGTCCATAGGCAAAAGCGGCAATAAATGCTGATAACAGCAAAGCCAAAAAGGGATGTAGTTTATATTTAGTAGTCGTTACTACTATAAAGGCGATCACGCCTATTAATATCAGTATTAAGTTCATCATAACTCCGTTGTTTAGTTGAATACTTAGTTTACTTAGTTGAAGGCTCTATTATTTAATGAACATTCAATTTATTTAGTTAAATGTTTAGTGGAGTTATTATTGGGGTTCAATCAATCAAAGTCTTTAGACTTGGTGGACAAATTATTGTTGCAAATTTGTTATTACATTGTGCACTTGCACAATAGTGTTGGTTCTATTTCACCTTTCAAGTAAATATCCTAAATATAGCTCTAATAAACCACCTATCGTTTCAGGATCTACTTTAGTGATATTACGAATGCGATTTATTCTGTATCGTAATGTATTTCGATGTATATATAGGCTGTTTGCACACTCTGTTAAAGAGCGGTACTGGAATAAAGCAACAAGTGTTTTAACGAGCTGTCCATTTTTATCTTCTTGCATTAGTATTTGATAAGGTTGATGTAGTTGTTGACCTTGCCAACTTTTATGCAATGGAGATAACAATACAGGCAAACGAAGATCTTCGTAAAGGTGTTTATGTTTTTCTGGTTGATGCGTTAATCCCCATTCTAATGTTAATTGGGCGCTTTCATAAGAACGAGCCACTGCTCCTTCACCGTCAAAGTAGTGACCTAAAGCAATATCAACATCTGTCATCTCGTATTCTTTTAAGCGCAAAAATAATAAATCAATACGTCTATTTTCATCGTTACAATCCCATTGCCCATGAATAAAAGTGGCGGGTTTTAATACGACTATTTCATTAAGAGAGGCAACCGCGACAAGATTATCTCGTATCGGGTATTCTAATAATTCAACTATCTTACGTATACCTTGTAAATTGATAGGCTGATGTGTTTCTCGAAAGCGGATCAAGACGGCAATACGAGGAGCGGACATATCAATATCAAGTTTCTTTGCCCAGTCTAATAACTTAGGGTCGTTGGTTTGTGTATTGATCCAAGAAGTAATAAATTCTTCTCTATGTCTTCTATCCCATTGTAATTGCTCTGTTAGGTCTGCATGTTCTACTATCATTTCGGCTGTCATTTTAACTAAATCAGCATATTTTCGACACTCATCTGGATCGCCAGTGATGCCCACTACACCAATAACTTGTCCATTAACTTGCAAGACGAGATTGATGCCCGGCAATACACCTTTTAGAGTCAAACTGCTTTCTTTTGTAACTTCGATAGTCGTTGAATGTTGTAGTGCTAATAATGCAGCATCGTGTATTTGACCTATGCGCAATGGGTCTCCACTACCAATAATGACGCCTCTATGACTCATTACATTAATATTGTTTCCAATGATTTTCATTGTTCGATCAACGATTTGTTGAGCTAAATTACTCTCTAAAAGAAACATAGGTGATTCCTAAACTTAATTTCAAGGGCTTATAATAACAACCATATATAAAAAAATAGATGAATATGTGCTTGTTATGTGAGGTTATCTGGGGAAGTTAGAAACAAAAAAGCCGTTAATACTCAATATTAACGGCTTTTATAATTGCTTTAATAAGTTAGCTTATTAAGCGACTTGAATGGGTACATCTTTGCTTGTGCGGACAATGTTATTGTCTTTATCTAAATACACTAAGCTAGGTTTGTGACCTTCAATTTCATCAGCATCAAAACTTGCGTAAGTACAGATGATGACACGGTCACCAACGGCAGCTTGACGTGCTGCTGCACCATTTACTGAAATTATTTTTGAACCACGTTCACCTACGATTGCATAAGTTGAAAAGCGGTTACCGTTATCGATATTATAAATTTCGATTTGTTCGTATTCTAAAATACCTGATTGCTCAAGAAGGTCTTGATCGATTGCACATGAACCTTCGTAGTTTAATTCAGCGTGAGTTACGCGAGCTTGATGCAATTTACCTGTTAGCAGTGTCTTTTTCATACAGAACCTTTGATTCTAAAAATTTAAAATGAGTGTCTTTTCAGCAGGGCGACTATAAAGTAAAAACTTTATTGGCGCAAATTAACAACTAGGTTATCAATTAAGCGAGTCTCACCTAAGAAAGCGGCCATTAGTACCACAGCTTGTTTACTAGCTGTATTTAAAGGTGCTAATGTAATTGGGTCAACCACATGAATTTTATCAGTTTTAAAGCCTAACTGATCCAATGCTTGACTGGCATCTTTTATTGATTGTTTATAGTTTTCTAAATTTGATTGCACACTTTTACCTAGGTTATTCATAACCTCTGCAAGTTTAGGGGCAATTAATTTTTCATCTGCAGATAACTTTCCATTGCGAGAACTCATCGCTAAGCCTGATGCTTCACGAACGGTAGCGACTGGAATAATGTTAATTGGCATTGCCAAGTCAGTTACCATTTGCTGAATAATACTCAGTTGCTGGAAGTCTTTTTCACCAAAACAAGCTACATCAGGTTGAACCAAGTTAAATAACTTAGTGACAATAGTGCTTACACCGCGAAAATGACCTGGGCGTAATTCACCTTCCAAACAATCAGACATACCGGGTACTTCAATAAATGTTTGTGCATTTAGACCATTTGGGTAAATAACGTCTGTGCTAGGTGTAAATACGATATCAACGCCAGCTTGTTCAAGTTTGGCACAATCTTCAGCTAAGGTTTTTGGATAGTTATCCAAATCGCTTTGGTTATTAAATTGCATTGGATTTACAAAAATACTGACAACTGAAATATCAGTATGTTGTTGACCTGCTTTAACTAATGTTAAATGGCCTTGATGTAAGTTACCCATGGTAGGGACAAAACTCACTTGTGCACCTTGCTGTTTAAGTTTTTTAATTTCACTGCGTAGTAGTGTTGGATCTTGAATTACTTGCATTACTAACTCTTAATAAAACGATTAATGACGACAATGTTTCTGGCATTCGTGAATACAACTCGCTTTAGTAGAAGCTATGTTCAGAACCTGGGAAAATTTTATTTTCTACTTGTTCTTTATAGAGCTCAACAGCGCGACGAATATCGCCCGTTTCTACTAAAAAGTTCTTAGAGAATTTAGGACAAAAACCTGCTGAAATACCAAAAGCATCATGCATTACTAATATTTGACCATCTGTTTCAGCGCCAGCACCAATGCCAATAACGGGGATATTTAATGCTTTAGTCACGCGTTCTGCTAATGCAACAGGCACACATTCAATCACTAATAATTGAATACCTGCTTTTTCTAATGCTAATGCATCTTCAATTAATTTATCAGCTTGTTCATCAGCACGACCTTGTACTTTGTAACCACCGAATACATTAACTGATTGAGGTGTTAAACCTAAATGACCGCAAACCGGAATGCCACGTTCAATTAACCCTTTTACTGATTCGCTTAACCAGGTGCCGCCTTCAAGTTTCACCATATTTGCACCTGAACGCATTAGCGTTGCTGCATTATTATAAGTTTGCTCGGGAGTGGAGTAAGACATGAAAGGCAAGTCAGCAATGATTAAAGACTTTTCTGTTGTGCTTGCAACCGCTGCTGTGTGGTAAGCAATATGCTCTACAGTGACAGGTAACGTAGAGTCATGCCCTTGTAATACCATACCTAAAGAATCACCCACTAATAAAACTTGAATATCAGCTTGATCGAAAATAGCCGCAAAACTAGCATCATATGCGGTAATACAGGTGATTTTCTCTTGCTCTTGTTTCATTTTAGCTAAACGAGAAACGCTTATTTTAGCCATTATTGCTCCTAACTAGCAGTGTGATTTGACAGGTGAATGATTTTACTGCGCTAATGAATTAATTCAACCTGTAATAGCGGTCAAACCATTTTTATCGCAGTGTTTAAGCATTTCGATCAGAGAAGTGCCATCGGGCATTTGTAGAATAGGGGCTATTTCAAATAGAGGATAGAGCACAAACTCTCGTTCTTTCATTCCATAGTGAGGAACTGTTAAACGCTCATTATCAATTGCTTTGTCGCCATATAGAATAATATCTAAATCTAATGTTCTGGGTCCCCAACGGTTTTCTTTACGTTCTCGACCTTGTGCTTGCTCGATGGCTTGTAGCGCATCAAGCAATTCAATCGCTGATAATGTTGTGTCTATCTTGGCGATAGCATTAATATAATCAGGTTGATCCTGAGGGCCCATAGGCGCACTACAATATAAAGAAGAACAAGTGACAAGTGTCGTATCTTTTATATTGTTTAGTGCGGTAATGGCTTGTTTTGCTTGTTCAATCGGTTGTGCTTGGTTACTACCAATTGCAATATAACTAATCATTACTCTTACTCACAACAGGCTTACGTTTTACTTTGTTATAGCGGCGCTTTTTCGCTGGTCTATCGGCATCGGGTTTGAACTCTTTTGCTTTATTAACATTGCTACGTGCGTAATTATGCTCTGGTAACTTGTTATGCAATTGATATTCTTCCCACCATGCTGTTAGCTCAGCGAGTTCACGGCTTTGTTCAACGCGTGCTCTTAATGCTAGAAAGTCAAAGGCAGCTCTAAATTTTTCATGTGCATAAACACGTTGAGCGCGTTTACCGCCAAAGCGAGGTAGACGATGCTGTAAAATCCAAATATCACGAATAGCCGCAGTAAAGCGTTTAGGTATGGCAATTGTTTTCACTTGAATCGTTAACACTTCATTCATTGCGAGCATAAATGCATCATGCAGCTCGATACCACTTTCAAAACTCATTTCTTGTGCGCGTTGCTCAAGTGGGTACCATAACATCACGGCGTAAATATAAGCGGGAGTGACACGTTTACCTTCAGATATACGTTTGTCAGTATCCATTAATGCTTGTTCAATCATCTTAGTCGCTTTGTCATCTTCACCATCTTTAAATAAGATTGGGAACAACACTGCTAATAACTTGTATTCTTTTAATAGACGATAAGTCGCTAAACCTTGACCCGACAATAATAGTTTAATGACTTCATCAAAATGTCGAGCTGCTGGAATATCTTGCAATAATGATGCTAAACGGCGAATCGGTTCTGCACATTCATCACTGATTGATAAATCTAATTTAGCAGCAAAGCGGATCGCACGTAGCATACGAACAGGATCTTCACGGTAACGTACTTCAGGCTCACCAATTAAAGTTAAGCGACGTTGCGCCAAGTCATCCATACCACCACAGAAGTCATACAGTGAGAAGTCTGCAATGTCGTAATACAATGCATTAACCGTAAAATCACGACGTTCCGCATCTTCTTCTAAAGAGCCGTAAACATTATCGCGAAGCAACATGCCTTCTTGTGATTGTTTTACTTTTTGTTTGTCTTGCTCTGTTTCATCATGGTGACCACGGAATGTAGCGACTTCGATGATTTCTCGACCAAATAAAATATGTGCAAGACGGAAACGACGACCAATTAAGCGACAGTTTCTAAACAATGCTTTTACTTCTTCAGGTGTTGCGTTTGTTGTGATATCAAAATCTTTTGGCTTTAAGCCTAATAATAAATCACGTACGCCACCGCCAACTAATAAAGCGCGATAGCCTGCGTTATGTAAACGGTATAAAACCTTTAATGCATTTTCATCAATATCAGATCGAGAAATAGAGTGCTGTTCGCGTGGGATCTTATATTGATCTAACGAAATGACGGCTTCTGTCGTTTTTTTCTTTTGAAATACTTTTTTTACGAGTTTGCTTAAGCGTTTAATAGCTTTATCCTCTGCATCTATTTAGATGGAATTAGTCTGAAAAATGATGCGCTTATTTTATGTGCGCTAATTATTAAAAACAAATTAAATTTATGTCTCTTAACGTTGTCTTTTATTTAATACTATAAAGGACGTGATTCATATCTGAATCTCTAATTGTTTCGGTACGTTATCTAATGACCAATATTCTGTTGCCCATTTTAAAATTTCACTGCATGTATTTAGCGCCATATTATCTGGAACAGGGTGTCCTAAAAAAGCTAATACCCGTTTTAAGGTGGGTACTGGGTCTTGTTTATTAACGGCAACAGCATGGTTTTGTTTAGATAACTTAACCCCTGGCTCCGTTACTGCTAATGGAAGATGCACATAGTTTGGAATATCTGCATTCAATAGTTGATACAAACTTATCTGCTTACCGGTGGTACTGATTAAGTCAGCCCCTCTCACAACTTCCGTAATACCCTGCTGAATATCATCAACGACGACGGCTAAGTTATAGGCATATAAACCATCTTTTCGTTTAATGATAAAGTCATCGTCAATCTGAGTGGAGTCTAATACCACTCTACCTTGTAACTTATCTTCAAAGTGTGTTGTCTTATTGATAATTGATAATAAATTAATACGCAGCGCATTACCTATCATTACGTTATTTTTATCACGACACTGGCCTTGGTAATAGCCACCTTGTTGTTTAATCATTTTACGAGTGCAACAACAGGCATAACATAAATTACGTTTACTAAGCTCTTTTAACACGGCTTCATAGTATTCGCTTTGTTGATGTTGGTAAATCACCTTTTCATCCCATTGCAAACCATAAGCTTGTAATGTTTCAAGGATATCTTCACTGGCGCCTGCAATTTCTCGAGGAGGGTCGATATCCTCAATACGAACTTGCCAAATACCTTGTTGAGATTTTGCCTGTAAATAGCTACCCACTGCCGCAACCAAAGAACCAAAATGTAATGATCCTGATGGTGACGGAGCAAATCGACCTATATAAGGTTTATTCTCTTTTAACGGCAACTTACTTCCTACAATCTTACTTTTTGCATAAACAAAAACGGTTAGCAAATGCTAACCGTTTTTCAGTTTGTTTAATCGCTTGGATTAACCAATACTTTGTTTTTCTTTTATTTCAGCTAGTGTTTTACAATCGATACATAAGTCGGCAGTAGGGCGAGCCTCTAAACGACGAATACCAATTTCTACACCACAAGATTCACAAAAACCAAAATCATCTTCTTCGATTTTCTTTAATGTTTTAGAAATTTTCTTAATTAAACGACGTTCGCGATCGCGAGCACGTAATTCTAAGCTAAATTCTTCTTCTTGTGTTGCACGGTCAACAGGATCAGGGAAATTTGATGCTTCATCTTTCATGTGATCAACAGTACGGTCAACTTCTTCACGTAATTGAGTGGTCCAAGCCGTAAGAATATTAGTAAAGTGTTCACGTTGCGCTTTACCCATATACTCTTCGCCAGATTTCTCTTGGTATGGCTCTACTCCAGCAATTGCTAAAATACCGAGTGTTTTTTTGCTTTTAATAGCAGGCATAAATTTTCCTTCTTCCGATGCTGAATAAAATCTTTAAACGCATCAAAACGGTGATAAATATAAACAATAGGTCGAACAAACTTTGCTAACATAGAGGCATCAGTTTTTTTTCGGCGCTATCTATAGCAAGTATTGTTTGTAAAGTCAAATAAAGTGTTACTAATTGTAAACTTATGATCTTGTTTTTGTGCTATGTATTGTGTTTTCAACAATCTTGTTTTATTCACTGTATTTCTTTTATCTATTTATTTTTTAAGGGTTGTTGCATCAATGTTACCTATTCAAGCTGTGTTACCTGAGCTTAAACAACAACTTTTACTTTGTTCACAGGTTATTCTTCAAGCACCTCCAGGGGCGGGTAAATCGACTTACTTACCGTTAATGCTATTAAAAGAAAAATGGTTTACTGGTAAAATTATTATGTTGGAACCGAGAAGGTTAGCTGCGCGTAATATTGCACATTATCTCGCCAAACAATTAGGGCAACCTGTTGGACAGCAAATTGGTTATCGTTTACGTGGTGAAACTAAAGTAAGTGCAGAAACACAATTAGAAATTGTCACGGAAGGCATATTAATTCGTTTACTGCAAAATGATCCTGAATTAACGGGGATTGATTTAGTTATTTTCGATGAGTTCCATGAGCGAAATTTACAGGCAGATTTAGGCTTAGCCTTATGTCTTGATACGCAAGCCAGTTTGCGTGAAAACTTATCTTTATTGATTATGTCTGCAACCTTAGATAATCAATCACTGCAACAGCATCTTCCAGAAGCGGCTTATGTAAGTTGTGATGGAAGAAGTTTCCCTATTAAATATATTTATCAACCTGTGCTTGGTCGAGGGCTTAATACGGATAAGCACAAAGCATTGGTGTCTTTAGTTGAAACCGCTTATCAAGAACAAAAAGGCAATATATTAGTCTTTGTAGCGGGAGTCAGAGATATTTTACAATGTTGTCGTGACTTACAACAATGGATTAATACCCATAAGCTACCTGTTTTATTAGCGCCTCTCTATGGAAAACTCAGTTTAGATGAACAGCAATTAGCGATTCAACCGCCTCTACCTAATATACGGAAAATAGTGGTTTCTACCAATATCGCAGAAACCAGTTTAACCATTGATGGTATTACTGTTGTGGTTGATTCCGGTGTCGAAAACACTTTTCAGTTTCAAGCTCAAACAGGTTTTGGTAAATTAAAAAGTCAAACTATCAGTGAAGCAAGTGCCATTCAGCGAGCTGGACGAGCAGGGCGACTAAGTGCCGGTACTTGTTATCGTTTATGGGCTAAAGATAAACGGCTGGCAGCACAGAGCGAAGTCCCGATTTTGCAAAGTGAGTTAACGTTATTGATGTTAGAAATATGTGCCTGGGGCGTCACTGACCCGAGTCAACTGCCTTTTTTAACTCAGCCTCATGAAAAAAATGTGCAAGTCGCCAAACAACTACTGCAAAGTCTTGATGCCATTGATGAGCGCGGTCGTTGCACTGCACATGGTGAAAAAATTATTGAATTTGCCGTTACGCCACGATTAGGGCACATGGTGATTAAAGCACAAACCTTAGCCAAAACATTAGATGAGCCGAATCTGGTTGCTTTAGCTTGCTTATTAACTGCCTTTTTAGAAGGAAATGAAAAAAGTAGTGATGATATTATTGCCGAGCTCAATTCAATTTCATACTCAGTAAAAACACAATATCAAGCGTTATTAAGAAAGTGTAAGGTCAACGCGCCAAGTATTGTACCAGTGCAATATTGTGGCTTATTATTAGCTATTGCGTTTCCTGACCGCATTGCTTTTAGTCGTGGGCATAGCCAGCAACATGATTATTTACTCAGTAACGGGGCTGGGGCATGTTTAGCAAACCATTCAATGCTGCTCAACGAAAAAATGCTGGTGGTTGCTGATTTAGGGCTTTCAGAACAGAAATCGAATAGTCTTATTTTTAAAGCTTGTGCGATTGATTTAGAAGAGATCAAAAAATACCTCCCACATTATATACAATCTACCGATTATCTTTGTTGGTCATTAAAAGAAAATAAGTTAATCGCTGAACAGCGAACAATGCTGGGTAAAATAACCCTTAATAAAGCACCATTAGCTCAAGTTAGTAAACAACAAAAACTGAAAGCCTTGTTAAATGGATTGCGTCAAGCTGGTTTATCTATGTTGCATTGGAGTGAGGTGAATAAAGCCTTGTTAACTCGTTTACGTTACGCCTCTTTACAATATGAGCAAGCAAGAATTATCGATTCAGTTGATTACAGTGAAAACATTTTATTGGCTGAACTAGAAATGTGGTTAGCGCCTTTTTGTATTGGCATTACACAACCAGAACAATTTAAAAAAATCGATTTAAAAGCCGCACTGTTATCGCGCCTTAATTGGCAGCAGCAACAGACATTTGAAGCGCATTTTCCATTAACTATTTCAGTACCGACAGGATCGGCAATAAAATTAGCGTATCGAGAACAACAAAATCCGTTGTTGTCAGTTAAAATGCAGGAATTATATGGGCAAGCTCAAACCCCCTGTATTTTTGATGGACGAATTAGTATTCAATTAGCGTTGTTATCGCCAGCCATGAAACCGTTGCAAGTAACACAGAATTTAAGTTCATTTTGGTCTGGTGCATATAAAGAAGTACAAAAAGAGATGAAAGGGCGGTATCCGAAGCATTTTTGGCCTGATGATCCAGCAAACGCAATTGCAACGCGTAAAACAAAAAAACATTTATCCAAATGATGATATGAAAACCTAAACAACGTAGGATCGGTTCTTCGCTATGCAAACTCTCATTTCAAAAAGCTAGCGCTATAAGAATCTACCGTTCAATCTCTATCTTTTAAAAAATTGAGTTAAATAAACCTGTTATGGCAAAAGCACCTAAAAAAGAAAGTACTAAAGCGACTCCTAAAGCTAAACCTAAAGAGAACACTAAAAAAAGTGCCGCTAAAAACCCTAAAACAGTACGTAAAACGACAGATGGTAAAGCGAAAAAAACAAATAAAAAATCCAATAAAAAGACCTTGAAACAACGTATTTTAAGGTCTATCTGGTCGTTTATTTGGAAAGCAAGTTTAGCGTTTATTGCCTTTATTGTTATTTCAGGAATTTATTTCGATAAAAAAATATCCAATCGATTAGATGGTTCCACTTGGACATTGCCTGCCACTTTATACGCGCGTCCATTATCATTAGAAGTGGGGTTACCTTTAACTAAAAGCGCCTTGGTGAGTGAGCTTAAATTGCTCAATTACCGCGCTGTAAGGTCAATTGAAAGTGCGGGACAATTCGCAGTTAAAGGCGAAGAGGTCATTATCTATCGTCGTGCTTTTAATTTTCCTGAACGGTCTGAGCCTGCTGCATTAGTGCGAGTTAACTTTGACGCTCAAGGGGTTAGTGCTTTAAAAAATCAACAGCAAGTTAATATAAATGGGTTTCGTTTAGAGCCTTTATTGTTAGATAGGCTTAATAGCAAACAAATCCAAGATCGGGTTTTTGTACCCTTTGAGAAAATTCCTGATTTGTTTGTTAATACCTTAATTTTAATGGAAGACCGTGATTTTTATCATCATCAAGGTGTCTCTCCTTTTGCCATTTTAAGGGCATTTATTGTTAACTTTAAAGCAGGCCATACGGTGCAAGGAGGCAGTACTTTAACGCAGCAGCTTGCGAAAAACCTATTCTTAACACAAGAGCGAAGTTTATGGCGTAAATTTCAAGAAGCTTACATGGCGGTATTGATTGACCATAAATACAGTAAAGACAAAATATTAGAAGCTTACTTGAATGAAGTTTATCTTGCTCAAAATGGGGCCACAGGTATTTACGGCATTAGTTTAGCCAGTAGTTTTTATTTTGCTCGTCCTATTGATGAGTTACGTATTGAGCAAATTGCATTAATGGTTGCAATTATAAAAGGACCTTCTTACTACAATCCTCGACGCAATCCCAAGCGAGCACTAGCTCGTCGAGATTTAGTGTTACGGTTGATGCTTGAGCATCATTATATTAGTACTGCACAATATAAAATTGCAGTGAAAAGCGATCTTAACCTAAGCAATGTTAAAGCATTGAATAATCGTGCAAACCCAGCATTTGTGAGTTTGTTGAATCGAGAGTTGACCAGTAATGTACCTGCTAGTATTCGTAAACAAAGTGGGCTATCAATATTTACGTCGATTTCTCCCCTAGCGCAAAAAAATGCTGAAACGGCCATTCAAAATGGTATTGCCAAAGTACAGAAAAAAGATCAGCATGACTTACAAGGTGCAATGGTGATCACTGACCGTCAATATGCAGAAATACGCGCATTGGTATCCGGTAAAAACGTTAAATTTAGTGGTTTTAATCGTGCGTTAGATGCAAGCCGTCCTATTGGTTCGTTGGTTAAGCCCCCGGTTTATTTAACCGCATTAGATAACGGCTATAAACTGTCTGATATTTTGAATGACAAAGAAATAGTACTTAAAAATAGTACAGGCCAACGTTGGAGACCTAAGAATTACGACCGAAAATTCCGTGGTGAAGTGACCTTAGAACAAGCGCTCGTTAAATCCTTAAATGTACCGACGGTTAACTTAGGGATGACAATCGGTTTGGATAATGTTATCGATAGTTTGCATAAAATGGGGGTAGATGAAAAAATACGTGCTTACCCGTCATTGGTGCTAGGCAGTGTCTCGTTATCACCATTTCAAGTGGCGCAAATGTACCAACCGATCGGCATGCGTGGAGTGTATAAACCGTTAACCATGATACGCACCATCGTTTCAAGTGATGGCGTTCCTTTATATCAGCGTAGTCCTGCTGCACGTCAAATATTCTCGCCTGATTCTGTCTCACAACTTTCTATTGCATTACATAAAGTGACAACAGAAGGGACTGCTCGTAGTTTACGTTGGCGTAACCCAGGACAATATTTTGCAGGTAAAACTGGGACCACTAATAATCTGAATGATAGTTGGTTCGTCGGCTATGACTCAGATGAAGTGGTGACGACTTGGGTCGGAAAAGATAATAACAAAAGTGCAGAATTAACCGGCAGTAGCGGGGCATTGGTTTTATTCTCCGGTTACATGAAAGAAAAAATAGGAAAATAGCGTGCAGCAATTAGGATCCATTAGTGATTTTGAACAACTTGAACAGGCTTTTATAGAAAACAAAAGTTGGGATAAACAATATCGATTAATTATTCAACTGGGTAAGTTATTAGACAGCCTACCTGCGTCATTAAAAAGTGAAGCTAACCAAGTAAAAGGCTGTGAAAGCTTAGCGTGGTTAGTGATTTCTGAACAGAATGACCATTATGATTTTGCAATGGACAGCGATACTCGTGTTGTAAAAGGATTAATGAAAATTGTCTCATTGATTTTTCAAGGCAAAACAAAACAACAAATTGAGCAAATAGATTGCAATGAACTATTTAAGCGATTAGGACTACTAAGTCATTTAAGCCCGTCACGTGCGAATGGTCTATTTGCCATTATTCATAACATTAAAGGAGTCAATCACATTGACTAATATTCGATTTTTAATCATCTTTACTAGCTTGTTTTTGTTGTTAACAAAACCAGCTTTTTCCATTACGACTGTAGATAAAACAACAAACGAACATACTATTTCAGAACAATCTGAAGTGACTGCAACAGGCACGGAGCCTAGCGCTAAAAGAGACGATGCCTCTTTTGTAAAAGAAAACCCTAATCAACAATTTATTTACGCAGTTAACTATAAAGGCATTTCAATCGGTGAAATGAAGCAAGAGTACCGTTGGAAGGGGAAAGATGTAGCGGTTAACTCTGTGGCTGATTTTTCTTTTTTATTGTTTTCATTTGGCGGCAGTCAACAATCTGATATTTACTGGAATGAATTGCAGCAAATATTTTTAAGCCGTTCTTTTTACCGTGAAAGCATTGGGTTTAGTACTGTTAATATGACTGCTAAATTTGATGAGACAGGGCATCATTCGCAAATTGTTAATAATGGTGATAAGTCTGAATACACTAGTGAAGAAGGGCCGATAGTTGATTTTAATACTATTAACTTACAGATCAGTGAAGGTTTAAAAGTAGGTAAAACTGACTTTGAGTTTTATATGCAAACGTCTGATGATATTGCACATTACTTTTTCCAAGTAAAAGGGAAAGAGATGATTAAAACCAAATTTGGTGAAGTTGAAGCTTACCGTGTCCAACAGGTAAGGAAAAAAGATCGTACTTTTATTGCGTGGTTTGCTCCTCGATTCGACCATCAAATGGTTAAGTTTGAATACGAAAGAAAAGTGTTAGATATCAATGGTGAATTAATTAAATATAACACTGAATTTTAAGGTTATTACACGTGAATAAAAAACTTAACACGGCTAAAAATGCTGCAAATGTTAAAACAGGTAAGGGCGCCTTACACCCACGCAACAAACATGTTGGGCAATATGACTTTCCAACTTTAATTGCGGCATGCTCAGAGTTAGCGCCTTATGTTATTAATAATCCTAGGGGCGATTTCTCAATCAACTTTAGTGACGCTCAGTCTGTGTTGCTATTAAACAAAGCGTTATTAGCACACTTTTATCATATTAGTTTTTGGCAAATACCTCCTGGTTACCTGTGTCCGCCGATCCCAGGACGCGTTGATTATATTCATTATATTGCTGACTTATTAAGTGAGTCATTTAATGGCAACATACCAATGGGAAGCCAAATTAAAGGACTTGATATTGGTTGTGGTGCAAACTGTATTTATCCTATCTTAGGAAGCCGTAGCTATGATTGGTCTTTCGTGGGAAGTGATATTGATGGGATAGCAGTAAAAACAGCTTCACTATTAGTGAGTGCAAATAAAAATATCAGTAAAAAAATCATTATTCGTCAGCAAAAAAACGCACAACATATATTGTCTGGCATAGTAAAAAAAGGCGATCGCTTTGCTTTTACTATGTGTAATCCTCCGTTTCATTCTTCAATGGAGGAAGCTTCTGCAGGGAGTTTGTTAAAACAAAAGAATCTCAGTAAAAAGTCTAAAGCGGTCAATACTGTTAATAAAGACGCCTCAACGCCTACTTTAAACTTTGCAGGGCAAGCACATGAACTTAGCTGTGCTGGTGGAGAGATTGCTTTTGTTAAGCAAATGGCGATAGAAAGCTTATTAGTTAAAGATAACGTTTGTTGGTTTACGTGCTTACTGTCAAAGAGTGAAAATGTGAGCCCCCTTAAAAAATTGTTAGAAAAGCAAAATACACAGCAAGTAAAAGTAATTGAAATGTCGCAAGGCCACAAAATCAGTCGTTTCATTGCATGGACCTATTTAGATGTTGAACAGCAAAAAGCATTTTTTGTTTAAAATCTAAGTTTGAAAAGGGAAGTCGTCATAAATTTGAATTAAGTCTAATGACTAACCTTTACGTGTTTCTATTACTTTTTACATTATCTCTTTACAACAGAAAGGGTAACCATGCTAGCTGCTATTGTAGAGTTTGATGTTATCGAAGGGATACAATATGAGTTTCGTGAGTTGTAGATAGCGACGACTGCATTAATATATCAACACACTTTATCTAGGTTCGGTGTAGCCTAAGTCCTGTGTCATCTAGGCTCAAGGCTACATGCCCCTGGAAATTGTTGTTTATCACTTATACACAGTGACCAAATTTAAGCCTCTATGCACATAAAAATGATTGCCTAGAGAGTGCAAAGCGTCCCAGAGAAAGAATGAGATTGATACTGTAAGGTAGGTAAACTTACTGCCCCACATAAGTTAAATGTTGCAGCCGATTTATTAAAGCCTACACCTTATAAAACTATCATCTTATGAAGTCATCACCTTATGAAATCTTGGTTGCACGTTTAGCTTTGTAATTACTTATTATGCTATAGCAGCCATTTCAGCGCGGATAATAGATACAAAAAAACCGAACAAATAATGTTCGGTTTTTTAATGGTTAAGTCATTAGTGCTAACTTAACTGATTCATTCTTTTCAAATAAAGCTTAACGTTCACCGATAGGCAATATAGTACGGCCGTATTGTTCGTTAATCACTTCAGCCATTGCTAAGTAAATTGCGCTTAAACCACAAATGATACCTTCGTATCCTGCAATATGACCGATTAGTTCATTACCAGTAAAGTCACGAATGGCGAGTAAGAAGAATAATACAGTTAAACTACCAAAGATAAACTGAAGTACTCGGTTACCGCGTAATGTACCAATAAACATGAAAGCTGTGAAAATGCCCCACATGACTAAGTACCATGCCATAAATGCATGAGGAGTTGCTTGAGTTGGACCTTCTTCAAGACCTAACTGTGGAAATAACAGTAACGCAACTAAGCTGATCCAGAAAAAACCGTATGAAGTAAAAGCAGTTAATCCGAATGTATTTCCTTTTTTAAATTCTAAAATACCAGCAATAACTTGTGCTATACCGCCGTAGCATAAACCCATTGCAAGAATCATTGCACTAATAGGGAAAAAGCCAGCATTGTGGATGTTTAATAGAACCGTTGTCATTCCAAAACCCATTAGTCCTAACGGGGCTGGATTGGCGTAATTAATTGATTGTGACACGTCATTTACCTTTTTGTATTATTTATTAAATTAAAAACGCGCGCACGATACCATGCGGTCACTTTTTGTAAAGGTAATCCGTACTCCCCCTTGTTTTTAGTCAATTTAAAGTATTAAATTAAAAAAAATACAACAATAAATTTAAAAAAATGATCTATATATTGTTTTTTAATAGGAAATGAAAATTAATTGTTTGTACATTTTAAAGCATTGGTGCACAGTTAGCGTTTGTATATATTTTATTAATTTATTCAACAAACTAGGTACAATCCATAATGAACTCGCTAAATTATAATGAAACTTGCTAATGACAGTACCTACTCTATCGATAAAAAACTTACATAAATCCTTCGCAGATAACCAAGTATTAAAGGGCATAGATTTAGACGCTCACAAAGGCGATGTTATCTCTATTCTTGGTGCTTCTGGTTCAGGAAAAAGTACTTTATTACGTTGTGTTAATTTATTAGAAACACCTACCTCTGGTGACATTTTAGTTAATGGTGAACTAATTGAAATGAAACAAGATATAAAACGTGGTGCTATTCCTGCTTCAAACAAACAAGTTGAACGTATTCGTAGTCGTTTAGCAATGGTCTTTCAAAGCTTTAATTTGTGGTCACATTTATCCGTGCTTGAAAATGTCATTGAAGCACCGGTTCATGTCCTTGGCGTGCCTAAAAAGGAAGCCATTGTTAAAGCAGAAGCTTTGTTACAACGCGTTGGATTATATGAACGTAAAGATTACTATCCTGGGCAGCTTTCAGGTGGCCAACAACAGCGAGTTGCGATTGCCCGTGCGTTAGCTGTTGAGCCAGAAGTGATGTTGTTTGATGAACCGACTTCGGCTTTAGACCCTGAGTTGGTAGGTGAAGTGTTAACCGTCATGCGTGATTTAGCAGAAGAAGGGCGCACTATGTTAGTAGTGACACATGAAATGGCCTTTGCTAGAGACGTCTCCAATAAAGTATTATTTTTACATCAAGGTTTAGTGGAAGAACAAGGAAAACCGGAAGATATTTTTACAAACCCCTCTTCGGAACGTTTTAAACAATTTATATCCACCGTTTATTAATTCATTTATATTAAAGTCTTACTGTCGCGATTTAGACCATAAGTTGCGCAGCAAGTTTTATAATAAGTTACACGACACTTTATATTTTTATTAAAACAGTTATCTATCATAAAATAAGGAAATACCATGAAAAAACTTAGCCTACTAATCGCGTTATTTGCATTTTCATTTAATGCTGCAAGTGCAAAAGAATGGAAAGAAATACGTATCGGAGTTGAAGGTGCATACCCTCCATTCAGTAAAACAGAAGAAGACGGTAGTATTACTGGTTTCGATATTGATATCGCGAATGCATTATGTGCTGAGTTAGAAGCTAAATGTACATTAGTTAAACAAGATTGGGATGGCATCATTCCTGCTCTTTTAGGTCGTAAATTTGACGCAATTATTGCAACAATGGATATTACTGAAGAACGCCAAAAGAAAGTCGCATTCACTAAAAAATACCAACATATCCCAGCTCGTTTTGTGGCTAAAAAAGGCGTGACTTACGAAGCAACTGAAGCGTTTATGGAAGGTAAAAAAATTGGTGTTCAACGTGCAACAACAATGGATTTATACATCTCTGATAACTTTCCTTCTGCAAAAATCAAACGTTACGGTTCTGCTGATGAAGCATACTTAGATTTAAAAGCAGGTCGTCTTGATTACGTAATGGCTGATTCTGCAGCAATTGCTGATGGTCTACTTGCGAAAGAAGGTGGCGATAAGTTTGAGTTTGTTGGTCCTAAATTAAACGATCCTAAATGGTTTGGTTACGGTGCAGGTATTGCAATTCGTAAACAAAATAAAGACTTAGCTGAGCAATTAAATAAAGCAATTGACGCTATCCGTGCTGACGGTACGTACAAAACAATTCAAGATAAATACTTCACTTTTGATGTATACGGTCAAGAATAAGCGTCGTTATTGTTAATTTCTATTAACAAACCTCGTTAAAATGGAAAGGGTGATAACAACTTTTAATTTTTTTTATAGGTTGTTTCATCCTTTTTTATTATGCCTAA
This sequence comes from Psychromonas sp. SP041, assembly GCF_000470315.2. GTDB lineage: Bacteria > Pseudomonadota > Gammaproteobacteria > Enterobacterales > Psychromonadaceae > Psychromonas. Next base: position 25,972 of record NZ_CBRF02000017.1, read on the forward strand.
CGAATGATTGTAACGGGCATTAATTAAAAAGAAGTTTATATGTTTGCTTTATATGGTTACCAAGAGATTTTTTTAGAAGGAGCATGGCTAACACTGCAAGTGGCCTTGTTATCCTTAGTGCTTTCTGTCGCATTGGGTTTATTAGCTGCTTTAGCTAAGTTATCTCACTCAACAATATTGAAGACGATAGCAACGCTATACACTACTATTATTCGTGGTATCCCTGATTTAATCTTAATGTTATTAATCTTCTTTGGTGGGCAACTGCTGATCAATGATATGAGCTATACCCTTAATGAATGGTTAAATGAAACGATCACTGGTTACTATCCTACCCATGAATGGACTGCTTATTTACCTGAATATATTGATATTAGTCCTTACTTTGCTGGCATTATCACCATTGGTTTTATTTTTGGTGCTTATATGGCGGAGACCTTTCGAGGTGCTATTTTATCCGTTGATAAAGGCCAATTAGAAGCGGCTACTGCTTATGGTATGAATAAATATAAACGTTTTTTTCGTGTTATGTTTCCGCAAATGATGCGCCATGCATTACCTGGCTTAGGTAATAACTGGTTAGTGTTATTAAAAACAACGGCATTAGTGTCGATTATAGGTTTGCAAGATATGGTAAAGATCGCTGGTGATGCATCAGGGTCAACACAAAAACCATTTACCTTTTACTTGGTTGTTGCATTAGTTTTCTTATTTTATACCGCTGTGTCTACTTCTGTCCTCAAATGGGCAGAACGTAAATACAGTATACAAACGAGGTAAATATGGATTTTTCAATTATTCTTAATGAATACCAGTTTTACCTTGATGGACTATGGACGACCACATGGTTAGTGGCTCTTTCATTGTTGATTGGTTTAGTGATCGCATTACCTGCAGGTGTGTTACGTAGCCATCCAAACTGGTTAATTAAAGGGCCTATTTGGGCTTATATGTACTTTTTTCGTGGAACGCCATTATTGGTACAATTATTCTTAATTTATTATGGTGTCGCGCAGTTTGATTCATTACGCGAAAGCTGGTTATGGTATTACTTTCAGGAAGCTTGGTTCTGTGCTTTATTAGCCTTTTCTTTGAATACTGGTGCTTATACAGCTGAAATTGTGCGAGGGGTGATTAGTACAATGCCTAAAGGCGAATTAGAAGCTGCAAAAGCTTATGGGATGAGTCGTTTGCAAATACTGAGACGTATAACATTACCTAATTCATTAAGACGTGCTTTACCTGCTTACAGTAATGAAATTATCTTTATGATACACGGTAGTGCTATTGCAGGTGTTGTTACGATTGTCGATATTACTGGTGCTGCTAGGGTGGTTAATGCACGATATTATGCGCCTTTTGAAGCTTATTTGGCAGCAGGTGTTCTGTATATGTGCTTAACCTTCTCTGTTATTTACCTGTTTAAGTTATGGGAAAAAAGCTACCAACATCAATAGTCGACGGTTGATAGTCGATAGTTGTGTTCAAAGTAAATCGTTATCAAACATAATAAAGGTGCTGTTAGTTTTATCGCAGTACCTTTATTAATAAGATAGTGAGATGACGAGATCCAAATTATTCATTAGACTGCTTATTAGCTAACCTCAGTTCTGTATAAGCAAAACGATACAACCCTGCTATTTTCAAGGGGTTCTGCGTTAAATTATCTCTCAATAATTCGCCTTGAACTACGCAAATGATTAATTAAATAATTCTATTTATCAAACACGCCTATTCATCAAATAACCTTATTAACCAACTGATTCAACTCATCAAAATTCACCAAATTACTAGCCAGCAAAATTAGTCTCTTTAAGTGTTGCGTTGTTTAATATTTTTATTTTATTATTTTTCTTACTCTATTGTTTTTATTAGGTCTGATCTCATTACTCATTAATTTCGTATTATTTAAATAATTGAACATATTATTTTTTAATGCACTGGGAGTATTTGCCATCAATAAAATTAACCCTAAAAAACTGCTTCGTAGTAAATGGACAGCAGTTAAATCTATTAACAAAGAGAAGCACTTTTTAATTACAGAAGTCGATTTTGACGAGGATGGAGGTGTGATTTTGTGTTTATTAGAAGCAATCATTTCACATCGTACAACAGATATTAATTGGCATGATTTAAAAGATACTGAACAATGGTTGCAAGGTTGGAAGTAACACGCATTATTTCTTAAGGTTGCTATTACTAGGACGATTTATAATTAAAGTTATTCGTTATATTTTAACTTCGCATTAAAAACGTTATTCTAAGGTGATGTCTATAAGTCTTTTCTTTAGATTGAAAATCGTATTCTTTGTCTTTCGTTTCACTGCGGTAGATAAAATCTCAAACTTAATGACGTTGGAGTCACATGGAACAGTTTATACCTGCAAAAGGACTTTCTAACAAACATTTACAATCTATATTGTCGAGTGCTGGTCCACGTAAGTTCTTTGAGAAACGTCGGAGTGCTGAGTTACTAACATCTTCCCAATCAGAAGTGATTACCACTCCCCAAGGTGTAAAATTACTTGGTTCACTTTCAAAAACTAAAGCTGCATGTAAAGGGGTAGCCATTCTTTTACACGGTTGGGAAGGGTGCTCTGAATCTTTGTATATGTTATCTAATGGTCAAAAGTTATTAGATGATGGTTACGATGTATTTCGTTTAAACTTTAGAGATCATGGTGGCACGCAGCATTTAAATAAAGATCTTTTTAATTCAATGCGTTTAGAAGAAATTGTAGAAGCAGTAAAATTCTTATGTCAAAAATACGGTGGCGCACATAATCTATTGTGTGGGTATTCTTTAGGTGGAAATTTCTGTTTACGCGTTGCTAACTTAGCCAAAGAACACAATATAAAGCTAGAACAAGCCATTGCAGTTTGTCCTTTATTAGATCCCCCTACGACAATGAATGAATTAAATAACGGCTTTTTTATCTATGAAAAATATTTTGTTAAACGATGGAAAAGCTCTTTATTTAAAAAGCTAAAACACCATAATCATTTCACTTATGGCGAACAACTTAAAAAGCTAAAAACATTAGATGAAATGAATGAATTCTTTGTTATTGGACATACTGATTTTACTAGCACGCAAGAATATTTTGAAGGTTATTCGATCCTCGGAAATGGTTTAAGTAAACTTGCTATTCCTACCACCATCATAACCTCTTTAGATGATCCTATGATTCCGGCTAAACAGTTAAATGATCTGTTTTCCTCTGAATGGTTAACTATTGATTTACAGAAAAATGGCGGACATTGCGCATTTATCCAAAATTGGAAGTTAGAAAGTTGGGCGAGTAAACGAGTGGTTTATTTAGCGAATAAGCAATATCAGAAATGTTTATCGCTTTAATTTTACCGTTAGCGGTCACTTTATCTTTATCTCTAGTTTCGCTCCTTTCTTTATAATTAAAGTAATTGATTCTTATGATGTTTTAATGGAAAAGATGAATGTTATTTACCCTCATACTTTTTTAAGCCATTTTCACTATAGCGTTTAAGACACTTTTAAAATACTTGAATGTGAACTTGGTTGATGGCTAAACAATGCTTTATTACATGCAATATTATGTTATTAAACTTAATGAACAAAAATCACAAAGCATCCTCTATTTTTATAACCACATATTTTGTGTATAGAAAATATCTGCTCTATTTTTTACCCATTGTATCGATCTAGATCTCACTTTGTTGTCTGTTTACTAAATACACTGATTTTACTTTTTAAATATACGCCTTTCATTTTCGGTCTGATCAGCACAACTCGTGTTACTAAAGCAGACTAAACAGATGAATCATTTAAGGTGTTCGATTTCATTGTTGCTAATTGAGTGAGCACCACGATTAACTTATAAATTAAATATTTAAATAAACTAACTTGTGGCAGTGTGGCTGCCTTTTGAAAAGGAAAATATTATGTCTGATGTATTTCATTTAGGATTAACTAAAGCGATGTTAGATGGTGCAACGTTAGCGATTGTACCGGGCGATCCTGAGCGTGTTAAGCGCATTGCTGAATTAATGGATAATGCGACGTTTTTAGCAAGCCATCGCGAATATACTATTTATCTTGCGTATATCGACGCTAAAGCAGTAGTGGTTTGTTCAACGGGTATTGGTGGTCCATCAACGTCTATTGCAGTGGAAGAACTTGCACAATTAGGTGTTCGTACTTTCTTACGTATTGGTACGACTGGTGCAATTCAACCGCATGTGAATGTGGGTGATGTGATTGTGACACAAGCATCGGTTCGTTTAGATGGAGCAAGTTTACATTTTGCACCGTTGGAATATCCTGCTGTTGCTGATTTTAATGCAACGACAGCCATGGTAGCGGCGTGTCGTGATGCGAATATCGAACCTCATGTGGGTATTACTGCATCAAGTGATACTTTTTACCCTGGCCAAGAACGCTATGATACGGTATCTGGTCGCGTTATTCGTCAATTCCAAGGTTCGATGCAAGAGTGGCAAGAACTTGGCGTACTAAATTATGAAATGGAATCATCTACCTTATTTACGATGTGTGCATCGCAAGGATGGGCAGCCGCTTGTGTCGCTGGGGTTATTGTTAACCGTACGCAGCAAGAGATTCCAGACGAAGCAACCATGAAAAAAACAGAGTCTCACGCGATATCAATCGTTGTTGCAGCCGCTAAGAAGTTATTAAAATAAATAGTAGCGATTAACATTTAAAGCTATAAAAATCAGGGAATATAAAATGAAGAAGAATTACTTTAGTGAATTAAAAGTGTTATTAGATAACAGCTCTGCGCCTTACTCAGGCTTTAATGTCGCGTCTGTCGTTGTCTGTAAAGATGGACGAGAGTTTAAAGGTGTCAATGTAGAATCTGCTGCTTACCCGACGACTATTTGTGCTGAACGTAATGCTATTTTTACTGCTGTTGCGGAAGGCATTACTAAAGGTGATATTCAAGAAGTACATATTGCTGCTCGTAACGCAGAAAAACTGTTAGTGACAGCACACCCTTGTGGATCATGTCGCCAAGTAATCGCAGAGCAATCGATGAATGATTGCCTCGTTTATAGTTATGAATCAGAATCGGTATACACACAGAATACGATTGCAGATTTATTGCCTTTTGCTTTTTTAGGTGCTGAGCTTTAAACACTTTATGTTTTAATTTGAAGGCACAAAACTGATTTTAGTACTAAATGATATTAGTTTTTTACCTTCTTTTTTAACCTTTAATTTTGACTATTTCCTTCATACTTACTCTGTATAATCACTTAAATAAATTGCTTCATTTAATAACTCAGTTGCAGTTAAAGCACTCTCTATCAAGCCAAATGACATCGCAGGTGTTTTATCTCGATGAGCCTGACAAAAATTAAATAATACTCGATGAATTTCTGAAAAATTAGCAATGGTATTGAAGCTATTTAAGCTTTTATTTAAGTTTTGTTCTAAATAGGTGTAATAACGATTTAAGTGATCCGTATCATTCAAGTGAAAAGGGATGTCATTTTTTGAGTTATTAGTAATTGAAGAATAAGCACCGAGTTCAAAGCTAAACCAACGATCACCCCACCAACCTATTTTTTTATTATTAAGTACTTCTTGGTTATTCAGAAAGGGCAAATAATAATACACATCTGCTTTACCCGTTTTAATTTCTGGATACGCTGACATGACGGCAGCTGCTCGAATGCTACTTTCTAATTCGATGTAATGACTATAACGCTGTGCTTTTTGAATAAAAGCTCTTAATAATGAAAAATGCACATAAACGAGCTTATTGGGATACAGCAAGTTGCAATGGTTAATGGCCTTTATTTCTCCAATCAATAACTTCTCAAAATGCTTGCGATATAACGTTTGTTGATAATGCTGTTTGATTTCATTTTCTACATTATTCGCATGAGTATCTTTAATGATCGTATTTTCACAGGTGTTATAAACATCTCGTTCAAGTAGCTTTTGTTTAGTTAAGTTATTCGTTTGTAATAAAACATAGCCGCTTTCAGCTTCTGCACTAAGGAGTGTATAAAAACCACGTTTATGGTGTAAATGTAAAACCTTACCTTCAGTTTGTAGTGCAATGTACTTACGTTCCATCACATCTTGCTCTTTTAAACGGCTATAATTAGTAAATAAGAGTGACAACTTTTCAAGATAAAAGTAATAAAGGCGTGCCGATAACCCTGTTTTTCTAATCGCGACATTGATGTCTAAATTATCAATAATCGTCTGTAATACTTGTCTAATCGCATCAATATTTTTATGTCGACCTAAACTATATATACGATGACAATTATTACACTTTAAACGTTGTGTTCCAGCCCCTGTAAAACCATGTAATTTCGCAGTGTTTTTTTCATTAAAAAAGAAATATTGATAGCAGTGTTTGCAGTGTGTAATTTTTCTAGCGAAGTGAAACGTTAGCTTTTCTTTTTGGATATTTTCAATTAATTCGTTATTGATCCAAGGTGGATTACTTCCACAGGCCTTACATTCCACTGAAAGGTAACCTAAACGTCTACTTTTATAAACATAGTCTTCGCTTCCATTTACACCAAAATTTTTGCAACTTATTGTTTTGCAACAATTAAAGTCTTTTCTAATATCAAACATAATGTTCACCTCTGTGTGCCACTTTAACATAAACAACATATTTTGTTAGCACCAGCAAATGCAAAGATTGCAATGTTAATTCTAGTGACTTAGATCTCATTTTAAGATGGTTCGAATCCCTAAAATTTGTTAATAACGAAATCGCAAGAAAGAAAGAATTAAGAAAAACAGTGACGTTGTTTACAGATAGATTTTAGAGATACAGACTAACTTTTTAACATTATCTTTATCAATTTGAATTGAATTATACAGTCAGGTGTTTTTGAATTGTTTGGGGTGTTGACATTGGTTTTATTAAACCATCAATAAGCATTAGCTTATCCCTTTTTTTATCGTAAAAATATCTTTTATATTAAAGATAAAATGCCTTCTAAGTTGTTTCAGCTTGTTAAGGATGAATAGAGTGAAAGGAAATAAATATGCAAAATAAATTAGAGCAGTTACGCAAAGTAACAACCGTTGTTGCAGATACCGGTGATATTGAAGCAATTAAACAATACCAACCAGAAGATGCAACAACTAATCCATCACTTATCTTAAAAGCGGCAACGATTGAAGCCTATGCTCCCCTTATTGCTGACGCTATTGATTATGCAAAAAAACAAAGTGCAGACAAGCAACAACAAGTTGAGATTGCTTGTGACATGTTGGCTGTCAATATTGGTAAAGAGATTTTAAAAACAATACCTGGTCGCATTTCTACAGAAGTTGATGCGCGCCTTTCTTACGACACTGATGCAAGTTTAGCGAAAGCCCGTCAATTGATAAAAATGTATAACGATGCAGGAATAAACAATGATCGTATCTTAATCAAGCTAGCGGCTACTTGGAACGGTATTCAAGCAGCTAAAGTACTTGAAAAAGAAGGGATTAACTGTAATCTCACGCTGCTTTTTTCATTCGCACAGGCACAGGCTTGTGCTGAAGCCAATGTGTTTTTAATTTCGCCATTTGTTGGCCGCATTATGGATTGGTATAAAGCGAAGCAGGGAACAGACTTTTCTGCTGCTGAAGACCCTGGTGTCTTGTCTGTAAGTAAAATTTACGACTACTACAAAGCACACGGTTATAAAACGGTTGTGATGGGCGCAAGTTTCAGAAACATAGGTGAAATTTTAGAGCTTGCTGGCTGTGACCGTTTAACGATTAGCCCACAATTATTACAAGAGCTAAGTGAGACAGAAGGGCAGGTTGAAACCAAATTATTTTCTGATGTCGATGTAAAAGCAACCCCAGCACCGTTAACGGAAGCTGAGTTTTTATGGGATCATAATCAAGACCCGATGGCCATTGAAAAATTAGCGGAAGGTATTCGCAATTTTGCTATCGATCAAAATAAATTAGAAACAATGATCATGGAAAAATTATAGTCATTGTTTAAGAAATTTGGTTTGTTAAGGAAATAACAAACCAGCCAATATTCGAATATCTCGGATTATACATGCCTGGGTTGGCCAGGATATTAGATGAAGATGACTGTTGGGTTATTCTTCAGTCAAATTGACATAAATGAAATGGAGTACAAATATGCAAATCATCATGGGTTTAGTGGGGATTATTTCCTTACTGTTAATTGCTTTTATTTTTTCTAAGCATAAAAAATCAATTAACTACCGTACTGTTGGTGGTGCTTTCGCGATACAAGCAATTATACCTGCTTTTGTTATATTTACTCCGTGGGGCGCGTCATTTCTACAGGGTATTTCAGCTGCAGTTCAAGGTGTAATTAATAGTGCCAACGCCGGTGTTAGCTTCCTATTTGGTGGTTTAGTCTCTGGCAAAATGTTTGAAGTATTTGGCGGTGGCGGTTTTGTCTTTGCTTTTAAAGTACTCCCTATCATTATCTTCTTTGCGTCATTCATGGCTGTACTGTATTACCTAGGTATTATGCAATTCATTATCAAAATATTTGGTGGTGCATTACAAAAATTGTTAGGCACTAGCCGTACTGAATCAATGTCTGCAGCTGCTAACGTATTTGTTGGTCAAACTGAAGCGCCATTAGTCGTTAAACCTTACATTAAACACATGACTCGCTCTGAGTTATTCGCTGTTATGTGTGGTGGTTTAGCTTCGGTAGCCGGTTCTGTATTAGTAGGTTATGCATCGCTAGGTGTTAGTCTTGAATACTTAATCGCTGCTTCTTTCATGGCTGCACCTGGTGGCTTATTAATGGCAAAAATTCTTGAGCCAGAAACTGAAGTTGCTAAAGAGCTAACAGCTGAAGAATTAGCTGCCGATGATGACGAAGATAAACCTGTTAATGTTATCGATGCCGCGGCGTCAGGTGCTTCTTCAGGTCTTAAATTAGCGTTAAATGTTGGTGCAATGTTAATTGCATTCATCGCATTAATTGCTTTAATTAATACTATCTTAGGTTCATTTGGTGATGTTATTGGTATTCAAGCATTAACACTGGAACAAATTTTAGGTTACTTATTTGCACCAATCGCTTTCTTAATTGGTATCCCATGGTCTGAAGCCGTTGTAGCAGGTAGTCTTTTAGGTCAAAAGCTAGTAGTGAATGAGTTTGTTGCTTACATCAACTTCATGGGTGTTAAAGATGCGTTAAGTGAACACTCTCAAGTTATTATCACTGTTGCTTTATGTGGTTTTGCTAACCTATCTTCGATGGCTATTTTATTAGGTGGTCTAGGTGTATTAGCCCCGTCACGTCGCCCTGATATTGCTCGTTTAGGTTTGAAAGCGGTAATGGCTGGTACATTATCTAACTTAATGAGTGCAACATTAGTCGGTATCTTCTTTGCACTAAGTATTGCATAGAGTTATATAAAAAATAGCTAAAAATATTGAGGTGCTCGTAAAGAGCCCTCAATAATACTTTCTTTTAGGTTTTAGCATTTACGTTTCTCGCTATAAACATAAATGCTAAACCCTAATTATTGAAACTTAAGTACTGAAATTGATAGTACTAACACTTAAATACTGACCCTTAAGTTGTTCATGTTAAGTGCTGAGTTTTAAGTGATTAATATTAAGTGGTTAATATTAACTAACAATGAAATCAAAGGATTTTTAAAATGAGTGATTTACAACAAGCATCGCGACAAGCAATTCATTTGATGGATTTAACTACGCTTAATGATAACGATACAGACCAAAAAGTCATTGAATTATGTCAGCAAGCAAATAGCGCTGCAGGCTATACCGCCGCTGTTTGTATTTACCCTCGCTTTATTCCTATCGCGCGTAAAACATTAAAAGCACAAAGCACAGCGGATATTAAAATCGCAACAGTGACCAATTTTCCACACGGTAATGATGATATTGAAATTGCTGTTGCTGAAACCAAAGCGGCTGTTGCTTATGGCGCAGACGAAGTTGATTTAGTTTTTCCATACCGTGCACTGATTGCTGGTAATGCAACTGTCGGTGAAGAGATGGTTAAAGCTTGCCGTGAAGTTTGTGGCAAAGAAGTCACATTAAAAGTGATCATCGAAACGGGCGAATTAAAAACACCTGAGTTGATTGAACAAGCAAGCTTGATCTGTATTGAAGCGGGTGCTGATTTTATTAAAACATCAACAGGAAAAGTACCTGTTAATGCAACATTAGAAGCAACTGAAGTGATGATTGGCGCGATTAAGAAGTCGGGCAAAAACGTTGGTTTTAAAGCCGCTGGTGGTGTGAAAAATGCACAAACAGCAAATGATTATATGCAGCTTGCTCGTGACATTATGGGCGATGATTGGGTTAATGCCGAACATTTCCGTTTTGGCGCTTCAAGTTTGTTAGCAAGCTTATTATCTGAGCTTAATTTAGCTGGCAAACCTGTTGAGACAGGAGGTTACTAATGAAACGTACTATTTTTTTATTACTTGATTCTTTAGGCATAGGCGCAAGCCATGATGCTGACAAATTTGAAGGTAGCTTAGCAGACGGCACCGTATTTAATGATGTTGGCGCTAATACTTTTGGTAGCATTGCAAAACTTTGTGCTGCAGGTGAAGCTGATATCGGACGTAAAGGTCCTTTGTTTATTCCTAATTTAACTAAACTGGGGCTAGCACATGCTTGCCAAGGCAGTTCAGGTGAGTTCCCGATGGGATTGGATGAATCTATTGTACCCATCTCAGCTTATGGTCATGCTCAAGAGATCTCTACTGGTAAAGATACACCAAGTGGACATTGGGAAATTACAGGAGCACCTGTTTTATATGAATGGGGCTACTTTAAATCAAAGCAAAACAGTTTCCCGCAAGAATTGTTGGATGCGATTGTTGAACGTTCAGGTATTGCTGGCTATTTAGGTAACTGTCATTCATCAGGTACGGTTATTTTAGACGAGCTTGGTGAAGAACATATCAAGACAGGTAAGCCTATATTCTACACATCAAGTGACAGTGTTTTTCAGATTGCTTGTCATGAAGAAACGTATGGTTTAGATCGCTTATATGAACTATGTGAAATTGCCCGTGAATTATTAGAACCTTACAATATTGGCCGTGTTATTGCGCGTCCATTCTCAGGTGATAAAGCAGGTGATTTTGCTCGTACAGGTAATCGTCATGATTACTCAGTATTACCGCCTTCTGAAACATTACTTGATCGCATGAAAAATGCCGGTGGAGAAGTGGTTAGTATCGGTAAAATCTCTGACATATTTGCAGCGCAAGGTATTACGCAAGCCATTAAAGCGAATGGTCTTGAAGCATTGTTCGATGCAACGTTACAGTCGTTAAAAGAGGCGAAAAAAGAAACCATTATTTTTACAAACTTTGTAAATTTTGATGCTGATTTTGGTCATCGACGCAACGTGGCAGGCTATGCCGCTGCACTTGAATATTTTGATACACGTTTGCCGGAAATGCTTGAGTTAATGGATAAAGATGACTTATTAGTATTATCGGCGGATCACGGATGTGATCCTACATGGCCTGGTTCAGACCATACTCGTGAACATATTCCGGTTATTTTCTACGGAGAAAATGTCCCAGCAGGTTCGGTAGGACTTCGCGATACGTTTGCTGATATCGGTCAAACCATTGCGGAATACCACCAGTTACCTGATCTTGAATACGGTAAAAGTATTTTTAAATAAAATTTTGGAGAAATAAAGATGGCAACACCACATATTAACGCAGTCGATGGCGCATTTGCAGAAACAGTATTAATGCCTGGCGACCCACTACGCGCAAAGTACATTGCAGACAACTTTTTAGAAGATGTAGTGCAAGTAACTGATGTACGTAACATGTTAGGTTTTACTGGTACTTACAAAGGTAAGAAAATATCAGTAATGGGAAGTGGTATGGGCATTCCTTCTTGCTCAATTTATGCAACGGAACTGATTAAAGATTACGGCGTTAAAAGCATTATCCGTGTGGGTAGTTGTGGCGCGGTTAGTCCTGATATCAAAGTGCGTGATGTGATCATCGGTATGGGTGCTTCAACAGACTCAAAAGCAAATCGTATTCGTTTTGCTAACCATGATTTCGCGGCTATCGCGAGTTACGAGCTATTAGAAAAAGCAGTAAACGCAGCACGAGCTCATGGTATTAAAGCACAAGTAGGGAATATATTTTCTGCTGATACTTTCTATACGCCTGAGCCACAAGTATTCGACACACTAGAAAAATACAATATTTTAGGTGTAGAAATGGAAGCCGCTGGTTTATATGGTGTTGCTGCTGAATATGGTGCAAAAGCGTTATGTATTTTGACGGTATCGGATCATATCCGTACTGGCGAACAACTATCTTCTGATGAGCGTCAAACAAGCTTTAATGAGATGGTATTAATCGCACTTGATTCTGTAGTTGCAGAATAAAAGAGTGTGAAAAAGACCTGACGTTGAAGTTTATTTTATAGCATTAATGTCAGGCATTTTATATTCACTACATAGTGTGCGCGATAGTGAGTATAAAATATTATTATTGAGCTTTGGAAAAACTTTAGCATTAGAAATTATCATTTAACATTTTTTACTTTTAAAAAGGAATTTAACAATGAAAAAAACATTATTAGCACTTGGGCTCGCTGTAACAGCTGCAATGCCTGCCTTTGCAGCCGATTACACGGATGGTGACACGCACAAGAATGATTATAACTGGCTACAAGGTAACTTGATGTATGCCGTGAATGAATTGCCAGGTGAGTCAAATCATGATTACTTAGAACTTGAATTTGGCGGACGTTCTGGGATTTTAGATTACTATGGTTATGCTGATGTGTTTAACTTAGCAAGCAGTGATTCTTCAGATAAAGCTGATTCGGAAAAAATATTTATTAAATTTGCTCCTCGTATATCGCTTGATGGATTAACCGGTACAGATTTATCTTTTGGTCCTGTTCAAGAACTTTATTTTGCAACTTTATTTAATTGGGGTGGTGGTGGATCTACTGTTTTTGATGCAACTGGTAATGCTATTGAAACTGAAACAGTGAATAACTCGTTTTGGGGTATTGGTTCTGATGTAATGGTGCCATGGTTAGGTAAAGTAGGTTTAAATTTTTATGCCCTTTACGATTTAAATGAGAAAGATTGGGATGGTTTCCAAGTTTCTACTAACTGGTTTAAACCTTTTTACTTCTTCGAAAATGGTTCGTTCTTTTCGTACCAAGGTTATATCGATTATCAATTTGGTGTAGATGATGATTTTGCTGCACTTAAAACGGATAACGGTGGTGTTTGGTACAATGGTATTTACTGGCATTCAGAAAACTTTGCTGTAGGTTACGGATTAAAAGCGTTTAAAGATGTTTACGGTCTGAGAGATGGTGGTTTTGCAGGTAAAACAACTGGCTTGGGTCATTACTTTGCTGTGACTTACAAGTTCTAAAAATAGCGACACCTAATCACATTCACCTTATCAGTGGTTAGTCTAAAAAACTTGCAGGATAATTCTTTATCCTGCAAGTCATCTTACCTATAACAACTCACACTCTCTTGAGTTATTTGCAAATGCATTGTGTATTATTTGCAAATCGCTTAATCAAATACCTATCTATTTTCGGAGTTTGTATATGATCCTAGTACCCCAAGAAATCATCCGCCATAAACGTGATGGAAAAGTATTAACTAATCAAGAAATTAACTTCTTCATTCAAGGTATTACTGATAATAGTATCAGTGAAAGCCAAATCGCTGCCTTTGCGATGGCTATTTACTTTCAAGACATGAATATGAATGAACGAGTCGCTTTAGCGTCTGCAATGCGCGACTCTGGTGAAGTCTTAGATTGGTCTTCATTGAATTTAAATGGTCCTATTGTCGATAAACATTCAACGGGTGGTGTCGGGGATGTGACCTCTTTAATGCTCGGACCAATGGTTGCTGCTTGTGGCGGTTATGTACCGATGATCTCTGGTCGTGGCTTAGGCCATACGGGAGGCACACTAGATAAATTAGATGCTATCCCTGGTTATCAAACTACTGTGACTAACCAACATTTTAGAGACGTTGTCAAAACAACGGGTGTGGCGATTATAGGGCAAAGTGCCAACTTAGCACCTGCAGACAAGCGCTTTTATGCCACTCGTGATATTACTGCAACCGTTGAATCAATCCCGCTAATCACAGCTTCTATTTTATCTAAAAAACTAGCAGCAGGGTTAGATGCGTTAGTCATGGATGTCAAAGCGGGTAGCGGTGCTTTTATGCCCACTTATGAACAATCACAACAACTTGCTAATAGCATTGTTGCCGTCGCAAATGGTGCTGGCTGTAAAACCTCTGCTTTAATTACTAATATGGATCAAGTGCTAGCAAGTAGTGCAGGTAACGCTGTTGAAGTAAGAGAAGCGGTTCAATTCTTAACAGGTGAGTACGTTAATCCAAGATTACATGAAGTCACTATGTCGCTTTGTGCTGAAATGTTGGTATCAGCAAATCTAGTTGACAATACACAACAAGCATATATAAAGTTACAAGCTGTATTGGGTAACGGTAAAGCTGCTGAGCTATTTGGGAAAATGGTATCAGGTCTTGGTGGTCCAACTGATTTCGTTGAAAATTACGATGATCATTTGGTTAAGTCTGCCATTATTAGACCTATCTACAGCACACAAAGTGGTTATGTCAGTGCAATTGATGCGCGTGAGGTTGGTATGTCTGTCGTTAATATGGGCGGCGGACGTCGTGTCGCGACTGATGCTATCGACTTTGCGGTAGGCTTAAGCGAGCTAATTAGTATTGGCGATAAGATCGATGCACAAACACCTATTGCGATGGTCCATGCTCAAACAGAGCAGCAATTTATGGAAACGCAAAAGAATGTCTTAAATGCTATCCATTGTGCAGATAAGAAAGTGGCTATTGAGCCACAAGTCTACGAAGTTATTCGTGGTAACAATGTTGAATATTAAAAATAGCACTAGACTATAACTCGTTGTACCTAGTATATCCAAGTGCACCCAGTGAGTTACAACTCGTTAAGTTATAACTCACTAAGCTATCCCTGAATTATTAAAAACAAGGCTATTTTCCTGCCTTTACTAAAAATGTTTTTGGCGATAGATGAATAGTTGAACTTAAATAATAAACGACTAATAACAACATATTATGTTAACTAGCTTAAAATATTTTTTAAATGTAGATTTATTAAAGATTTGCTAGTAACAAAAAATAACCACACTCTTTATACTAGTTGAATTCAAGCTACCTTATTTTGTAACCTCGGAAATTACATTTTAAGGTGGCTTGAGTTCCATTAGAGTTTCAATACAAAGGAATAAAAAATGATCACTAAAAATCTACCTCTAACTGATATACATCGACATTTAGATGGCAATATTCGTATTGAAACTATTTTACAATTGGGTCAAAAATTTAATCTAACATTACCTGCTACTAACATTGAAACATTGCGTCCATTTGTACAGGTCATTGAAACTGAACCAAATTTGGTGGCTTTTTTATCTAAATTAGACTGGGGTGTTGCTGTTTTAGGTGACTTAGATGCTTGTTATCAAGTGGCTTATGAAAATGTTGAAGATGCTAAAAATGCTCGCATTGATTATACGGAACTGCGTTTCTCTCCGTATTACATGGCGTTGAAGCATAACTTACCTGTTCAGGGCGTTGTTGAAGCGGTTGTCGCCGGCGTTGCTGCTGGTAGTAAAGACTTTAACGTTAAAACTAATTTAATCGGTATTATGAGCCGTTCTTACGGTACAGAAGCATGCCAAATTGAATTAGATGGGCTGCTTAGTCAAAAAGATAAATTGGTTGCTATCGATTTAGCGGGAGACGAATTAGGAAAACCTGGTGACTTATTTGTTAATCACTTTAAACAAGTACGTGATGCTGGCTTACGTGTAACAGTGCATGCAGGTGAAGCTGCTGGACCTGAAAGTATATGGCAGGCAATTCAATCATTGGGTGCTGAGCGTATTGGTCACGGTGTAAAAGCAATCGAAGATCTTAAATTAATGGATTATCTTGTAGCAAACAATATTGGTATTGAGTCTTGTATTACTTCGAATATACAAACCAGTACCATTGCTGATATTACTCAACACCCTATTAAGACATTCTTAAACCACGGTGTGATGGCATCACTTAATACTGATGACCCAGCAGTAGAAGGGATTGAGTTACCTTTCGAGTATGAAGTTGCCGCGCCTAAAGCAGGTTTGTCTCTTGAGCAAATAAAACAAACACAAATTAATGGCTTAGACATCGCATTCTTATCAGCAGCTGAAAAACAAGCTTTGCGTGATATTGCAGCGAAACGTTAAGCCTTTCGCTTTTAATATTGAGCTAAATATAAGCATGGTTAATGTGTTAACCATGTTTATATTTTAAAGTTGCTTTTAATATTCATTGCCATTGTATTTTTGTTGCATCAGCCTTTAATAACTACTTTTCTGGTAATGTATTCGTAAATAAAGCTTTTGATATCATGTCTTTAACTTTAACCTGTTTATTCCTCTTAAAATAAACATAACAACAGACCCTGAGTTGGTTATTTAGGCTTCAATAACTGTCATCTCCTAAAACTTGATCAATACTCATCATAAACTTATTTTTTAGTCATATTTTTTCTGGCTCATATCGATTTTCCATTGCCTGCTCATAGCAATTTAACATATCAATCATGGTCGATAAATTGTTCAATGACTGCTCGATCGTAACCCTTTGAGGCTAAATTAAGTTGCAAAGTATACGGATCTTTAGCATCTGTTTTCCCTTGCTGATCAACCTGCAAAAGTTCGACAAGTTTACCATGTTGCATAACCGCAATTTGTTCACACATGTAGGATACGACTGCCAAATCGTGACTCACTAATATGTAAGTCAAAGATAATTCTTCGCGTAATTGATTCAATAAATTGAGAATCTCAGCCTGTATGGAAACATCGAGTGCAGAGGTCGGTTCATCAAGTAATAAAATTTTAGGTTCTAAAATTAAAGCACGAGCAATTGCAACACGTTGACGTTGCCCACCAGATAACTGATGTGGATAACGAAATCGAAATTTATTGGGAAGGGCGACCTGCTCCATCACTTTTGCAATACGTTGTTCGGTGTTTTTAAAACCATGAATAGCAAGTGGTTCTGCGAGTATTTTGTCGATGGTATGGCGAGGGTGAAGCGATGCATAAGGATCTTGGAATACCATCTGTACTTTTTTATAAAAAGCTTTACTACGAGCACTTTGTAATGACTCTCCTTCCAGTAACATTTGTCCATCACAATGCGTATTCAACCCGGCAAGGGCACGTAAAATTGTTGACTTTCCTGAGCCTGATTCACCAACTAATCCAAAAGACTGTTGAGCGGGAACGGTAAAAGAAACATGATCGACGGCTTTTACTAATTCGTCACCGCTACCGAAATGAATCGATAAATCATTGATTGTGATGGCGGGTATTTTAGGGTCGGTCATATTAATTTACCTTGTGCATTTAAAGTTCCATCCAACCAACTATCTTGGCGTTGCAGTGTCGCTATAGGTTGCCCCTTAATTGCATTATTTGGTAGGCAAGAAAGTAGACCTTTGGTATAAGGGTGTTGTGCTTGGTCGAGTTTGCTGGCTTCAAGTTCCTCTACAATTCTTCCTGCATACATGACCAATATACGATCGCAGAAACTGGCAACTAAGGGCAAGTCGTGTGAGATTAAAATAAGTCCCATACCACGCTCTTTGACGAGGTCGTCCATAATCG
Organism: Psychromonas sp. SP041; assembly: GCF_000470315.2. Lineage (GTDB taxonomy): Bacteria > Pseudomonadota > Gammaproteobacteria > Enterobacterales > Psychromonadaceae > Psychromonas. Next base: position 43,706 of record NZ_CBRF02000017.1, read on the forward strand.
CTAATACTTGTAATTGTACGGTTACATCGAGTGCTGATGTCGGCTCATCGGCAATTAACAGATCAGGACTGGACAGTAGCATCATGGCAATCATAATACGTTGTCCCATGCCTCCGGATACTTCGTGAGGGTAGGTATTAAAAACTCGTTGTGGATTTCGAATGCGAACAGCTTCAAGCATTTCAATACAGCGGGATATCGCTTGTTTCTTAGATACTTTCATTTGAATTTGGCAGGCTTCAATCATTTGTTTACCAACGGTCATTACTGGATTGAGTGAGTATTTAGGATCTTGCATCACCATCGAAATACGTTTACCGCGGATCTCTCGATAATCACGAGCGGACAAACCTTGTAAATCTACGCCATCAAAAAAGAGTTTTTCGGCGGTGACATTACCTGGGCTCAATCCTAATATAGCACGGCCTGTTTGTGATTTTCCTGAACCTGATTCACCTACAATGGCTATTTTCTCATGGCCCATTTTAAAAGAGATATCACGCACCGCATGAACTGAACCATGTACCGAGGGGAATTCAACATTGAGATTTTTCACTTCCAGTAAGTGATCATTGTTATTACCGATATAAGTCATTAATGTTGACCTCCTGATTTAGGATCTAAGACATCGCGTAGACCGTCACCAAGAAGGTTAAAGCCAAGTGCCACGGTAAAAATGGCAAGGCCAGGAAAAGTGGCTAACCACCAGTAACTGAGAATATAGTCGCGTCCTTCTGCAATCATTGCACCCCATTCAGGTGTTGGAGGCTGTGCACCTAAACCAAGGAAACCTAAACCAGCGGCGGTTAAAATAATGCCCGCCATATCTAAGGTGACGCGGACAATCAGTGACGATAAACATAGTGGCATGATATGGCCTGAAATTAATCGCCAATGACTTGCGCCTTGTAGTTTTGCCGCTGCTAAGTAATCGGTATTACGAATCGTTAATGTCTCGGCTCTGGCGAGTCGTGCGTAAGCGGGCCAAGAGGTGATTGCAATCGCGAAAATGGCCGACTCTAAACCTCGACCTAATGCTGCAGCGAGTGCTAATGCGAGCACTAATTTAGGAAAAGCGAGAAATACATCAGTAATACGCATTAATAAGATATCAACCCAACCACCAAAGTAGCCAGAAACAGTACCGATAATAAAGCCTAATATTGGGGCGGTGAAAATCACTAAGGCAACGATAACCAGTGTTATGCGGCTACCAATAACAATGCGACTAAACACATCGTTAGCTTGGCCATCGGTGCCAAACCAATGCTCAGCAGAGGGCGGTAGAAAACGCGCATTTTTAAGGGCGTCACCTGTTAGTCCACTGCTAATACCTTCGGGGGCAATATACGGGGCAAATAGCGCTATTAATAGCAGCGTAAGCACAATAACAAAACCAATCATAGCGAGAGGATTATGATAAAAGCGTAGCCAACCTAAATAGCCACGTCCAAATGCTGCTTGTGTTCTTGAATCTGGGTTTTCGGCTAACAGCCAACCTTTTAACTCCGTCATTTTTGAGAAACCTTGTTAGCACTTCTGGATGAGAAATGTTTAATAATATGCATGCTTATTTTACTCTCGGATCAAAGACTTTATAGAGTAAATCAGAGGTTAAATTTAACAGTATAAAAACGAAACCGATGACGATCGTGCCCCCAAGCACCGCATTCATGTCTGCTGCGAGTAGGGCGTCGGTAATGTAACGGCCTAATCCCGGCCAAGAAAATACAATTTCTGTTAACACTGACCCTTCTAAGAGAGAAGCATAGGTCAGAGCGATAACAGTGATCAAAGGAACCCAAGCATTACCGAGTGCGTGTTTCCAAATAATAGCGGTTTCAGAAACCCCTTTTACTCGTGCAGTAATGACATATTCTTGATTAAGTTGATCAAGCATAAAAGATCGCGTCATACGGCTGAGGTAGGCAATACTGTAATAGGAAAGTAAAGAAGCGGGTAGAATAATATGGGCAAAGGCATCTTTAAAGGCCCCCCAATCCTGTGCTAATACGGTATCGATTAATACCATATTGGTCACTTTCGGAAGCGTATATTCATACATCACACTGAGTCGACCTTCTGGTGCGGCGACCCAATCTAAATGTTGATAAAAAACAACAATGGCGATCATTGCTAGCCAAAATATCGGGGCACTATGTCCAATCAATCCAAAAATTCGAACCAGATTATCTTGCCATTTATTCTGATTGACGGCTGCAATGACTCCCATTGGAATACCAATTAGCATGCCAAAAATAGTGGCGAGGGTAGCCAGTTCTAGAGTTGCTGGAAAATAGTTAAGGATATCATCGGTGACTAAGTTTGCAGTACGGACAGAGGTACCTAAGTCGCCATGTAATACACCGTTAAGATAGTAGAAAAACTGCGTGATAATAGGTTTATCTAGCCCCATTTCAATATATGTGGCTTGATAGAGTGCTTCAGGTGCTTTATCACCAATCACAGCAATAACGGGATCCGTTGGCATCATTCGACCAATCACAAAGGTGAGTAATAATAAGCCGAAGAAAGTCATCGCCAACATGCTGAAAAAGTGGATGAATGGTTTTGCTTTTTTAGTATAAAAAGAAGAAAGGGCAGCCTGATAACTGCCCTTTGATAATGAACTTCCCATTATTTCTTCACAACGTCTTTGTAAGAGTTACTATCGAAGGATGGACCTAATACAAATCCATCGATGTTAGCGCGCACACCAGCAACTTCTTGTTCTTGCATAACAAAAGCGAAAGGTGCTGTTTGTTGATGTTCCTTTTGAATTGCTAAATACATCGCTGCACGTTTATCAGCATCGCGTTCGACTAACGCGGCAAGCGTATCTTTAGTCATTTGCTCGGGCGCGTAGGCATTACGCCAAGCGACTGGTTTTGATTTCGCATCATCACTATTGTCTAAGTTCTTAGCAAAAGTATCTGCATTGGTATGTGGGTCTTGATAATCTGGGCCCCATGTACCAAAGAATAGTTGATGTTTACGTGCACGGTATACCGTTAGAACCTGTTTACCATCCATAGGAATTAACTTAACCTTGATACCTACTTTAGCAAAGGTTGTTTGAATTGATTTTGCCGTATCGACACGTATAGGGCTGTTTCGAACGATTAACTCAACATCGAAACCATCAGGATAACCGGCTTCAGTTAATAACTCTTTTGCTTTTTCAACATCTAATGAGAAAGGTTGATCTTCCAATGCACCAAGGAAACCTTTAGGTAGAAATGCCTGTTGTATTTGACCACGCCCATCCCAAACTGTATCTGCTAACCCTTTGTAATCGATTAGATATTTAAGCGCTTGCTGCACTTTAGGTTTAGCTAAGATAGGATCTTTCATATTCATTGAAAGGTAATAAAGCGTCCCTTTACCTTTTTTAATTAACTTAATCTCTTTATTATCTTCAACACTTTTTAACTGTTCGGTTTCGAGATTACGGGCAATATCAATATCGCCTTTCTCAAGTAATAATTGTTGAACGGAAGATTCACCAATATGACGAAGAAACACATTTTTCATTGCCGGAACACCATTCCAGTAATTTTGATTGGCACTTAATACAACAATCTCAGACGGCTTCCATTGCTCTACTTTGAAAGGACCAGAACCAGCATAATGAGTACGTAACCAAGCAAGCCCCATGTCACCATCGACTGCATGTTTCATGACTTCTTCTTTATCTACAACTGACGCAATGGTTGCGGTTAAACAGTACAAAACGAAAGTTGGTGCGTAGGCTTTATCGGTTTCAAAGACGAGTGTATCTGCATCAATGGCTTTGACTTTGTCTTTTACATTGGTTTCGTTAAGACCAAATTGCGTTAATATAAAACCAGGCGCTTTATTGAGGATAACCGCACGTTGTAATGAAAATGCAGCATCTTCAGCGGTCATTTCATTACCGGAGGCGAATTTAATCCCTTTGCGAATTTTAAAAGTAAAGGTTTTACCATCTTCGCTGATTGTCCAACTTTCGGCTGCTTGGCCAAATATTTTTGAGACATCATTTGGATCGTAACTAATTAAACGATCGTAAGTATTACCGATAACTTCAGAGCCAGAAAATTCAAAGGCTTCCGCGCTATCTAACGTAATAATGTCATCGAATTGCCAGCCTACAACTAAAGAATCTTTAGGTGTCGCTGCTGATACCGTTCCTGTAGAAAGCGCAAGGGCTAAACTAGTCGCTCCCGCTAGATGGCGTGCTTTTTTAAAAAGTGACTTCATATTGTTATCTCCGTATTTCCTGACGGTGAGGCCAAGGGATTTATTTCCAATGTGTTGTTAACACCAAACTTTTTGGGCTAGGGTGTTCATGTTTTTTCCATAGATAGCAGCGATATCAGATTGTGTGTAACCGCGTTTTTCAAGTAGTACTGACATTTCTAAAAAACGTTCTGGTGGGGCGAATAAAAGATTTAAAAATCCATCATTTGATTTACTGTAACCGTGTTCAGGTGGCCACCAAAGATTCGTATCTAAACCTTCTGACCCATCATCTAAATGATTATCGTAAACATAATCTAAGCCGACACCAACATGCGATGGCCCAATTAATTGAACGAGATAATCGATGGCTTCCACCATACTTTCAGCGTTAGCTTGTGGGGAGTTTAAGAATCGCGCTACGCCATTTATGCAAACTACGCCACCGCTAGCTGCGCAGGCTTGTAGTTGATCATCTCGATAATTTCGTCCGTGATCTTTGAGTGCGCGAGGATTGCCATGGCTAATGATCACTGGTTTATCTGAATATTCGAAAATTTCCATACTGGTGCGGTATCCGGTATGGGAAACATCCATAAACAATTTATTGGCATTAATAGCATCTACGATGTCTCGGCCTTTAGGCGTTAAGCCAATGTCTTCATCGTGACAACCACCCGCAAGAGAATTACTGCGGTTGTAGGCTAAATGTATTTGTCGTACGCCAAGTTTTGCAAGTAATCCGACCATCGCAGGGCTTTCATGTAACGGGACGCCACCTTCTAAATCAAAGGAAACGGCTAATTTACCTTCGCGTTGGGCACGTTCAACATCGGCAAAACTTTCTACTTGTATTAAAAAACCGAGTTCGCTGATGCGCTGTCTAAATCCTGCTATTATCTGAATAATGTCACTCAGTGGATTAAAGTCCATCCCGATATTGATTGAAATATAATAGGCGCCACAGTCTATATGGCGTTGTAGCGATGCTAAATCGTACTCTGGAATTAAAGGAACGCAAGTATGAGCATCCCAAACAGGTATTGTTGTCAAAGCATTCTCCTAATATAGGTTCAAATCTCATAAGATATTTAAACTAATTCAATATTAATAGTATTGTTTAGATAACATACAAAGCTTAATAGACAAGCTTCATTGATGCGAAAATCAATAAAGTTTAATATTTATTATCTTAATGCCATTGCGCCTCATTTCAGTGCGCTTTTATCATTTCTTAGTGCGTGATTAAGGATATATAGGGCTTAAAAGGTAAAAAATAAATATTACAGATCATAATGAAATATATGTGCCAACTTGTTGTTGCAGCTCTAATATGTTGATTTTAATTTATTTTCTGTACAGCAGTAACAACCCTAATTAATAGAGTCAGAGGATGTTGTATGGAATGATTAGGTAACCTTACCGATTAAAATTACTCGTGTCTTAATGATTTATGAGCGAATCGATATTTATGTAAGTGATTGTTTTATTTTGTTTTATTTTTAATATGATCATTAGCTTTTACAAAGTGATGTGTTTGACATTAGAGTCGATACCTTGCCCTTTCTAAATATAAAAAATTGTATTTTTTATTTAATAAGACTTTATTATTGTTTTTTGGTCGAGAGGGGAGGGAAATGAGAGGCTATTATGTAGAGTCATAATTATCAAACTCTACTGAATCAAGTAGAGTTGATTTTTATGTGTGCATATTCTAATTAATACGAGCTTTAAATGCTGCACGAGTCTTTTCATCCGCTTTACTGTACCAATAATCTAACATTTTACCTGCAACATCAGTTTCAGACTGGTTATCGGCAACGCTAATAATTGACGTCGGTTGCTTTAATGAAGCGAGTTGAGATGTTTGATTGTAAACACGCAGTTCTGAGATTAAGTCTCGATTAAATTGAATACCATTCTTGAGTAGCTTCCCTTGTTCAAATGATACTGTTTTACCATTACTATCTTTTAATATGATGACAGGATTATTATTAAAGTCTGTACGTTCACTTTCCGTACGTAATTTAGGTAAGGTTATAAAGTAGTTGTTATCATGACCTTCAAAAGTAAGTAATATAATATCTGATGTAAAAAAAACATCTTCGCCAGCTGAGCGGTAACGATCCTCATAACGAAATGCTATCTGATTTTTACCATTCTCTAATAAGAGAGGATTCTCATTTTTTGATATTTCATTATTAACAATTTTAAGTTTAAGCTGAGAGGGGGTGTTTAAATGAATATCTGCTAATACTTTTGAGCTTAATAAACTGACAATAATAATTGCAACAACATTCCATAACTTCATATTTAATTCTCGCTTTTATTGTTTTTAAAAATAGTAGTTTAAGTTAACTTAGATTAGATAAATAGTTTTAATTGTTCTCATTAAAAAAGCACTCTTATTGAGTGCTTTATAGATTTCTTTATCTTAATAAAACTTAGAAACCGTAACGAGCACCTAACAACAACTCATTTTCACGGTCACCAGTACTACTAGATGTATCATTATTTAATGCAATTTTATAACTACTAAAAACTGCAAAGTTACCAATATAATGAGCATATTCTAGTGAAACAAAATTTGTTTCTAATGATGCAATATCATCTGCAGAATAATAACTATAACCAATATTTAATATATTTGAGTTATCTTCACCAAAGTAATAAGCCGCAAATGCATCTGCCGCTACAAAATCAGAATCAGAAATACCATCAGCTGAAATATTACCTTGCATACCTGTTGCCGCTAAATAAATACTGCCTTTAGTGTATCTCGCTGCAAGTATGTAAGAGTTTGAGGTGTCAGTATCTTCAACATTTGTTGCATTACCATATTCTTGATCACTGCTAGTTACACCCGCAGCTAATTCAACTTCAGGAGTAAGTTTATAAGCTGCCATCAAACCAAAACCATCGGCATTATTATTAGCATTTTGTGTTCCAGATGCTTGAAAAGTTAATGCATCAGTTTTATAAATGTAACGTAATGTGTTTTTTGAGCGGTCGGCCGATGTTTCAGTATTTTCGTTAATGTAACCACTATACGTTTCTGCTAAATCGGTAAAGTCTGTTAGGTAAGTAACAGCATTCTCTTGATGCCCATAAATAAGAGTGCCGAATTTAGTTTCACCACCCACGTAAAGGTGACGTGTATTTAAATTTGCTTCATTATCATCTTCATTTTCTGTGATTTCGAATTCGTAGCGACCAAAAACAGTTAAATCTTCATTTAATTTATTTTTTCCATTTACATTTAAACGCACATTAGATTCATCAGAATAATCACCATCTGTTAAATTACCGCCGACTTCAACTCGTCCACCGATATTAAATTCCTGGGTTTCATTTTTGTAAATAGTTGCAGCAGAAAGTGGAGCTGAAAGGATAGCACTAGATGTAATAGCAATTAGATATTTGTTGAATGTCATATTCATTTTCCTTTATTTAGAATTATTTAAAAATTGTAATAATTAAATTATTTTTTAGGTAAGTGCTGAAATAATAAAAATTACTTCAGCTAAAATGCAGACAATCCGTGTCTTTTAAATTACGTAGACCAATCTATATAGTTTTCTGATCAACTTCATGAAAAAATAACAAATAAGTGACAAAAGGAGATCTAAGTCACATTTACAGAGTTACAAATTGGAATTTTTAAATTTAATGTACAAAAAAAGACTTGTTTTTTATTGCTATAAATTAATTGATTGTGACTTTTAGGGGGTTTATTCTGGAGGTATATTTTAAATCGTTAGTGATTTTATAATGGATTGATCATTCTTGTTGATCCTTATTAAACATCACTTTTTTACATAATATTTATCTGATGTACTTTTAATAGGCTATTTTTATTAAAATAAGTAATTAACTTGTTAGATCTGCCTCTTTCTTCCTAGAATATGTTCACTTCACTACTTGCTGAATTTGCCACGTTGAATGGTAACGGGTATATCTATAAATACTGAAATTATTTTAAACTAATCAATGAATATTTAGTCATTTTTAGTCACATTATCAAAAAAACAACTAACTTTTATATGCTAAAAGAGGTATCTTTATGTCCAAGTATTAACCAATAAAGTATGATTCGATGAAGACACTGTTAGATCACATGGCGCCATCGCGTATTTCCACTAAATTATCTATTTATGTTTCGGCGTTTATTGTTGTGGCTTTCACATTGTTGCAAATTTACAACTTTCTAATCATTAAGTCTGAAATAAAAAATCAAATTAATAAAGAGCAATATACAAAAGCTAAATTTATCGCTAAAGATATAAAGAATAAAATTGATAAGCGAACAAAATTTTTAGTAGCTCTAGCAGATTTAATTCCTCCTGAGCAAATGCAGTCCGAAGATTTTTTAACCGAAAAAATCAAAGAGCACATTGCTTTTACTAATTTTTTTCCGCAAGGATTCGCTGTTATAAATCCAACTGGGAAAGGTGTTATAGCTGAATACCCTGTCATTCCAAGTAGAAAAAGTTTAGATCTTTCAAATAGAGAATGGTTAATAAATGCTAAAAATAGCCAACATATTATTATTAGTTCACCTTTTCGTTCTGAGGTCACTGATGAAGTGCTTGTTGTCATTGCAAAAGCATTAAGAGATAAAAGCGGTCGAGTATTAGGGATCCTAGAAGCGCCTATTTTTTTGAATCGTCCTGGGTTTATGGAATATATTTTTGACCATGATTACAACGAGACAAGCGATACATTAGTGATATCAAGAGCGAGTCAGATTTTTTTAGCTTCCAGTACTCCAAGCTTAGTATTTAAAAGCATTCCTAAAAGAGGAGAGGTTGTCTTCTATGATCAGGTTATGGACGGCTTTAATGGGGTTGGTGATACTGTGAATGCCTCGGGTGATGAAGTGTTGGCGGCAGCCGCTAATATTAGCTTCTTGAATTGGTTTGTTATTGTAAGAACGCCTGTCGATAAAGTTTATCAAACCATAAATGAAAGCTTAGAAGCTTCTATTATCAGTGGCGTGATTGTTAGCTTCGCTGTTTTCCTAGCGATTACCTTTTTTCTATTCTTCTTTTTTAACCCCTTAAAGGAAGCAGCAGAGTCCGTTAGAGAAATGGTATTAAAAAAGCAACCACTCAAGCATATAGAAGGTTATAAAAACGATGAAATAGGGGATTTGATTGTAGGTTTTAATGCCGTTATAGATATGGTGAATGAGCGTCGAGATAAACTTGAAAAATCTAATGCTACACTTGAATCATTATCTCAAATAGATGATTTAACTGGCGTGTTTAATAGAAGGTGGTTAGATCATACGCTTAACCAACTCTGGCAGGTCAAAACTCGTAGCCAAGAGCCATTAACTTTACTACTCATTGATATAGATGAGTTTAAGAAATTTAATGATACTTATGGGCATATTGCGGGTGATGAGTGTTTAAGAAAAGTAGCTGAGAATATACAAAAATCAATTAATAGACCGACTGATTTTTTTGCTCGTTATGGTGGAGAAGAATTTGTTATTTTATTAGAAGGTGACTTGGTCGAAGGTTTTGCTGTTGCCGAGAAAACAAGACAAGCTGTTAATAATTTACAAATAACCCATAGTGAATCTCCTTATAACCATGTGACTATTAGTTTAGGTGTTTCATCTGTTATTCCGCAACTCAATACTGATTCTGTCGAGTTAGTTAAACAAGCGGACCTTGCTTTATACCAAAGCAAGAGACGCGGTAAGAATCGATATGAATGTTATCAACATAAAGAGTAAACGCAGTAACCGTTAGGTTTGTTATGCTTTGAACCAATCAATATAAAAGCTAGGCTTAACTGAAAATTCATCGCATAAGTTAACAATACTTTTTTCGTCACTAATCGTATTAGTATGGATGCCAGAGGTGATGAATAAACTACTGATATTAGCACCATTTGCCCCTGCAATATCGTGCTCTAAGCTATCGCCTACCGCGATAGCATTATCCCAACCGCCTACCAATTCTTTACACATTGCATAAATTTCTTTCTGTGGTTTTCCGTGCCAATGTACAATCCCTCCCATTTTTTGGTAAGCATTTGCTATTGCACCCGGGCAGATTTTTAAGGTTCCTTCTGGTGTCATAGCAACGAGATCAGGATTACTGACAACTAGTTCAAAATTATGTTGATAAGCGAACGTTAAGTCATCCATATAAGCATCAACATGACCACGATCAACGCCACAACATAAAATAAATGAAGCTTCATCTCGTGTCGATTCTGTTAACCCGCAATCATCAATTACGCTGTGGTCGTTATCCCAGGTAAAATGTAGCGCTTGCTTACCTAAGTGCTTAAACTTTCCTGACGCGAAATTTTGACGCATATGATCGCCTGATGTTAATACATCTAAATACAAATCTCGGGTAATACCGGAATCTGCTAAACGCTGGTAGGAGAATCTGCCTGTTTTACCACTGTTAGATAAGATGACGACTTTTTTGTTATGTGACTTTAAAAAGGTTAATGCTTCTATTGCTTCTGGAAAAGCATTTCCACCGTTATGTAATACACCCCATTGATCTAAGATAAAGGTGTCAAAACTATCAATTATATCTTTAAGGCCATTAATCATTTTCACTGGATTGGTTCCTCTTGTTGCGAGAGTCATTTAGGAAACTATAGAGCCGTTATTATATACAATTTACGCTAAAGGATGGTGGAATAGTTATGAGTTATTTATGTCATAGAGTACACCCGTTTTATTCTTTTCAGTGGAAGATAATAACTTCCATATTAGGATAAATTATTGCCTAAAAACACATTAAGGTTAGAGGGAGAATTAAACGGTATTATTTCAGTTTATTCGTTGTTTTTAAGTGAAAATTTATTCATTAAGATTGGAAGTAAATTATAGGAGAGGAATCTAATTGATAGAAAAGAACAGGAAATGATCAGTATTTAAAAATATTGATTATTTATAGGTTTTTTATTGTTTTCTGTTTTAAGTTAATGAATTTAAATATAATATTTTTATTTTGAGGGTTAAAAATAAGGCATATTATGATCAGGGAAAACCTTGTTTTGGTAACATTATTTAAAATAAACTGATCTAAAGCAAACGAGCACCGTAAAATTATTTGAACATTGCAATACAGCACAGCTTGAATATTAAAATATAACTAACCCTAAAAAGGAAAATTTTATGTTAAAGAAATTCATCTCAGCAGTATCGATTATCGTTGTTAGTTTTACGTTTACTTCCGTTGCACATGCAGAGCATCATGGAGTTCATAAAGATATCGTTGATGTTGCTGCAGAAAATGGTTCTTTCACCACACTCGTCGCGGCATTGAAAGCGGGTGGGTTAGTTGAAACACTTAAAGGAAAAGGTCCTTTCACTGTATTTGCTCCAACTGATGAAGCGTTTGCCAAGTTACCAGAAGGTACGGTAGAAATGCTACTAAAACCTGAGAATAAAGATAAGTTAGTCGCTGTATTAACTTACCATGTAGTGGCTGGAAAAGTAACGGCATCTGACGTTGTTAAAATGGATAGCGGTACCACTGTCCAAGGACAAAAAGTCATGATTAAAGTAGAAGATGATAAGGTGATGGTAAACGATGCACACGTCATTAAAGCTGATGTAGAAGTAAGTAATGGTGTGATACACGTTATTGATAAAGTTTTGTTGCCTAAGTAGTTTTTATAAAAATTCTATACATTACCGTTTCGTTTATGCTCATTTAATGAGGTTTTGTACATAATAATTAAAAGGGAATAGTTTACAAACTACTCCCTTTTTTATTGTTTTCATTCTGAGCAAGTCTTTATTCTTAAACCCAATAAAATTGCCTAACGTTATATTAGGAATTTCAATAACAGTTATCTCATCTATTTATATCAATTGATTAACCTTAAGAGCATACTGAATTGTTGCGCATTATTTTTTAGCTCAACCGCGTCCACTCAGTCATTAAGTTGCCTCAAATTAATTTTAATTTAAAGGTTACTTCAAAAAGGAAAATATCATGAGTAAAGGCCAAGACAGTAAAAAAGCGACTAAAAAGAAACCACTTTTAACTGCAAAAGAAAAGAAAGCGGCAAAAGCCGCTAAAAAGCCAGCCAGTGCTTTTTTAGCTAATTAAGTTAAACATTGTTGTATCTGAATAAATAAAATCGAATGAATAACTTATGTGCTTTTTGTAAGGCTTAGGTCATCACTAGTCTGACTAATATCGAAGGCCATCGTTTCATTCGATGGTCTTTTTAATAAAGCTTTGTTAGTGAAATGAAAACTATTCTATTAACCTATTAACCTATTAACCTATTAACCTATTAACCTATTAACCTATTAACCTATTAACCTATTAACCTATTAACCTATAATCTATTAATTAATAGATAAAAACCTTACTAACAAAGTCTCTTATTGATAAACCTTTATTAACAGTAAATCACTCATTATCTCTGTTTACACTTTGTTATTTTCACGACACTTCATAATGTATAGCGCGGTCATTAAATCAAGATGAGCACCGCCACCGTTTTTAAATAACGTGATCTCTTTATCCGTTTTACGTCCGCTATCACCATTACATAGTTGGTAGAAGTCAGCGATAACAGCATGTTCATTGATAACACCTTGTTTAATTGGGATAGCTAACTCACCTATATCGTGAATGGCCGTTTCTCTGGCATCAACAAAAATACGTGATTTTACGAGTAGTGCATCATCAGCTTCTCTCATGTCTGGACGGTATGCACCAATTAAATCAACATGAGTTCCTTCCTTAATCCACTTACCTTTAATGAAAGATTCGGTCGACATAGTAGAAGATGAAACAATGTCTGCATCACTCAATGCTTCAGAAAGATCTTGGACAGCTACAGCCCCTTTTTCTTTAGCGAGTTTCTGTGCTTTTTCAAAAGTACGATTCCAAATAATCACTTTTTCTAAATTAGGAAACAAAGCTCGATAAGCATCAATGATTGACGATGCAACGGCGCCAGCGCCAATAACGGTTAACACTTTACTATCAGGTCTTGCTAATAACTTTGCTGCAAATACAGAGTCGCCAGCCGTTTTCCATTTAGTGACTAACTTGCCATCAATAATAGCGAGAGGGATGCCAGTTTGATCATCAAATAGAGTAAAGATTGAATTAACACTTGGAATAGGCGTTGGTAATTTTGCGTTATTTGGAAATATAGTCGCCGTTTTAACCCCTATTCCTTTATTTTTTATCCATGCTGCACGACTCAATAACGCATTTTCATCATGTTTAAATAGAATGTCATCTATGTCTGCTCGAGGTGCTTTATGTCCTTCATGGAACGCTGTGCAAAGCGCTGTCCATGATAATTTACTTTCAATATCTTGTGCATTAATAAATGGAAGCATGGTAAATGAATTCCTTAAGTTAGATTAAGTTAAATGAGGTCAAATTAAATTGATGTATGACGTGTCACCTTTTTTGTTTTTACTCTCGATTTTCTGATATAGATACTTTAGAAAATCATTTTCTATTAATGAGTTATATCATTAATCTCGTTTTTAATCTTGTCTCTTGGTATTTTAGGAAGTTACTATCATCGCTTTCTAGGTGTGTTGTACGTGGTGTTTAAGTTGTATTGGTTACCAAAGCCATTACAGGAGGTTGCTCTTTAGTTTTTATTTAATTAAAGCTAGTGGTATATTTTTATGTTTACGAATTTTTAATTGGGGGAAGGGCTGTTAATATTAACTCTGATAAATAGCTGATCTATTTTACTTGCTAAAAAATTAACTTCTTTGTTGTAAATTTTGTAAAAGGAAACAATCATTTACTTCAATTTATACCTCGAATTAAATTTTTTATGCGTCAAATTTAGATCACATACTTAACGTAATTGGTATCAGTATAAATAAAAAAATAGCTGATACAGTTTTCTGAATCAGCTATTTATTATTTTATTTTTAAGTGGTTAAATAAACGTTATTTAAAAAAAACTTTTCAGTTTATCTTTCAAATCTTTTGCTTCTTCTTTTAATTCATCACTGGATTTATTACCTAAAATAGCGTCTTTTGCTTTTTCTTGTAACGCTTTTTTTCCTGCTTCAATTTTCTCTTTTAAAGCGGATTCAGTGTCTAAATTAAATGATGGTTTAGTAAAGGTACCTTTAATCAATAATGGAATCGTTACGCCATCAAGGTCTAAGAAGTCAGTTTCTTCACCCGCTTTTGAAAGAGGGGTTACACCTAATTTGTAATTAAGGGCTTCAGTAATTGTATTTGCAGTACCTGCTCCATCCAAACGCATAACAGGAGATGACATCAATAATTTTTGATTATTAGCGATACCATCTTGTACCGTAAACTCACCAATTAATGATGCAAAGTCTGTTTTCTTAACAAGCTTGTCAGGTGCTATTGTTTTACCTTTTATTTTTGCTTTTAAAACACGTATTTCTTGCGAAAGATTAATACCGTATAACTCGCCATTAAGGATTTTAAAGTCACCTTTTGCATTCACACCTTGTTGTATCTTAGTTGACGTTAATCCTTTACCGTCTGCTACTAAGTTAAAGTTTGCAGTGCCACTTAATAGGTCTACTTTAGCTGCGTCTTTCAACAAGTCAATTAGTACAACATTCTTGATAGACGTTGTCGCTTTATATTGATTTTCACCACCTTTCTCATCAATCCATGCATCAATGTTTAATGAACCATTATAAAGCTGTGCATTTAATGGGCTGATGGTTGCTTTACCATTTTTAACGGTTAAGCTATTAGTGATTTTACCTATTCTAATATCTTCATATAATAAGCCTGCGATCGTTAAGTCACCTTTAATATCAAGCTCTTTTAAAATGCTTAAGTCAGGTTCTGTTTCAGCTGCTTGCTCACCTTTTTCTGTAGTAGCTGCATCATCATTTTGATCTGCGGTTTTCGTTAGGTATGGATTTAAATCCCATGTATTACCTTTTAAGCTGTAACGAATAACAGGGACGGTTTGTTGGATAAAGCTAAGTTGTCCACCTAACTCTATATCGTTTACTGTTGATTGTAGTGAATCGATACTTAATTTTTGTTTTGCAAGGTCATAGCTAATTTCACTTTCTATTGTGCTATTAATTTTATTCTTGCTGATCGCTGGTACATTTAATTCACTAACTAGTTTGAATTGTTTAATTAATATTTTCTCAAAGTCACTGACATTTATTTCTTTAAATGAAAGGTTTACGTTGCCTTGTAAGTCTTTACCTTCGATTGTGTTTTTTAATTCAAATTGATCTATTTTTGCAGTTTGTTTTTGTATGTCTGCCGCTAGGTTGGTTTGTAAGTTTGTGTTTAATGTATTATTGCTTAAAGCACTGCCCGTCAAACTACTTGTTAATGTTAGTTTACCAAGCTCTAATTCATTGTGATTAGTTATATGGATATCACTACTGTTAATGTAAATGTCACCATCTAAGTATGAACCAGTGAATTTATTGTTAATTGTGATTGCTTTAATATCTAACTGCTTTGTATCTACTTTATAGGTTAAGCCACTAGTGAAGGTTGTATTTAGTGTGCTATCTGCTAGCGCATCACTTAATACTTTACTTTCAATAGTCAAGCCAGTCAGTTCAATGTTATTCAATGTTGAATCTATAAATATATCGGCTTCTAGTGCGATATCAGCATCTACTTGTTCATTCTTAAACGAGCTCGTTAAACTAAAGTGTGATTTTTTGTCGAAAGCAAACTCGCTTAATACCATACTTTTTATTGCGATTTTTTGGTTTTCATTCGTTTGGTGATCAATAATTTGCAATTCTGCATTGGTTAATGTGATACCAGATAAAACAAATTGAGAAAGGTCAACGGCTTCTGTTGATTGCTCTTCTTCGGTCACAGGCGTTTCTTCTTTTGCTGCTTCTGCAACGACTTCAGTACCTTCAGCTTGTAAATTATCTAAGTTTGATGAACCGTCTTTATTGGTAATAAGGTTAAAATTAACACCGTCTAATATAATTTCACCTACTTCTATTTTCCCTGAAATAAGTGGTAATACATTAATTGATATCGATGCATTTTGAACATCTAAAAAGGTTTTTTCTTCGAATTCAGGATTGTTGTATAACGTCACTTGGCCACTTTTAAGGCCTAATAAAGGGTATAAGCTCCAATCGAGTTCACCAGTGATCACTAAATCTCTATTGATATTCGTTTTAACTTGTTCTTGGATTTGCTGCTTATAATCATTTGGATCAACAACATTGATGACAATTACCACGGTTAAAATTAAAAGCACAATCAGTGCGGCGGCTAACTTTAGAAACAATTTCATTAAAAACATCCTTATACGGGAATTAGGTATTCATTAGAGATAGTGACAGTGTAATGTGTTAAACGTTCAGGATCACTATTTGATTACATTATAGGAAGTTCGGTAGTAAATTTTAACTGCTGCATAGCAAAGCTAGTATTTACATCGGTTAATCCATCTACATCATTTACTAATTGCTGATAGAAGTGATCATAACTACGCATATCTTTAACAATCACTTTGAGTAAGTAATCATATTCACCTGCCATTCTATAAAACTCTAAAACTTGTGCAAATCCTTTTACTTGCTGTACACAGTTTCGCAGCCAGACTTCCGAATGTTGCTGCGTTTTGATTTGTACAAAAGCGACCAGTTCTAGGCCTACCTTTTCAGGTGCAATTAATGCAACGCGCTTTTGAATAACACCTTCATTTTCTAAGCGTTTAATTCTGTTCCAACATGGCGTACTGGTTAGGTTCAATTGCTCTGATAATTGCTGTAATGATAATGAAGCATCTTGCTGTAGTAGGGTGATTATCTTTTTATCCGTAGCGTCTAAGCTCATATTACCTCTTCAATTTTTTCTATAGGGTAAGTTGCTCTATAGGATGAGTGTTATTTTCTTTATATTTAATTTTAACAGAAAAATATTTTTTATTGTGGCTTATTAGAAGATTTATAGGACGTTAATTCTGTTTAAGCAAAGGTAAACTAGCTTTATTATTTAAACAGGAAAAATATTATGAATCATCAACGTCAATGGGTAAGTGCGGCCATCGCCAAAATTCAAGCTGATTTCCAACGTAGTGCCGATACGCATTTAATTAAAGTCGATTTACCGCAATTAAAGGGCATTGATATTTACCTTAAAGACGAGAGCACACACCCAACGGGAAGTTTAAAGCATCGTTTAGCTCGCTCTTTATTTTTATATGCATTATGTAATGGCAATATCAAAGAA
The DNA here is from genome assembly GCF_000470315.2 of Psychromonas sp. SP041. Lineage (GTDB taxonomy): Bacteria > Pseudomonadota > Gammaproteobacteria > Enterobacterales > Psychromonadaceae > Psychromonas. The sequence goes on from NZ_CBRF02000017.1 coordinate 61,138, forward strand.
GATACGGTGATAGTTGAGGCCTCATCTGGCAGCACTGCGATTTCTGAAGCGTACTTTGCTCGTTTGTTAGGATTACGTTTTATTGCTGTAATGGCTAAATCAACCAGCATACAAAAAATTACAGAGATAAAGCGTTATGGTGGTGAGTGTTTCTTAGTGGATTCAACCAATTTAATTTATGCAGAATCAGAACGGTTAGCAAAAGAGTTAAATGGGTATTATATGGATCAGTTTACTAATGCTGAGCGCGCAACTGATTGGCGCGGTAATAACAATATTGCTGACTCTATTTTTATACAAATGCAGCATGAGCCACACCCAATACCCACTCATATTGTAATGAGTGCTGGAACGGGCGGCACCAGTGCAACTATTGGGCGTTATATTCGTTATCATCAATTAACGACGGAGTTAACTGTTGTTGATCCTGAAAATTCGGTTTTTTATGATTATTATTTAACCGGAGATAAACAGTTAATTAACGGTAAAGGAAGCTTAATAGAAGGGATTGGTCGACCTCGTGTTGAGCCTTCATTCATCGCTTCTGTGATTGATAATATGTTGTGTGTTGATAATAAACAGTCTATTGCTGCAATGTTATGGACTGCGTCATTATTAGGGCGAAAAGTGGGGGCAAGTACCGGCACTAATATGTTTGGTGTGTTAAAGCTCGCACAGGAAATGATTGAGCAAGGGCAAACCGGATCGATTGTTACATTGATGTGTGACCGTGGTGAGCGTTACACTAATAGCTATTATGATCCGCAGTGGGTTGCTTCTAATATAGGTGATATTAGTTTGCAGCAAGAGTGTATTACACACTACCTTGATAAAATAACGAGTGAGTAGGCTACATGTTCTGTGGTTATTTTATAGTTTCTCTGTCCCCATTCTTATTCACTTTAAATCTAAGACTTTAAAAGGAGTAAATAAGCGATAGCGGGCATTTATGCTTATACTCTGACTTCTCTGTGCGATACTATTGTTTAATTAATAATTTATCTTATTCATGTTTCATCACCACGCTCAATAATGCTGATTAAACATGAATAGAAAAGAGGATTTTGTGCCAATTAACTCTATTTCCCTTCTATCTGCCAATAATGAAGCTTCTAGTGATGATTTATCATCAACGGAACAAGTTGAACAAACGCAAATTAAAGTAGCGACTTTTAACCTGTTTAATTACCTTGCTCCACCTGATGCATTTTATGATTTTGATCGTATCTATTCAGCAGAGCAGTGGCAAAAAAAGGAAAATTGGATTGCTTCTTATTTGCAAAAACATCAACCTGATATTATCGGGTTTCAAGAGGTCTTTAGTATTGAAGCTCTTGAGATATTGGTAAAAAAACAAGGTTATGAATATTTTGCTGTAGTAGATAAGCCAACAGTCATTGATGATTTTATTCATCGAGACCCCGTTGTTGCTTTAGCGAGTAAATTTCCTATTACGGAAGTTGCTGCGGTGAGTGTTGATAAAGAGCTCGCAGTGCAATTAGGTTTAACAGAAACATTTAACTTTAGTCGACAAGTGGTAAGAGCAACCGTTGAGCTTCCTCATTTAGGTTTATGTGATTGTTATGTTGTGCACTTTAAATCTAAACGTGCTTCATGGCAGGGAGAAGTCGATAAATTAAGTTCATTAGAAGGCAATGTATTATCGCAATTCAAAGCGCAGGTCGCTGGTGGTTGGGCATCATCTATTCAACGGGGTAGTGAGGCGACGTTATTAATGATGCAAATGATTGAAAGAAGAGCCAAAAAAGGCAATGCCATGATGTTAATGGGAGATTTTAATAACCCATTAAAAGACGGTATTCTCGCACACCTGGTTACGCCCAATATGTTGTTCAATAATGATCAAAATCAGCAGAGGCTTGTTAAGTTTTATACTTTACGAGATGCATGGGATTTATATGAAGCCAATCATCAAGCTAATAAGCAAATGACTGGCGATGCGAATCAGGAAGTTGAAGCTGATAAATTGTTAACTCGTGGTGCGACACATTATTTTGGTCAAAGCAGTTCGGTCTTAGATTATATTCTGCTCTCTAGTGAGTTTGATGCTGCTGAACAATCAAGTTACTTTGAAGTCAGTGACTATATTAATACTGATAAACATTTAATTAACCCAAGCTTTGATGTCGATGGTGAAAGCACTGATCATGCAGTGGTCAGTATCAATTTAACATTACGCAAATAAGGTTAGCTTTCATATTCTATAGCTTCTCTAAATTAGAATATAAATATGGTAGTTTGTTGTATTCATAATGTATTGCTTTTTTCTAGTTTAGTTTATTAATTTTTTAATGGGTAAATTAAAAAAACTTACGATAACTTAAAATAACTTAAAAAAAGAAAAGGGCTCATGGTTAAAGCGTTGTACAAATAGACGGTCAGTCTTGTGATGATTTATTTCAGTATATTGGTTGTAGTTCAGCGCTAGAGCTCGATGAAGTTAAGTTTGTTAGGGTAGGGGTTAAAAGATAAAGAGCTAAAAGGTAAGGAATAACGGTAAAGCTAGGTGGCAACGTTTAATGTTTAAGTTTATAAAACGTGACTTTTATTAAAGCGTAGACATAAAAAAACCAGATCGAATGATCTGGTTTATTTTAAATCTAATGGTTTTATCAGTTTAACAATTAAGCGTTATGCTTACGGATAACTGTTAACATTTCTTTTAAAAGCTTTGGATTAGCAGCAACAACATCACCAGACTTGAAGTAATCGTTACCACCATTAAAGTCTGTCATCATTGCGCCAGATTCTTTAAGTAATAATTCGCCTGCAGCGATATCCCAAGGTTTTAAACCAAATTCCCAGAAACCATCCATACGGCCAGCTGCAACATAAGCTAAATCTAGTGCTGCACTACCACTACGACGCATATCTGCAACATCAGTAAAGAAGTCTTGGAATATGTTCAGGTAAGTTTCAAGGTTATATTTTTGTTTGAATGGGAAACCAGTTGCTAATAAAGTACCCGCTAGTTTTGGTACAGTACTTGTACGAGTGCGGTAACCATTGATTTGTGCACTTTGGCCACGAACAGCAGAGAATAATTCATTGCGGATTGGATCAAAAACTACGCCAACTTCAGTGCGGCCTTTAATTTTTAATGCAATTGAAACAGCAAAATGAGGGATGCCGTGAATGAAGTTTGTAGTCCCATCTAATGGGTCAATAATCCATTGGTGATCAGTATCTGCACCGTTATCAATACCTGACTCTTCAGCTACGATGCTGTGGTCTGGGTAAGATTTACGTAACGTACCAATAATTGCTAATTCAGCTTCTTTATCAACGCTGCTTACATAGTCGTTAAGTGATTTTTCTTCAACTTCAACAGACTCTAAATTTTCATAACCTTTAACAATTACTTTACCCGCATTACGCGCAGCACGAATCGCAATATTTAACATTGGATGCATAGGATCACCATTAGATTTTAAAAGAACATGAAGGGAGATTCCTTCGGCGCGAAATTATACACAGGTCACATAATTGTGCAATATTTTAATCGGTTAAATTTTAGCCTGTTAACTAAAAGCCCTTCATTGTTAATCGTGCTTTTATAACCCTGATTAATTTGAATCAATTATTGATGTTTGATGGGGGGTAATACTTAGATAGTTGTTATTTTCAATTCATATTTAAACAACATTACCTAAATTGATGCGTTGTTATTCTAATAACATTAGAATTTTTAGCACTCTAATAAAGTTTAATAAACATAAATCTATTTAAATTCAGTTGGTTATGAATATTAATTTAAAGTTGTTTTTAGGGGAGCTTTGGGAGTACTTAGTTATCATGGTTCATTTTATGCCCTCGACATTCTTGGCTTCTCTATAATAAGAGGAGTTTTCTATATTTCTCTTTAGACGATAACCGGTGTATTTAGTCTAAAATGCTCTCCCTGAATGGTTTAGTTGTTACATAAACAGTGCTAAACTTTGCGCTCAAAAAAATCACTGAATGACGAAGGAAAAACAATGCTAGACAATGTTCGCATTATATTAATTGGCACCTCTCACCCTGGCAATATTGGCAGCGCTGCTAGAGCAATGAAAACAATGGGTTTAACTGATTTAGTGTTGATTGATCCTGAATGTGAAATCGATGGTAAGTCTGTTGCGCTTTCTGCTGGGGCAAGTGACGTATTAAAAAATCACAAAGTCTATAAAACACTCGACGAAGGGATTGCTGATTGTGGACTAGTCGTTGGCGCAAGCGCGCGACCTAGAACCCTTGATTGGCCTATGTTAGACCCAAGAGAAATGGGTGTTAAAGCAGCAAGTGAAAGTAAAAAACACAAAGTAGCATTAGTATTCGGTCGTGAAAATAGCGGTTTAACTAACGATGAATTACAAAAGTGCCATTTTCATGTGTTTATTCCTGCAAATCCAGACTATAGCTCGCTAAATTTAGCCATGGCAGTACAAACATTAAGCTATGAAGTTCGTATGGCATCATTAGCTTCAGACGCCTTTCCTGAAGTGGAGGAAGAATATCCAAGAGCCTCTGATTTTGAAGGCATGCTTGCACATCTTGAAAAAACATTATTCCAAATCGGATTTATTGTGCCAGCTCATCCTGGATTAGTAATGGATAAATTACGTCGCCTATTTAATAGAGCAAGACCAGAGATCAACGAATTAAGAATGCTTCGTGGTATTTTCAGTAGTATGCAAAAATCAATAAATAGTATCGAAGTCGATGCTGATAAAGAAAAAGACATTAACAAAAAATAAAACGAAGTTAAGTTTAGGTAATGTAGCGCAGTTTATGTGATCAAATTGAGGAGTTTAATACCCGACTAATTTTGTCAGGTATTTACTTGACTAATTTTGTCAGGTATTTATAATATTTGCATTAAGTCACTCGTTAATTAACTGATTTAGTTAATTGACACTCACAATAGCGAACTCTATATGAAATTAACTTCTAAAGGCCGTTATGCGGTCACTGCGATGCTAGATGTTGCAATAAAAGAGCATAATGGTCCTGTACCACTTGCTGAAATTTCTGAGCGTCAAGGAATATCGCTTTCATACTTAGAGCAACTATTTTCTAAGCTTAGACAAAAAGAGTTAGTGAGCAGTGTACGTGGCCCAGGTGGCGGCTATAAATTGGGCAAAAGCAAATCAGAGATTTCAGTGTCAATGATCATTGATGCAGTAAATGAAAGTGTTGATGTGCGTAAATGTTCAGGAAAGGGCGCTTGCCAAGAGGACGGAGTGCAGTGTCTTACCCATTCTTTATGGGAACAGTTAAGTACGCGTATTAGTTCGTTTTTAGATGGTATTACATTAGAAGAATTAATGGCCAGCGAACATGTACAAAACGTGTCAGAGCAACAGAACAATAAATTTACTAATAGCGAACTGCTTAATATTATCTCGAAATAGAGGCAGTGGAGAAAAAAATGAAATTACCAATTTATCTTGATTATTCAGCAACTACCCCCGTTGACCCACGCGTTGTTGAAAAAATGGTGCAGTATTTATCAACAGATGGTGACTTCGGTAACCCAGCATCTCGTTCTCATCGTTTTGGTTGGCAAGCAGAGGAAGCTGTGGATATTGCTCGTGAGCAAATTGCAGACTTACTTAATGCTGACTCTCGTGAAATAGTGTTCACTTCAGGTGCGACTGAATCAAATAACCTTGCTATTAAAGGTGCTGCGCATTTTTATAAGAAAAAAGGTAAACATATTATTACTGCTAAAACTGAGCATAAAGCGGTTTTAGATACATGTCGTCAATTAGAGCGTGAAGGGTTTGAAGTCACTTACCTTGACCCGAAAGAAGACGGCATTGTAACACCAGAACAATTAAAAGAAGCATTACGTGATGACACGGTATTAGTAAGTTTAATGCATGTTAATAACGAAATTGGTGTTATCCAAGATATTGCTGCTTACGGCGAGTTATGTCGTGCAAATAAAACAATCTTACATGTTGATGCTGCACAAAGTGCCGGTAAAATTGAGATTGATGTGCAAAAAATGAAAGTAGATTTAATCTCTTTCTCTGCTCATAAAATTTATGGTCCTAAAGGTATCGGCGCATTATATGTTAGTCGTAAGCCTCGTATTCGTTTAGAAGCTCAAATGCACGGTGGCGGCCACGAACGTGGTATGCGCAGTGGTACATTAGCAACACATCAAATAGTTGCTATGGGCGAAGCTTTCCGCATCGCAAAAGAAGAAATGGCTAGCGAAAATGAACGTGTTTTAGTATTACGTAACCGTTTACTTAACGGTGTGAGCGATATGGAAGAAGTTTATGTAAACGGTTCATTAGAAAACCGCGTTGCAGGTAACATCAATATCAGCTTTAACTACGTTGAAGGCGAATCATTAGTAATGGCATTAAAAGACTTAGCTGTTTCTTCTGGTAGTGCATGTACTTCTGCAAGCCTTGAACCTTCATATGTATTACGTGCCATTGGTCGTGATGATGAATTAGCACATAGTTCAATCCGTTTCAGTATTGGTCGTTTCACGACAGAAGCTGAAATTGATTACGCAATTAAAATTATCCGTGAAAATATCGGTCGTTTACGTGATATGTCGCCTCTATGGGATATGTTCAAAGAAGGCATCGACATTAACAGTATTGAATGGTCACACCATTAATTAATACGCACGTAAACATTATTCAACGAATACAAGGAATACACTCATGGCTTATAGCGAAAAAGTAATCGACCATTATGAAAACCCACGTAACGTAGGTTCATTTGATAAAGATGATAAAAGCGTTGCAACTGGAATGGTTGGCGCACCTGCTTGTGGTGACGTAATGAAATTACAACTTAAAATTGATGCTAACGGTATTATCGAAGACGCTAAATTCAAAACTTACGGCTGTGGTAGCGCAATTGCTTCAAGCTCATTAGTAACAGAATGGGTAAAAGGTAAATCATTAGAAGATGCTGCAAAAATATCTAATACAGATATTTCAGCTGAGCTTGCATTACCGCCAGTTAAAATTCATTGTTCTATTCTTGCAGAAGATGCAATTAAAGCAGCAATTGAAGATTACAAAAGTAAAAATGCTTAAAAAAGTAATGTTAGATGGTGATCGTTGATCATCATCTATTATTGCTTATGAATTAAATAAACGGAGTCAATTTTGGCTATTACACTAACAGAACCTGCTGCAAATCATGTGGCAAACTTTTTAAAGAACCGTGGCAAAGGCTTAGGCTTACGTCTCGGTGTTAAAACATCAGGCTGTTCTGGAATGGCTTATGTACTTGAGTTTGTAGATGTTCTGAATGATGACGATGAAATGTTCACTGACCACGGTGTTAACATCATAGTTGATAAAAAAAGCTTACTTTATATTGATGGAACTGAATTAGACTTCGTTAAAGAAGGTCTCAATGAAGGTTTTGAATTTAACAACCCAAACATCGATGGTGAGTGTGGTTGTGGTGAAAGCTTTAGCGTATAAATGACGCTGTATTGATATCATGAAGTCTGACCGATACATTTGTATGGTCAGACTTTGTTGTTTTATTCTTATACCAATTTTATTCAATAACGAAATAGGCGATGATGCCATTCGTTAGATTAATCTAAATGAAATCGGTATTTGCCAAGTTAGGAAATTGTTTTGAATTACTTTGAGTTATTTTCTCTACCTGCTGTTTTTTCTGTTGATAAAACGCAGTTATCTCAAACCTACCGTGACTTACAAAAACAATATCACCCAGATAAGTTTGCAATGCAAGACGATAGTACTCGTTTAAAGGCAATGCAAAAAAGTACAGAAATCAATGATGCTTTCCAAACGTTAAAAGACAGTTGCCTACGCGCTCAATATCTATTAAAGCTGAGTGGCTTAGATATCGAACTAGAACAGCGTACTTTGCAAGACACTGGCTTTTTGATGCAGCAAATGGAATGGCGAGAAAAAATCGCTGACTTTACTGCGGATGACGAAGATGAAATTGAAGACTTTAATAAAGAAATTTCAGCACTCGTTAAGGGTTTAGAAACAGAGATTGAAGCTGCTTTAGAAGCAAAGCAGTTAGAGCAAACAGCAACATTTGTTCGCAAATTAAAATTCATGTTAAAACTGCAAGTTGAAATTGAGTTATTAGAAGAGAAGTTATTCGACTAATTTCTTTGGCTAACTCTGTGACTAGCAGTATTCGGAAATAATAGGACTATAATCGCATGGCATTACTTCAAATTGCAGAACCTGGTCAATCAGCAGCTCCTCATGAGCATAAATTAGCTGTTGGCATTGATTTAGGAACGACCAATTCATTAGTCGCTACCGTGCGTAGTGGTAAAGCGACAACGCTAACTGATATGGAACAGCAAGATATGCTGCCATCAGTGGTTAATTATGCGCTATCTGCTGAGAATACCCCCCAAGTCTTGGTCGGCAAGAAAGCATTAGAAAAGTCGGTAAGTGATCCTCTTAATACCCTCGTATCAGCAAAACGTTTAATGGGTAAATCTTTAGCGGATTTAGACCAAACACATTTGCCTTATGAGTTTTCTGCCCATGAAAGTGGTTTAGCACAAATAGAAACGGTTTGTGGCCCTATCAATGCAGTACAAGCTTCTTCTGAAATTCTGAAAGTATTAGCACAACGTGCAACGGAGAGTTTGCAGGGTGACTTGAGTGGTGTTGTTATAACAGTGCCTGCTTATTTTGACGATGCACAACGTCAAGGAACAAAAGATGCCGCGCGTTTAGCTGGGTTACATGTATTACGTTTATTAAACGAACCAACTGCAGCAGCGATAGCTTATGGTTTAGACTCTGGTAAAGAAGGTTTAATTGCCGTTTACGATTTAGGTGGCGGTACCTTTGATATTTCTATCTTACATCTGCATAAAGGTGTTTTTGAAGTATTAGCTACTGGCGGTGATTCTGCATTAGGCGGTGATGATTTTGATTTAGCGATTGCTGAATGGATACAATCAGAAGCAGGTATTAGTGGTGATATTACGCCACAATTACAACAAGAATTATTGAAAACAGCACGTGCGGCAAAACAATCATTAACAGATAACGAGCAAGTTGAAATAACCTTACAAGAAGTGCAATGGTCAGGTACATTATCAAAATCTACCTTTGAACAATTAATTGCTAAGTTAGTGAAAAAAACAGTGCGAGCTTGTAAACGTGCATTAAAAGATGCCAATACGAGTTTAGAAGAAATCGTTGAAGTCGTGATGGTAGGTGGATCGACTCGCGTACCATTAGTACGTGCAGAAGTTGCTGAGTTTTTTGGTAAAACATTATTAACGAGCATTGACCCTGATAAAGTGGTTGCGGTTGGTGCTGCGATTCAAGCAGATATTTTAGTGGGTAATAAACCTGATTCTGAAATGTTATTATTGGATGTTTTACCGCTGTCTTTAGGGTTAGAAACGATGGGGGGCTTGGTTGAAAAAGTGATCCCACGTAACACCACTATCCCTGTTGCTCGTGCACAAGAATTTACAACGTTTAAAGATGGCCAAACGGCTATGATGATTCATGTTTTACAAGGTGAACGTGAATTAGTATCTGATTGTCGTTCATTAGCTAAGTTTGTCTTAACTGATATTCCACCAATGGCAGCGGGTGCTGCACATATACGTGTTACTTTCCAAGTCGATGCGGACGGTTTATTAAGTGTGACAGCGATGGAAAAATCATCGGGTGTACAAGCGTATATTGAAGTTAAACCAAGCTATGGTTTAAGTGATGAACAGGTAATGGGAATGTTATCTGACTCTATGACCTTTGCTGAAAAAGATATTCAAGCGCGTATGTTAGTTGAACAACAAGTAGAAGCAAAACGTGTTGTTGAAAACCTACAAGCAGCAATGCAAAAAGATGGTAAGCAATTACTCAATGAACAAGAATATACACAAATAGCAACGGCTATCGATGCGTTAATGACGCTTGCTAATGGTGATGATTTAAATGCCATTAAAGAAGCGATTGAAGCAATTGATAAATTAACTGATAGCTATGCAGAACGACGTATGGATGTATCAATCAAAGCTGCTTTAACGGGTCACACCGTTGACGAAATTTAAGCTAAATTTAATAAAAGAAAGGTTTTAAGATGCCAAAAGTTATATTTTTACCACATGAAGAATTATGTCCAGATGGTTTAGTTGTTGAAGCTGAAGATGGCGAAACGATTTTAGATGTTGCTTTGAAAAATCATATTCATATTGAACATGCTTGTGAGAAATCATGTGCTTGTACAACTTGTCACGTAGTTGTTCGTGAAGGTTTTGATTCATTAGAAGAAAGTGATGAATTAGAAGATGATATGTTAGACAAAGCTTGGGGACTTGAATCAGAGTCTCGCTTAGGCTGTCAAGCTTGCCTTAAAGGTGAAGACTTAGTCGTTGAAATTCCAAAGTACACAGTTAACATCGTGTCAGAAAATCACTAGTCATCACGATTACAATGAGTATTAATACTATTAATGCTCATTGTTTAAAATCAGTTAATATAATCTATTGTATTAGCTGATTTTTAATCAATTTTTATTACCGCTAATGTTTAAGCTGTAACTTTCTACTGCTAACTCCTGCCATCTCTATTTATTTATCTTTACTTCTCCCTTTTAGTGATTAATTTCTGCCTTTATCTTTACTCATATTTTGTTTTTTTAAGTTGATTATCTCTCTCTTTCGATTTTTGTAAAACAGATATGCTTTTGCCTTGAAGTCCCTTATTACTTAAGAGTAAGATTAGAGACATACTTGTTTAGATTAGTGTTATTGATTAAATAATCCTTTTATTAATGTAGCCAAGTTAAAAACTAACTTAAAGCTTAGCTTCCAATAATATTAAAGCAGTTAGTCACCCAATTTTATTTTAAGGATAACTTAATGATATTAAAATGGACCGATTCTTTAGAGATTGCACTTGCATTAATTGAACAATATCCAGAGCAAGACCCACTTGCTATACGCTTTACTGACCTGCGTGATTGGGTATTAGCATTAGAAGATTTCGATGATAAGCCAGAGCATTGCAGTGAACGTATTCTAGAAGCAATTCAACTGAGTTGGATTGATGAAAATGATTAACAATATCAATGTATAAACGCGATCTAAGACTCGTATTTATACCCATTAAGGAATGTTATGAACCAACCATTTTTAGTAAATTTATCGGATCAAAAGGCAAACCCTGTTTGGGGTGAGAACGCTTTATTATCTTTTGATCAACAGCAAGCAACGATTCACCTTAATTATAGAGATGACGTATTATCTCAAGTGCAAAGTGCTGCGCGTAAATTAGATAACATGTCATTACCTAAAATGAAGTTAGTGGGTGAACAATGGAATTCAGATTTATGTTGGGCATTTTGCCAAGGTTTTTATAATGCAAAAACAGGTGCGGATGTTGAATTTCCTGAGTTAGATGAAGAGGCGATCGATTCATTAAAAACCAAAAAGCTAATTAATGAATGGGTAAGAGAAACCATTAATCTAGGTCCTGCTGTTGTCACCCCTGAAGTGTTATGTGAAAAAGCCTGTCTATTATTAGAGCAAGTGTGTGCTGATAAAGTACCATTAAAGTATAAACTTATCTTTGGTGAACAACTCAATGTTGATGGTTATGTAGGGATTTATGAAGTCGGTAAGGGCAGTGTCAATATGCCATGTATGCTGCAACTTGACTATAACCCAAGCGGTGATGAAGATGCTCCCGTTGATTTTGCTTTAGTCGGTAAAGGTATTACCTTTGACTCTGGCGGCTACAGTTTAAAACCAAGCCCTTCTATGGCGGCAATGAAAAGTGATATGGGTGGTGCTGCAACGGTTACTGGTGCTCTCGCATTAGCAGCTGCAAATGGGCTACAAAAGCGCGTTAAATTATACTTATGTTGTGCTGAAAATATGATCAGTGGTAAAGCCTTCAAACTAGGTGATGTTATTCATTATAAAAATGGCGTTAGCGTTGAAGTCTTGAATACTGATGCTGAAGGGCGTTTAGTGCTCGCTGATGGTTTAATTGCAGCACAAGAAGATGGTGCTAAACAAATCATTGATGCCGCTACTTTAACGGGTGCAGCTAAAGCAGCCGTTGGGCGTGATTATAATTGTATTTTAAGTATGGATGATGAGTTTACTGATTCAGCACTTGAAGCAGCAAAAGAAGTAAATGAAAAGCTATGGCGTTTACCATTAGAATCGTTTCATCTACAACAGATTGGTTCTGCATTTGCTGATATTGCAAATATCCACAGTGGTGGCGAAAGTATGGCTGGTGCCTCTACAGCTGCCGCTTTCTTAGCTAAGTTTGTAAAAACACCTGAGCAAAATTGGATACATTTTGATTTGTCTGGAAGTTATCAACTTACTGCAAATGGTAAATGGGCTGTCGGTGGGAAAGGGCATGGCATAGAAACTATCAGTAGCTTATTACTTAAGTAAGTAATTAAAGGCAGTTTTTAGCTGCTAATAAGCGAAACACTTAATAACCATCAAAGAGCCAATATTAGCAATGTGATATTGGCTTTTTTTATGGTTATTATTTTTTTGATAATACTCCCTATTCGTAGAACTTAATGATGATCAAATAGGATATTTAGAGGTGTTATATTGATTAATGTTTTTGACATATTCAAAAGCGTGAAATTAATATTTAAATTACGTATAATCTATATTTTTTTGTACAGGCACGATATGCCTAAATACATATTATATACGAGTTGAGAAAATAGCGATGGTTGTTAAAGCATTAATCTTCATGTTCAGTTTTTTATTATTAAGTGGTTGTTCAACGAATTCTATCGGCCCTATTGAAGCAGGGGAAGACAGTTACCTTATTAGTAAAGAGCAAACTGTTTTTTCAGATAAAGAAGATAAGCTATTAGCTTCTATTCTTTCTCAAGCGAATGAATACTGCTTAGAGAAAAATCGTTTTATGGAAGTGAAACATCTCAACGAATATACTGGTTTCTTTGGTAATGATACTAAGACTACGTTAGTTTTTGCATGCTTAAGTCAAAAAGAAAAAGAATATGAACAGCTTGCTCCTGTTGTCATTGTATCGCCTCCGGCACCTGCAGTTGAAGTTCCTAAAACTGTCGCTCCTGTGGTTGTGAAAGAGCCTGAATTTCCGCCAAGTAAGTTGACTAATTACGCTTTTTAAAGCGTGGTTCTTTAGCTTTAGTAGTAATTTAATAGGCCTTTAAACAGTCTATATATTAAACCTTATACTAAATGCTTATGATCAATAGCCCTGTTTAAGGGCTATGCTTAATAGATGTATTTAATAACGACTTTTAATAACTATCTTTAATAGCTACCGTTTAATAATCGTGCTTAATCATCCTGATTTAATAGCTTCTCTGCTATGGTGAAGTATCATTACTACAGATAATGGCTAGGTTGTTTTGGACGAGTATTTCCTAACTCATCATTCCTAAGCCTTCACTTATTTCTTTTTCTATCACATTTTGTTCAACGTCACTTTTACCAAATATTATTCGAATTAATAAAACCATTAATTGGCCAATGACTCTTTAATTCAATGCTTCTTTGAAATTGAACAATTAAAATTATTGCATGTAAATCTTAATGATAATTACTATCTTAAATAATGTTTGAAATTTTAGCTTTAGGGATGATCATTTATGCGCTAAATCCTTATTTTATTGTTAATTATGCTATCATCTTCGTCTATTTTATCTTCAAAATACCATTACTGAATTAGAGCGCTCTACACATGATCCCAAACTTAAACCACCAAGAGAATATCAAGCAGGATACTTTTGCGTTTATCAAAGCATTAAGCGAAAGTGATTATTCAGGTGAAATAGCTAAAAGTTATGCAAGCCGTTTAGCCGTTGCAACAGATAACAGTGTTTATCAATGTTTACCACAAGCAGTTATTTACCCTAAATCGACAGAAGATATTATTGTCATTTGTCAGCTTGCTCAGTTACCTGAATTTATTGATATTCGTTTCTCCCCTCGTGGTGGTGGTACGGGGACTAATGGTCAATCTCTGACTAATGATATTGTGCTAGATTTATCGAAACACATGAACAATATTCTTGAAATTAATGCGGCGGAAGGTTGGGTTCGTGTTCAGACAGGGGTGGTTAAAGATCAATTAAATGATTATTTAAAACCACATGGTCTATTCTTCTCTCCTGATTTATCGACAAGTAACCGTGCCACTATTGGTGGCATGATCAGTAATGATGCATCAGGACAAGGTTCATTACTTTACGGTAAAACAAGTGATCATGTTCTTGCGTTAACCTCGGTATTAATCGATGGGAGTTTGTTAGAAACTAAACCTCTATTACCTATTGATTTGATAGAGCAAGTTGAACGTGATGACGCTATTGGTGCAATCTACCGCCAAGTTATCGATACTTGTGAGACTCAACAGCAAAATATTGAAGAGACTTTTCCTAAGTTAAATCGTTTTCTAACCGGTTATGATTTAAAGCATGTGTATGATCCAAGCACAGGCATTGTCGATTTAACGCGTATTTTATGTGGTGCTGAAGGCTCGTTAGCCTTTATCACTGAAGCGACGTTACATGTCCAAAAAATTCCAACTTATCGTACTTTGTTCAATATTAAATATGATAGTTTTCAATCGGCTTTACAAAATGCGCCTTTTTTAGTTGAAGCAAATGCATTATCAGTTGAGACAGTCGATTCCACAGTATTAAACCTAGCGAAGCAAGATATCGTTTGGCATAGCGTAAAAGATTTAATTAGCGATGTGCCTGGGCAAGTACTAGACGGCATTAATATCGTTGAATTTGCAGAAGCTGATGAAACGATCCAACAACAAAAAATCGATGCATTGATTATTATGCTAGATGCGTTGATCAGTAATAAACAAGCAGGTGTGATCGGCTATCAAATTTGTAGTGATTTAAGCGACATTAACAAAATTTACGGTATGCGCAAAAAAGCAGTCGGTTTATTAGGTAAAGCTGATAGTCGTGCAAAACCGATCGCTTTTGCTGAAGATACCTGTGTTCCGCCTGAAAATTTAGCGCAATATATTATTGAATTCCGTCAATTATTGGATGATAAAGGTTTGCATTACGGCATGTTTGGTCATGTCGATGCCGGTGTTTTACATGTACGTCCTGCATTAGATCTATGTGACCCAGAACAAGAAAAATTGATGCGTGAAGTATCAGACAAAGTCGTTGCCTTAACGGCTAAGTATAAAGGTTTGATGTGGGGTGAGCATGGCAAAGGTTTCCGTAGTGAATATGGCCCTGATTTTTTC
This sequence comes from Psychromonas sp. SP041, assembly GCF_000470315.2. Lineage (GTDB taxonomy): Bacteria > Pseudomonadota > Gammaproteobacteria > Enterobacterales > Psychromonadaceae > Psychromonas. Next base: position 76,404 of record NZ_CBRF02000017.1, read on the forward strand.
GGTGATGTTTTATTCAATGAATTAAGAAAAATTAAAGCTGCGTTTGACCCTAAAAACCGCGTTAATCCAGGCAAAATTTGTACACCAATCGATTCAACGGATCAGTTGGTGAGTGTTGATGCAGTTAAGCGCGGTACCTTTGACCGACAAATCCCGATCAAAATACGAGAAAGTTACAAACAAGCCGTTGATTGTAATGGTAACGGTTTGTGCTTTAACTATGATACAAAATCACCAATGTGTCCGTCTGTTAAAGTCACTCGGGATCGTGTTCATTCACCAAAAGGTCGTGCTGGCTTAATGCGTGAATGGTTACGTCAATTAGCGAATAACGATATTGATGTTCTACAATTAGAAAGTGATTTGTACGCAGGCAAAAATGCGAGTATTTTTACTAAATTCAAAAATACGTTAGCTAAACGCAATGGCGAATACGACTTTTCACATGAAGTGATGGAAGCAATGCAAGGTTGTTTAGCGTGTAAAGCTTGTAGTAGTCAATGTCCTGTGCAAGTTGATGTACCTACGTTTAGATCTCGGTTCATTCATTTATACCATGACCGTTATTTACGCCCCGTGAAAGATTATTTTGTCGCTTATGTTGAACAATACGCTCCAATAATGGGAACAATGCCACGCTTTTTTAACTTCTTTACTGGGTTGAAAGTGACGTCTGTTTTGACTGAAAAAATAGTCGGTATGGTGGATATTCCGCAGCTTTCATCTCCAACACTAAAATCAGCATTGAAAGATAATGATATTACAGAGTTTGATTTAGAAAAATTACAAGCATTAACGGCTGAGCAACGTGAGCAGTATGTATTAATAGTGCAAGACCCATTCACTACTTATTATGATGCAGACGTAGTACGTGACTTGATATTAACGATTAAAAAGCTAGGTTATAAGCCAGTTGTTTTACCATTTAAGCCTAATGGCAAGCCACAGCATATTAAAGGCTTTTTAAGTAAATTTGCTAAAACGGCTAATGACTCCGCTGAGTTTTTGAATCAAATGGCGGCGTTAAATATTGCTATGGTTGGGACAGATCCCGCGATGGTATTATGTTATCGTGATGAATATAAGCTAGCGTTAGGTGAAAAACGTGGTCAGTTTAATGTTCAACTATTTCAAGAGTGGTTAAAACCACGATTATCAGGCGAACCTAAAAAATCTGAAAATGCAGACTTTTTCTTATTAGGTCACTGTACTGAAAAAACGGCTGAGCCTACCTCTGCAAATGACTGGTCATCTATCTTTAAGCATTTCGGTGGATCATTATCTGAAGTTGCAGTGGGATGTTGTGGCATGGCTGGAACCTATGGTCATGATGCTGGTAAGCTTACCGAATCAAAAGCTATTTATAGTTTAAGTTGGGAAGCTGAAATAGCAAAACGCGATAGAGCACAATGTGTTGCGACGGGATATTCTTGTCGTAGCCAGGTGAAACGTATTGAGGGTGAAACACTTAAGCACCCGGTACAAGCATTACTGAGTTTATTATAAGACGCTGAATGAAAGCTGATGCCAACAGAATAGTAGAGGGCGCAATGAGTATTTGGAAAAAAAGCACTGAAATAAGTCGCTTAAATACAATAAGTGAAAATACTATTATTGAACTGTTAGGCATCGAATACACTAAGGTCGGTGATAATTTTATTCAAGGCACTATGCCTGTGGATAATAGGACGCATCAACCTCATGGATTATTACATGGTGGCGCATCAGTTGTTTTAGCTGAAACTCTCGGTAGCGTTGCTGCAAATTTAGCGGTAGCAGACGATAAAGTCTGCGTTGGGTTGGAAGTGAACGCTAACCACATTAGAAGTATTAAGAAAGGCATAGTAACGGGAACAGCAACCGCTGTACATATTGGTTATAGTACGCAAATTTGGCAGATAGAAATTTGTAATGAGCGTCAGCAATTAGTGTGTACTTCAAGATTAACTGTTGCCGTTATCGATAAGCCTAAACAATAAAAACTAAACACTAAAATCTTCATATGATGAGGATTATTTAAAAAGAGAGAATTATGATTAAAGTAGGCACTTATAACGAACTTAAAATCGTTAAAGAAGTGGATTTTGGACTCTATTTAGATGGAGGACAAAATTTTGGAGAGGTATTATTACCAAAGCGTTATGTTACTGATGAAATGAATATTGGTGACAGTATTACAGTATTTTTATATTTCGACTCTGAAGACCGTTTAATTGCAACGACACAAAAAGCAAAAGCGATTGCTGGTGAGTTTACTTCGTTAAAAGTAATCGATACTAACCGTGCAGGTGCGTTTTTAGATTGGGGATTACCAAAAGATTTATTGGTACCATTTAACCAACAAAAAGTAGCAATGAAAACTGGCTTTGGTTATGTCGTTTATGTATATCAAGATGATATCAGTGAGCGTTTACTTGCTTCATCTAAATTAGATCGATTTTTAGATAAAGTACCTGCTGAATATAAAGTCGGTGAAAAAGTTGATTTACTCATTGCAGACCGTACTGATATTGGTTTTAAAGCGATTATTAACCATAAACACTGGGGCGTTATTTTTGAAAATGATGTCTTTGGTGACCTTGGTATTGGTAAAAAGTGTAAAGGCTATATTAGACGTATTCGTGAAGATGGAAAAATTGATTTAAGCTTAACGCAAACAGGTTATGCGAAAATGGATGGTTTATCTGACCGTATATTATTAACGCTTAGACAACATGATGGATTTTTACCATTATCAGATAAAAGCAGCCCGGATCAAATTGCTAAAATTTTGAAAATGAGTAAAGGCAACTTTAAAAAAGCCATTGGTCAATTATATAAAAATGGCGATATCGTGATTGCAGATAATGGCATTACGATCACTAATAAGTAATAAAACTTAATAGTGATCGTGTTGATTAAAAGCGCCTCGGCGCTTTTTTGTTATCTGGTCATAAAGCTTTCATATTCTCTTTCATTAACGTTATTATCGTTTACTTAATATGAATAATAACGCTAGTCTGCATTAGCTAACTTAAGAATAAAGAGATCATTCACATAGAACTGATCTGCACTACTGGTTTCCCACCATTGCTGCCATGGTTCTGGAATATTCAAGTTATTGATTAAAGCATTAGAGGCAAGTGGCTTCGTAATACTTTCCATTGAAACTTGTCCACCACAAGGTGTGCGTTTTTTGATCATTTGTGGTGTAAGTTTAGCCGCAGTATCTAACCCCATGCTACCGATTAATTCAAAAAAGCTCGCTAACGTATTATGGTGAAAGTTTTTTACACGTTCGCTTTTAACTTGGATATCTAATGCTTTTGAGCGGGCTTGATCTTGCGTCGCAATCCCGGTTGGGCAAAGGTTTGTATTACAATGTCTTGATTGAATACAACCTAATGCCATCATCATCGTTCTAGCGGCATTAACAACATCGGCACCCGCTGCAATTTTAGTTAATATATCAAAACTAGAAGCGGTTTTTCCTGCCGCAATGATTTTGACTTTATGACGCAATCCCACGCCAATTAATGCGTTGTTAACAATATGAATACCTTCTAAGCACATTAACCCTAAACGATTTGAAAACTCTAATGGCGCAGCTCCTGTGCCACCTTCGGCACCATCAACAGTAATGAAGTCAGGTGTTATACCTGTTTCAACCATTGCCTTACAGATACTTAAAAACTCAGCAGGGTTACCAATACAAAGTTTAAACCCAACAGGTTTACCACCGCTTAACTCTCGAAGTTGTTGCACGAATACGAGTAGTTCTTTTGGTGTTGTACATTCAGGGTTTATTGCTGGTGAAATACAATCTCGGTCTTTTGATACCTGTCTAATACGTGCAATCTCATCAGTGATTTTGGCTTTTGGTAGTACACCACCATGACCAGGTTTAGCGCCTTGAGATAATTTTATCTCTATCATTTTTACTTGTGGTAACTCTGCTGTTTTCTTAAAGCTAACTGGATTAAAACGTCCATTATCATCGCGACAACCGAAAAGACCTGTGCCTATTTGCCACACTAAATCACCACCATGTTTCAAGTGGTAAGGACTTGCAGCACCTTCGCCTGTATTATGAAAACAACCTGCTTTTTTAGCGCCTAAATTAAGTGCTTCAATGGCATTAGGGCTTAATGCGCCAAAGCTCATTGCAGATATATTTAAATAAGATGCAGAGTAGGGCTGCTGGCAATTTTGCTCGCCTATCAATACACGTTGAGTTTGATGTGTTAAGTGTATTGGAGATAGAGAGTGCCATAAGCTTAAATAGTTATTTTCCATTAAGTCTCGTTGTGTACCAAAAGCAATGGTGTCACGTTCATTTTTAGCACGTTGATATACCAAAGAGCGTTGCTCTCGGTTAAAAGGCATCTCTTCAGTATTGTTCGCAATAAAGTACTGTTGAATTTCGACGCGATAAGACTCAAGAAAATAACGTAGGTAAGCAACAACAGGGTAAAGGCGATTCAAAGTATGACGGCTATAAAATAAATCATAAAAACCAACAATCGTAAAAGCTAATGTTGAAATGAGTAAGATAATGCTCAATATGCTTGGGCTATACACATAAAAGTAAGCGGTTGAAAAATTGCCCAATATGGCAATTAACCAAACAGCTTTTTGCATGATAGTCATAAAGTATTCCTATATATTTTTATTGTTATGTTTTTTGAATGATAAAAGGTGAGAGTAGCAACTTGTTTGGGTATTTCCATAGGTATGGATGAGAAACTTGGTATACAGGTATAATCCCTATTATTATTTTTTTAAATGAAAGTTTAAAGTGACTTTACAACCCATCGGCAAATAAGCCATAACAAATATGTTATAGCTTATTTATTTTCTATTGTTGGTTAATGAGTTATCAACGCTAATTTAGCTGACTACTAACCATACCGCGACTAACATCATCATTGAACCTGCAATTCGGTTTAACAACTTAACACTGCTTTGTTGCTGTAAAAGGTGGCGTAATGTTTTGCCACCCGTTGCATAAATAAGCATACAGGTTAGCTCAAAACATAAAATAACAGCAATTAACTGTGTTGCTTGCGGTAATAGCGCGTTATCGGCATTAATAAAAGGAGGGAGTAACGAAATCATAAATGCCCAGCCTTTAGGGTTAGCAATCGCCGTAATAAAGCCTTGGCTAATTAATGCCGTACGTTTGACTGAGTCTTGATTTACAGGTGTGGCAGGGATGGCCATTTTTCCACGAGAACGCCACATTTGTATACCAAGGTATAATAAATATGCACCACCTGCATACTTTAAGAATAAAAATAGATTAGGGCGAGCAAGCAATATAGTCGCGACACCTACTAGTGCTGATAAAGCGACTAAACCGACACCGACTAATTCTCCAAGCATCATCCATAAACTACGTCGAATGCCAATGGTCATACCTAACGTCATTGCTAAGGTCATACACATTCCTGGTGTAATCGACACAGCAAAAAAAGTGGGAATAAATAGCAATAACAAATTGTGATCCATAAGATTCTCATGTGAATTATATTTGGGATGTTGTAAATCATTATAATGATAAATAGATGATTAAATACAAATTTATTTGTCTAATTATTTTTTAGAATAAAGGCATATTATATTCACTGTTCTGAAGCCGTCATAACGCTTGAAGCACTATCCATTTCACTTTTTATTTTCATCCTTAATTTGAAAACGAGGTGTTTAAAACTTAATTTTTAATTATTTATATGAAAAATTTATAATTTCTTAAGCGACTTTGATTTTAATCTCATTATCTATTTAATTTCCACTTACTATGCAAATCTAGACAGCGTAAAGTACGCTACCCAATTTTTGTTGGGTGACAGCTGAAGTGTTTTATTTATCGGAGTGAGTGATATGGTTGAGTTAAGCTCAATAAATTGGGTTGAATGGTTTGGTTATTGTGCATCTTTAGTAGTATTGATCTCATTAACAATGAGTTCAATTATTAAATTACGCTTAATTAATTTTATTGGTTGTTTATTATTCGCCGCTTTTGCTTATTTTATCAACTCATGGCCGACCATGGTGATGAACTTGGGTATTGCTATTATTAATATCTATTTCTTATATAAGATTTATTCAACAAAAGAAGAGTTTAAAATTGTATCAACATCCATTGATTCCGAATATCTTCGACACTTTATTAGTAATAATGAAGTAGAAATAACAAAACAAATTTCATTAGATCAGTTGTATCAAGCAAATCGTGTTTTTTATATGTTACGTAATGACAATATTGCCGGTGTATTGATTGGTGATTTAAATGAGAATGGTTGTTTCGATATCTATTTGGATTATGTTGTACCAAAATTTCGTGACTATAAATTAGGTACTTATTACTTTAAAACTAATCAGCATTTTTTGCAGAAAAGAGGGGTGAGGGTTTTAAAGGCGGTTGCTAATCATTATATGCATAGAGACTATTTAATGAAAATGGGATTCACTGTAGATGAGCGTAAAGAATTACATTTTTCAAAAAGGTTACAAGTTTAACGCGATTAAAATATCATTTCAAAAGAAGTGTTAAGTATTGAATGAATGAGTAAATTAACTCATTCATTCATTCATTCATTGATAACATTATTTTCTACTATCCATCGCATTAATACCCTCATTCATCCTGTAGTGCTTTTAGGCGAATATCATCACGTCGGAACTCTGCCATTTTGGCACTATAGCGAGCTTGGTCTAATCTTTTTTCTGTATAAGCTAATGCACTACTCATTTCTTCTGATGCTTCTTTAAATCGCCCTAACAATGCTAAATATTCAGCTCTCATTGCAAACTCTTTAGCTTTCTCTCGCATGATTTTATATAGGTCAATCGCTAATAAATGCCCTAGAATATGATCTGGGTGGGAACGTAAAAAATATTCTATTTTCTTATCGGCCAGTGCATATTGTTTATCTTGTTTAAGTGCAACGACTAGATTTAATAAAATAACCTCATTCCCTGGAAAGCGTTGTTCATAAGCGGTTAGTGAGTCAATTGCTTGTTGTATTTTTTTGGTCGCTAATGAAATATCTGCTGCAAAATCAATAAAAAACAAATTATTAGGATCACTTTTAATTAATTGGTCATTAATCTTTTCTGCTTTTTCAAATTCATCGTTTTTAAAATAAGCTAATGCTAAGCCGTATTGTGCTGCTTCTTTGAATTGGTATTTATTATTTTGCAGCTGGCTTTGGTATTTCCCAATTAGTATTTTAGCTGATAAACGATAAAATCTGACTGTGATGCGTGCTTTACTGAGATGGTAACCAAGGCTATTTTTTACATTGCCTTTTTTCAGTTGGCTTGCACGTAAACGCGCTTCTGAAAGGCGAGCCTCAGGTAAAGGATGGGTAGATAGCATTTGTGGTGGTAGACTTGCATATTTATATTTTTCTGCCAATTTACCGAAAAAATTGGCCATACCATAAGGGTCAAATCCTGCGTTAGCCAAGGTTTGTATACCAATGCGATCTGCTTCATATTCATGTGAACGAGTATAGTTAATTTGACTTTGTATATTGACGGCTATTGTCGTTGATAAGGCTGCTAACCCAGCAGCAGGAGAAACTAATGTTAATAATATTGAACCCGCTAAAGCTGCTATTGAAGTCGGATTACTCAACGCTTGTTGTTCTAACATTCGAGCTAAGTGTCGTTGTGTAATATGGGCTATTTCATGTGCAATGACACTGGCAAGTTCACTTTCATTTTCTGCGTATAGAAATAGCCCTGTATGAATCTTTACATTTCCGCCTAAGAAAGCCGCTGCATTAATATCTTCATCTTCTACTAAGAAAAACTTAAAAGGTAATTTTACAGAGTCTGAATGACTGACGATATTTTGCCCAAGTTCCGATATATAATGGTTTAACACCGGATCTCGAATAATAGGCAAAGCTTGATTAGCTATCATATTAAATGCCCAACCATATTGCTTTTCTTTTTCAATGGTCAATGCGCCAGCGCCTACTGTACCAATTTCAGGTAAATCATTGCTAGCAAGGCTAATAGTAGAGAGGCTAGATAAGAATAAAAATGCTGTAAATAGCTTTCGTTTGTAACGCATTACTAACTCCAAGTGATTGATTAACTTAATTTAACCAAAATAAGGCTGCCATAGTGAGATAATTCAAATTACGTAACAAGATGTCAGATAGATCAAAGTGATAAACCTTAAAATCATATTGTCTTAAACTGTCAATTTACTATTAATGTTTAACTATGTTAAGAAACTGACATTAAATAACGAGCATAGCATTTCAGCTCACATTTTGTTGCGAAATACGGTTGTTTTTATTGCGCTATAATGAACTATTCAATTAAAGAAAATGCTATAATTCATTTATTTATCACTTATTTAAGCGCAATAAGATAGTATCTATGCAAAGTTTAGATTTACGCCAAATACGTTGCCCATTAGCACTCGTTTTATTAAAACAGCAATTACTTGTCTTAGATAATGGATCCCATCTCGAGGTGTTATTTTCTAATCAAGCCGCAATACAAGATATTCGCCTGTATTTGGATAAAAAAAACTATTGCTATCGCGGTAATCAAAATACATTATTGATTACCTTAGATAATAAATAAGCTTAGATATTATCGAGATAAAAAGTGCTTTAGCTGCCTAAAGTAAATTGTTGTTTATAAGTGTTTCTGGCCTATAACACGACCACTGTGCACCAATAGAAGGATTAATCTTCAATGTTTATGCAACTATTTCAATGGTATAAGACACGTTTTTCAGACCCTAATTTAAGTGTTTTGTTCCTACTTTTGTTATTTTCTTTTATTGTCATTTATCTTTTTGGCAATATTTTAGCCCCTCTATTTGTTGCCATTGTATTAGCTTATTTGCTCGATTGGCCGGTGACTTATTTAATGCGTTTTAAAATAAATAGAACATTTGCTACATTAATTGTGATGTTGTTATTTATCTCTATTTCTATTTTTGCTTTCTTAGGCGTATTACCTACCATTTTCAAGCAAGCTACTTCTTTTATCCGTGACTTGCCTACGATGTTAAATCAAGGACAAGCTTATATTTTGACTTTGCCTGCTCATTATCCTGATGCTATTGATCCGGTTACCATTACGCATATCATTGGCACGATAAAAAGCTATTTAGTCGACAGTGGTGGTTTTTTATTGTCACAATCTTTTGCTTCTTTATTAAATATTGCTGCGTTATTAGTTTATGCGGTATTAGTGCCATTGATGATGATTTTTATGCTTAAAGATAAAAATCAATTAATTGCTAGCATGGTTCGATTTTTACCCCAAAACCGTAAGTTAGCAGCACAGGTTTGGTCTGAAATGAATGGTCAAATTATGAATTATATTCGTGGTAAAATAACAGAGATCTTAATTGTTGGTGTTGCTACTTACTTTACTTTCTTTTTTATGGATTTACGTTATTCCGCTTTATTGGCTGTACTGGTTGGATTATCGGTGCTCATTCCTTATATTGGTGCTGCTGCAGTGACGGTTCCTGTTGCTGTTGTCGCGTTATTCCAATGGGGGATCTCGCCTGAGTTCGCTTATTTGATGATTGCTTACGGTATCATTCAAACACTTGATGGTAATTTAATTGTGCCTATATTGTTTTCTGAAGCCGTTAATTTACATCCGGTCGTTATCATTATTTCTGTGTTGATTTTTGGAGGCTTGTGGGGGTTCTGGGGCGTATTTTTTGCAATACCTTTAGCAACACTGGTAAAAGCTGTGTTAAATGCATGGCCTGCCGTACAAGTAGAGTCAGATGAAATAGAACTAATTGAAAAGTAATATATTTTAGTAAAGTAATAGTAATAAAAAATAAAGAAATTTAATTTTCAGGTGTTAAGGCAATTAACCATTAAGTTAAATTGATCTTGAAATACTGAATAATCAATTTAAATATTAAATGACAGGAATAAATATTATGTTAGAAATCGGTAGCTTAGTACCAAACTTCACCTTGCCAGACGAAAATGACTCACCTGTTACGTTAAGTGATTATCTTGGTAAAAAGGTATTAGTTTATTTTTACCCAAGAGCCTCAACACCGGGTTGTACAACACAGGCTTGTGCTTTAAGAGATAGTAAAGATGATCTTGCTGCGTTAAATGTTGTCGTACTAGGGATCAGTCCTGATACGTCTAAAAAATTGACTAACTTTATTAACAAACAAGCGCTTAATTTTACTTTACTTGGAGATCAAGATCACAGTGTTTGTGAAAGCTTTGGTGTTTGGCAGTTAAAGAAATTTATGGGTAAAGAGAATATGGGCGTAGTGAGAACTTCTTTCTTAATTGATGAGAAAGGTAATCTAGAACATATTTTTAATAAATTCAAAACTAAAGATCATCATGAAGTTGTACTTAACTATTTACAGACAAAAGATTAAATCTGTAGCTAGTTTCTTTAGGGGATTAATCTCGATCTAACGCATTGAGTGTTATTGAGCCCCTAATAAGAATAATAATAAACTATAATAAATCATGTACCGTAATCTATTAACTTCATGATCTATTTACTCTAGCGCTTAATTATCTGTTATCTCCCTATCAGTCTCGTTATAAAGCGATAAAAGAATATTTTAATACAACAATTTGATAGACAGTCTCTCGAATAAAAACGGCTCATTTTAGGCAGAGTAAATATGATTGCGAAAGTAAAAATACTACTATTAATCGGGCTACTGTTCTCATCAGCCGTATTGTTAGTATCGTGTGTCGGTTTTAGTAATTTTAAATCAGCATCAACAGTCAATAAAACTGCAAAGCTCGATAACCAAGCTTTTTTAATATCCAAAGCACTTGAGCAAAAAGTAGAGCGTTATTTTGATGTGTTAAATGTCATGGCTGATGATATTGAAATTGATGAAACTGGCTTATTAAATCTACCTAAAATCGTGCAATCATTGCATACAATTGCCAATAATTTAGGTGTTCTTGATGTGTTTGTTACTACTGAGGATGGGTTAACTTATACTCACCAAAGTGATGGTTTAGAAGTCGATTTTAATGCTAAAGAAATAAATAGAGAGTGGTACCTTCGATCATTTAATGGTGAAGATAAAATTGTTACAAGTCCATATGTTAGTAGCCTTGGAAATAAAGTCACTGCACTAGCTGTTTCTCTCAAACGTAACGGAGAGGTTGTAGGTGTATTGGCTTTAAATATTGGTATTAATCAAATTACTGGCTTTATTCAAGATTTAGCCCCTGAAAATAATATTTTTGTTAGTCGTCAAGATGGTTATCTATTGGCTGCAAAAGAAGTAGGGTTAATCGGTAAAAATATATACAACGAGCGTCCTTCTTATAAGGAGTTTAAAGATAAAAGCCTTAGTAATCATGATTACTATTTGGATGGGATCGAATATACCGTTTCTAGTATTGTAATGGACTCTTTAAATTGGACTGTATGGGCTTGGAGTAGTTGGAGTGATATTAATGAAGCTTCGAATGAAAATTTACAAGTTAGCTTATTTATTACATTAATATTTACGATTTTATCGTTGTGCCTTATTTATTTGATTGTTATTAAAGTAATGTATCGCGCTATTGGCGGAGAGCCTGCTGATATTGAAGCGATCGTAAACAGAATTTCACAAGGGAAACTTAATTCAGTTACTGCTGGTACAGGCAGTGAAACCGGGATTTATAATGCTATTCTCATTATGGTGGGTAATTTAAAAAGTATTATTCAGCATATTAATATCTCTACTGGGCAGTTAAATATTTCATCGGCACAAATGTCAGAGTCTGCTTCAAGTGTCAATAGTAGCTCAGAGTCGCAAATGATGAAGCTAGAGCAAACGTCTGCAGCGATCAATGAAATGTCTGTAACAGTCGATGAAGTTGCTCGTAATACTTTATCTACTTCAACGGCGGTGGATCGAGTCAATAAACAATCGACTAAAGGTCTTAGTGTTGTCAATGAAATGAATACTAATATTTCAACGCTAATCGAAGGCATTAATCATGTGCAGCAAGTGATGTATAAACTAGATGGGGAAGTTGAGAATATAGGGAGCATTATTAAAGTTATCCGTGGCATCTCCGAGAAAACTAATTCACTTGCATTAAATGCGGCGATTGAAGCTGCTCGAGCGGTTGGACAGGGCAGAGGTTTTGCTGTGGTAGCAGATGAAGTAAGAGACCTTGCTAATAGAACCCAAGAAAGCATTGTTGAAACTCAAGTGGTGATTAGTCGTTTACAAAATGAGTCAAAAAACTCGGTGGAGCTTATGCAGGTTAACGTTGATAACGCACAATTAACGGTGAAAAAATCACAAGAAGCTATTAATGCCTTAGAAGAGATACGTCGTGCCGTTTCTATTATTCAAGATATGAATAATCAAATTGCAGCATCAACTGAGCGACAAAAAATCGCTGCAGCTGACATTAACCAAAGTATTGTTGGTATCAATGATGTGGCTAAAATGACCTTTGATTTTTCAATAAATAATACTAAAAGAGCCTCAGAGCTATTAAATATAGCCGCTGCTTTAAACAAATCAGTTGAAGTATTTAAACTATAAACTATAAAAGAGTGTGTTCGTTATTTAAATACAGCTGTTTAATTAGCGTCATCTAAATGAGAAAAGTCCAATAACCATTAAACAGGTTATTGGACTTTTTTATTTTAAGAATGCTATTTAATAGTGTTATTTAAGAATGTCATTTTCAGTATGTTATGCCAGAAAAACAAAGAGTTAGACCATGTTTTAGACGCTTTTAGGTTATGTCAAAAGCGAACAATTATGATTCTAATTTTATTGGGCTTATAAACCCATCTGGTTTTAGGGCAAGTAAATCACTGTCTAGCTTATCAATGACTTGTTCTGCAGTGTGGCCTAATAGTGTTAAGCCTATACCAGAACGGCCCACCGTTCCTAAAATAACCAATTCTGCTTTAATTTCTTGTGCTACATCGCTAATAGCATCTTCCGGTAAACCTTGTCGTAAATGAATGTTTTGCGTTTCGATATTATATTTATTCGCATAATCATTTAATGTTTTTTGGTGGAATTTCTTTAATCCGTCTTCATAATGAATAGGATCAAATTCAGGTAGCTCCATCATAATATTCATTGGTGGACTAGGATAAGCATTGACGACGTGGACATTTGATTTTACCATTTCTGCGATGTCATTCGCTTCGGCTAAAATAGCCTCATTCAAATTATGATGATCTGGATCTTCAATACTTTTACAATCTACAGCACATAAAATATTACCATTTTCAGGCCAGGATTTAACTTTAACCAACAATAATGGGATTGGGCACTTACGTAATAAATTCCAATCTGTCGGCGTGAATAAAATGGCACTAAGTCGAGGATGCGGATGGGTCGATTTTATTAATAAATCATAACCTTCTTTTAGTATTAACTGAATGGCCGCTTGGAAAGGGCGGTTATGCCAATGCACTTGGCAGTTTATGGTATGGCCCTGCTCTCTATAAGGTGCAGCAAGCGTTTCTAACCATTCTTTGTTATCACGTATAACTAAAGATTGCATCGCTTGACGTTCTTCCATAGAGCTTAAAGAGGTCATTTCGTAGGTAAGGTCGTAACAGGATAAGAATAAAGTTATTTTAATCTCTTTTTCTTTTTCCGCAATTTCAATTGCACGTTGTAAAGCGGGTTGCTCTTCCTGTGTTGGATCTATATAAACTAAAATATTACGGTATTTAAGCATGTTAGCCTCCAATTTTTAATAATCTATATAACTATAACTTAGATCAAATAAGGGCAAACGGATAGTGATATCTGCCAGAAAATGGAAATTAATTTATTTTCTGGCAAGTTGTGTAGTAGATAAGAGCTTGTTGATTTTAAACGAGTGATCCTGCTAATTCAGATAATTGAGCATTATCTAATACAGTAATATATTTACCTTTAACGGCAATCATGCCACTTTTTTGGAAGCGACCTAATAAACGACTAATTGTTTCAACGGTTAGACCTAAGTAATTACCGATATCACCGCGTGTCATCGATAATCTAAACTCTTTTGGCGAGAAACCACGAGCAGCAAAGCGAACTGATAAGTTATGAATAAATGAAGCTAATCTTTCTTCTGCATTCTTTTTCGACAATAATAAAATCATATTCTGATCGCCGACAATTTCAGCGCTCATTAAGCGTAAAATTTGTTGTCTTAATTTAGGCATCGTTGTCGACAATTCATCTAAAGTGTCATAGGGGATTTCACAAATCATCGCCGTTTCAAGTGCTTGTGCAAAGCTTGGATGTGTACCTGTACTAATTCCATCAAAGCCGACTAAATCACCAGCGAGATGGAAAGCTGTAATTTGTTCATCGCCTTGCTCTGTGATCGTATAAGATTTTAAAGTACCAGAACGAATGGCATATAAACATCTCATGTTGTCGCCGGCTTTAAAAAGTTCACTGCCTTTTTGAACTGGTTTCTTACGTTCGATAATAGTATCTAAACGATCTAATTCAGTCTCATTAAGAGAGTAAGGAATGCATAATTGACTAATACTACAATCTTGACAGTGAATTGAATTAGCGCCTGTTTGTGCTCGACTTGAGTTACTTTTATCCATAATTAGCTCTTAAATATTATTGGTTTGTAGTGATACTAACACCTTCTAAAGTGGCTTTGAAATTGTTAATCACAAAGTTGCTTACCTAGGTCAGTATTTTCGAAACATTAGGTTTAATAGAGGTATTCACAAACCTCAATTCTGATTAATGAAAGAAGAATTATATTTAAAATCATTATGTTATGATTTTTATTGTACAGTGCCGTTAATTTTGCATCGCTCAAGGAGAATTATTGGAGCAATAGCTGGTTATTGATAGATAATTTAACCCATAAACCTGTGGAAATCGCGGTGTCGTATCGCTTTGCTTATCCAGAACTGAGGTTAACTACTAATATAATTGTGTCATTGCGATATAAATAGTTTGAAAAGCAAATAGTGCCAATATTAATCCGCTGCTATATCTAAACCATTTTTTATTGAGAATATTTTTTAATTGATGGCTTAAAGAGCCCACTAGCATCATGGCAGGTAATGTACCTAAACCAAAACCCAGCATGATCACTAAACCATTAAGCCCATTCGCCGTACTAATTGCCCAGACCAAAGATGAGTAAACTAAACCACAAGGTAACCAACCCCAGAAAAATCCGAGAGGGAAAGCTAAAGCAGGGTGCTTTAGCGGCAAAAAATATTGTGCTAAAGGTTTTATGAATTTCCAGAAAAATTGTCCGGCTCGCTCTACTATTATTAAGCCATTCCATAATCTAGCAATATAAAATGCTAATAACAGCATCATGATGGCAGCGATAATACGTAAATAAATAAGGGATTCTTTGCCTCCCATCCAGATAATTAATACACTGCTACTGGCTGCGAAGATAAACCCTGCCACTGAATAACTCGTTATGCGGCCTAAGTTATAGAGTAGTAATGAAAGTAATCCATTTTTTTGATCAGGGTTGATTGAAAAGCTCAGTGCACTAGCAATCCCTGAACACATGCCAATACAATGCCCAGCACCTAGTAAACCAATTAAAAAAGCACTTAAAAAGTCATTAATGAGCATCTGGTTTTATATCACTTATTTTCAAGGGAGTTGTTTTAGATACCTTTCCTTCAGAGTGTTCAATATCTGCCTGCGTTTTTTTCATTGGTTTTGATGGTTGTACATCTTCATCAAATAAAATATTTACACCTTCTCTATCTAGGTCATCATACTGATTAGACTTAACGGCCCAAAAAAATACTAATACAGCAATGGATACAAAGATCATTGCAATCGGAATCAATACATAGATAATATTCATTTTAATAACCTTAATGAATTGCTCACTACAATTAATGAGCTAAAAGACATACCTAAGACCGCGACGTAGGGAGGAACTAAGCCCATCACCGCTAAAGGGACTATGATTAAGTTATATCCGATAGCCCAAGCTAGGTTTTCTTTAATGATACGTGTTGTTTGCTTAGCATTAGTCGTTAATAGGTTTATTTTACGTAAATCAGAGCCTAATAAAATAACGTCAGCACTATTTTTAGCAATGTCAGTACCGCTAGCTAATGCGACAGAAATATGGGCACCTGCTAATACCGGTGCATCATTGATACCGTCGCCAATCATCATAACTTGCTGCGATTGTTGTAACGTTTCGATATGCGCTAATTTTTGTTGTGGACTAACACCTTTGACTACATTTTTAATGTTAAGTTGCTTAGCGACTTGTTCACTTTTATCTGAAATATCACCAGTTAACATGGTGGTTTCTAAGTTGTTTTTATGACAAAAACTAACTAAATCCATTGCTGATTCACGTATTTCATCACCTAACTCAAAGGTTGCAATTAATTGTTGATTCACAGTCAAATAGATCAATAACTCTTGGCTACTTAGTTCTCTAGTCATTCCACAGAACGCTGCATGACCTAATTTCACTTGTGATTTTTGACCACTATCTTCCCAAGTTGCTTGTAAGCCTTGCCCTGGAATATTTTCAATATTGTTTAATATTAAAGTTTGGCTTTTTAATTGAGTGAAAGCAACTGCAATAGGGTGCTCTGAGTTCATTTCAATATTTGCGGCAAGATTAATACATTGTTGTTTATTATATTGGTAATTTGTAAGGCCTGGCGCGGGTAGATGCGTATTAAGCAATTTAAAATCACCTTGCGTTAACGTGCCTGTTTTATCAAAAACAACATGATGTATTTTATTCACCGTTTCTAATACGTGATGTTGCTTAATTAAAATGCCTTGTTTATTAAGCTGCGCAGTAGCACAGGTTAACGCAGTTGGTGTTGCAAGAGATAATGCACACGGGCAAGTGGCAACCAGTACCGACAAAGTGATCCAAAATGCTTGGTCAGGATCAATAAGGCTCCATCCAATATAAGTCAGGGTTGCTACCAACAATAAAGCTGCCACGAAATAACGTGATACGATATCTGCCATTATTTCGATTTGAGGTTTATTTTGCTGTGCGCTATTTTGTAATTGTATGATGTCTGAAATAAGCGTGTTGTTACCTATATTCACCACTTCAATGGTTAATACACTACTAATATTAACAGTACCTGCATAAACATTATCTTGTGACTTTTTAAAAACAGGTAAATGTTCACCAGTAAGCATTGACTCTTCAATACTACTTTTCCCATCAATAATGATGCCATCAATTGCAATAGTTTCACCTGGCTTAACGAGTATATATTGCCCTGGTATGAGTGTTTTTGCGGGGGTTAAGTGATGGCTAATAATACCATCATTTTTTTCTAATAATGTCGCCATCGAGGGAAGCAAACGTAATAAATTACTACTGGTTTCAGATGCTTTACGACGAGCTCGGAGTTCTAATAAACGCCCTAATAATAGTAAGAAGGTGAACATCGAGACAGACTCGAAATAGACCTCTCCTCTCCCTACGATAGTTGCATAACCGGAGGCAGAATAGGCACCTAATAAAGCAATAGAAATAGGAATATCCATGCCTAATGTTTTATTGCGGATATTACGCCATGCATTTACATAAAAAGGTTGTGCGCTATACAAGAGTACCGGTGTTGCAAGAATAAAGCTAACCCACCTGAAGTAAGTAATAAACTCTTGTTGCATACCTGAAAAGAAATCAGCATATAAGGCGATCGCAAACATCATTACCTGCATAGTTGCAAGGCCCGCAAGCCCTAACCTACGTAAGTAAGATTTTACTTGTTTAGTATAAAACAACTCTTGTTGATTAACTTGGAAAGGGTAGGCTTTGTAACCAATACGTTGGATTTGTTCTAGTATTTTACTGAGTACCAGCTGTTCATTATCCCAACGAATCACAGCACGGTTTAAAGTGGTATTCACATTAACAAAAATAAGGCCAGGTAAAAAACGTAATTGCTTTTCAATGAGCCAAGCACAAGCAGCGCAACTAATGCCTTCAACAGTTAATGTTATTTCAGTGGTGTTGCCATTTTGTTTTATAAAGTCGAGTTGAATTTGTTCAATATCATAATGTTCAAGTTGTTGCAGTTCATCTGGGATTAACGATTCACCTTTAGCTGCAACTTCTGTTCTATGTTCATAATAAGAGCTTAAACCACTATCAACAATGGTTTGTGCTACCGCTTGGCAACCTGGGCAACACATTGTTTGTTGCTCTCCATTAATAAGAACCTGAAAAATCGAATTGGCTGGGTTAGGCTCTCCACAATGAAAGCATTGGCTTACCTGTTGCATTTACAATGCTATTTTGTCAGATGGAAAAACCACTTTCTTTTCTAAGCGCCACTTCTTATCAAAGGGTTCAAGGCGAAGTGACCATTTACCTTCTAATGGTTGATCTGTTTCATAATGGTAATTGCCTTGCGCATCAGCGGTTAGCATTGAAAGTTTATCGCGTTTAGATTGAGTTGAATGAAATAAAGAAAAACTGATTGAGGTGTTTGTTTCTAACCCCTTCATTTTGATTAATAAACCATCTGCTTGTTGTACGACTTCAGCAGAAAGGCCTAACTTTTTAGCGTTAGTTAATAAGCTTAAGTCTGCATTAATTGCTTTGCCAGTTTTATAATAATCATCAACAACCATATCGGGTTTATTATCAGAGGCGATAATAAAAGTACTGATACCGGCAACAACGGCAGCCATTGGTAAAATAATTAAAAACCAAGGCCAAAATTGTTTAAACCAAGACTTTTTTACTTCTGTTTGCATGACAATTCCTGTTATTAAAAGTAGGGGGAGGCAATACGCGATAATCTAGCATTTATGACGAATTTTAGCTATAAAAAAGCCTCGATTAACGAGGCTTTAAATGTTCGATTCAATACGCTAAATAGCGAATAAATTTAACTTATTTTGGTTGTGATAAAGAGTAAACAAAAGCAGAGATTAGTTGAATCTTATCTTCGCCTAATACATCTTTCCAAGCTGGCATTACACCATTTCGGCCATTGTTTAATGTATCTTCAACTGCTTTACGTGAGCCACCGTATAACCACACTTTATCCGTAAGGTTAGGAGCACCAAATGCATGTAAACCTTTGCCGTCAGCACCATGACATGCAGCACAAACCACAAATCGTTCCGCACCAGCTTGAGCATCAATGTCATTCACACGACGACCACTCAGTTGTAGTACATAACTTGTTACTTCTTTTATACCCTCTTCGCCTAGAATATCTTTCCAAGCTGGCATTGCTGCGTTACGGCCATTCATTAATGTTTCTTTGATTGTTAATGGATCACCACCATACAACCAATCATCGTCAGTAAGATTTGGAAAGCCTTTACTACCACGCGCATCAGAGCCATGACATTGAGCACAATTTTGTAAGAATAAACGTTGGCCTACTTTTACTGCCTCAGAATCTTTAGCAATCACTTCGATGTCTTTATAAACACCAGCATCGGTATAAACGAGTTGTTTAAATACTTCGCCGTATTTAATTTCTGCAGCATCTATTTCACGTTGGTATTGTGATTTTGATGTTTCTGCTCGTGCATCAAGTGTTGTTATATCTGTAACGTTTTTATCTGCACTCGTCCAATTTAAAAAACCATTCCAGTTTGCTGTGTAGCTTGGAAATGCAATTGAGTAAATTAACGCGATAACAATCGTAAACCAAAATAAACCGACCCACCATTTAGGCAGTGGATTATTTAATTCTTGAATACCATCAAAAGTGTGCGGCATTGGTTCGCCTTCTTTTACACCCGTATTATTCGTATTTGCTGCTTTTAGAAGTACTGCACAACCGATGATGACGGTTAATGTGATGACAGATATCCATATTGTCCAAAAAATGCTCATTATTTTTTAGCTCCTGTATGTTCGCTTGAGGTGCTTTCATACTGTGTTGAGTCCAGATCATCATCTAAAATAGAATTACCCATTTCTTCAAATGACTGTTTTTGTTTTTTACTGTAGGCCCATAAAATTAACCCAACGAAAATAACAATTAAAAATAATGTATATAATCCGTTAAAAGTGCCAAAATCCATATAGCCTCCAGTAGCCTAAAGTGCCTATTACTAGGCACTAACTTTAATTATTTAAACGCATGACCAAGTGATTGTAAGTATGCAATCAATGCTTGCATCTCAGTTTTACCTTCAACTGCCGCTTTTGCGCCTGCAATGTCTTGTTCAGTATAGATTGGCTGTATTACACCACTTTCATCTTTATGACCTTGACCTTTAGTCAACATGTTGAAAATCTCTAACTTACGAGCAGTGTCTTCACCTGTTAACAAATCAGTTGCTAACCATGGGAAGCCAGGCATATTTGACTGAGATACTACATCACGAGGATTCATTAAATGAACTTCATGCCAAGCATCAGAATAACGACCACCTACACGTGCTAAATCAGGTCCAGTACGTTTAGAGCCCCATAGGAATGGATGCTCCCAAACACTTTCACCAGCCATACTGTAATGACCGTAACGTTCAGTCTCAGCGCGGAAAGGTCGGATCATTTGGCTGTGACATACGCTACAACCTTCGCGAATGTAAATATCACGGCCTTCCATTTCTAGTGCTGTGTATGGGCGTAATGTATCAACCGGTGTATTGGTTTCTTTTTGGAATATTAACGGCGTAATTTGTGCTAATCCACCAAAGCTAATCGCAATGATAATAAGGATTGCTAATAACCCAACATTCTTTTCAATAAATTCGTGTTTCATTATCAACTCCTTCCTAAGCTAATTCTTGAGGCTTGATAGAGCCTTCTTCTGCAGTCACTGTTTTAAATGTATTGTAAGCCATTACAAACATACCAGTTAAGAAGATGAGACCGCCTAGGAAACGTAATGCATAGAACGGATAAGATTTCTCTAATGATTCAACGAAGGTATACGTTAATGTACCGTCTGCATTTACTGCACGCCACATTAGCCCTTGCATAACACCAGAAATCCACATTGCTACTATATATAAAACAGTACCAACAGTTGCTAACCAGAAGTGCAAGTTAACTAATGCCGTGCTGTACATACCTTGTTGACCAAATAAACGTGGCACCAAATGGTAAATAGAACCAATTGAAACCATTGCTACCCAACCTAGTGCACCAGAGTGTACGTGACCGATTGTCCAGTCAGTATAATGCGATAAAGCATTAACTGTTTTAATCGCCATCATTGGTCCTTCAAACGTAGACATACCGTAGAAAGAAAGAGAAACAACTAAGAAACGTAAAATAGGGTCTGTACGTAGTTTATGCCACGCGCCAGATAGCGTCATAATACCATTGATCATGCCACCCCAAGATGGAGCAAATAAGATCAGTGACATCACCATACCTAATGATTGAGCCCAATCAGGTAATGCAGTGTAATGAAGGTGATGTGGACCAGCCCAGATATAAACGGCAATCAATGCCCAAAAATGAATAATTGATAAACGATAAGAATAAACAGGGCGGTTTGCTTGTTTAGGAACGAAGTAATACATCATTCCAAGGAAGCCAGCTGTTAATAAGAAACCAACGGCATTGTGGCCGTACCACCATTGTACCATCGCATCAACTGCACCCGCGTAAACAGAGTATGATTTCATCGATGACATTGAAACTGGAATTGCCATGCTATTAACAATGTGCAATACCGCTACTGTTAAAATAAACGCACCAAAGAACCAATTCGCAACATAAATGTGTGACGTTTTACGTATCGCCATTGTGCCAAAGAAAACCGTAGCATAAAGCACCCAAATGACAGTAATAAGCAAGTCAATTGGCCATTCTAATTCAGCGTATTCTTTTGACGTTGTGTAACCCAAAGGCAATGAAATAGCAGCAGATAAAATTACTAATTGCCATCCCCAAAACACGATAGAGGCTAACGGACCACCAAACAGTCTAGTTTGACAGGTGCGTTGAACGACATAAAATGAAGTGGCCATTAACGCAGACGTACCAAATGCAAAAATAACAGCATTGGTATGAAGGGGGCGTAAACGACTGTAAGTAAGCCAAGGTGTATCGAAGTTTAAAGCTGGCCATACGAGTTGAGCGGCGATAAGCACCCCTACACTCATGCCAACGATACCCCAAAGAATGGTGGTAAGTGTAAACTGACGAACTACTTTCATGTTGTAGTCAGGTTGGATATTGGTTGCGGTTGTCATTGTGTTGATTCCATGCATGTATTTACAATGTACGTTCGTTATGACGTAAAAATAAGTATTCAACATAAATGTTTTAAAGTTAAACTGAAAACATTTATATTTGGACCGAAGTTTACGCGACAATTAAAAAAATGAACAGATTTCCATTGATTTAATGTCAATAAAATTAATGTTTGTTTTAAAAAATGCGCGTTAACCACTATTTTTACAAGGAATTGCAATGCTTACAAAAAGTAGATTGATTCAACTAGTTAGTATGCTTAGTTTACTGATTGGTTTATTCATTTGGAGAACCATTGATTTATCTGAAATAGAAACGGATAAGTCTAAAACTGATGAGCAAGGGTTAAAGCTTGATGAAACAATTTGTGATCTTTCTCAACCCTGTGTTTTTAATTCAATATTAGGAAACTTCGTTTTATCTGTTGATGAAGGAAAGATCGTACCTGAACATTGGTATAACTTAACACTAAAAAGTGAAGCTAAAAACTGGCAAGTCATGAGTGCTAAAATAGTGGGTAAAACCATGTTTATGGGACAAATCCCTATTAAATTCTCTCCTATAACAAAAAAAGGTGGAGAGCTTCAATTTCATGCTAAAAGCATGATTGGTGTTTGTACTGAAGATAGAATGTTGTGGCAATTGAAAATGATAATAGAAGTTGAAGGAAAAGCAATTGATGTACATTACGACTTTCTAATCGTTAAATAAATTGGGTAGTAGAAAGAAAATAGAATCTGTATTTAATTTAAAAGTAGGTAGTTGGGTAATACAATTTTAAAATTGTTATAAAAGCGTGATTTTTCTTCTTACTCAAAGTGCTATTATTAATTTTTAACTTATTTAAAAGATTCTCGTTATTGATCATAATGCTAAATTTATTTATGTAGAAATGTCCTTATATGGCTTACCAATTTCTATTGAAAAATTAGATTACTATTATTCCTCAATAAGCTCTAGTCAATATAATATTAAATAAAAAAGCCAAGTTTTAGTCAGTATGAAAGTTTATTTTATAATAGGGAAAGTACAGTTATCTCTTTGACCTATTTAATTCTATTTTTTAGCTATACCAATAGATACCGTTTTTTTTTAGAAAAAATTTCAAAATTATTAAAAAATTTAAATTAAATTAAAAAGCTTCAAATTTTAAGGTGTTTCGTCGTTCAGTGATAACACTACTTATTAAGAAAAAAACTTATATATAGGCTCATTGTTTTGGGCTTAAAGTAAATAATTAAGGAAAATAATGATTTTTTTTACATCAAAGCGAAATAAAAGTGAGTCATGCGCGGTCCTTAAGGATATGAATAGAAAACAAAAACGATATGAATCATTAGTGAATGTGTATAGTACGGATTTATACCGTTATGCATTCTGGGTGTGCCGTGATCCTGAGGTTGCTCAAGATCTGGTACAAGAAACTTGCTTACGAGCGTGGAAAAATATTGATAGCTTATTAGATGATAAATCAGCAAAAGCATGGTTATTCACTATTTTAAGGCGAGAAAATGCAAGGCGCTTTGAACGTAAGCAATTATCATTAGTTGATATAGATGATTATGAAATAGCAGCGGAAGAAAATTCTAGTCCATATGACCAAGAGTTGATTCAACAGAAAATAGCAGCTTTACCGGTTGAATATAAAGAACCTTTATTATTACAACTTATTGCCGGTTTTACTGCTGAAGAAATAGCAACACAATTAGATCTAAATAAAAACACCGTCTTAACGCGATTATTTAGAGCAAAGAATTTACTTAAAACTAACTTAAAAGTAGAGATTAATAATAATGGAGAAGCGCATGGATGATATTTTATTTCGTCATACTGCAATAGCGACGCCAAATGATAAGTCAGAACAGTTTTTATCACGTGTAACAGAGTCCGATAGTGCAAAAAAATTAATAGATGAATCAAAAGCATTCGATAAACTATTAAAAAATAGCTTACAGATTGAAGTGCCAGATGATCTGACGGATAAGATCATGTTAGAGCAAAGCTTTGCATTGGAACGTGATAAAAATATGAGTGCTCGTTGGCATGTCGCGATCGCGGCATCAATTGCATTTGTGATTGGTTTAAGTTTACCTATGCTAAATAGCTTAACTGAGCATAGTGGACCATCAGATATTGGAACGATTGCTTTACAGCATGTACAACAAGAATATTTTTTAACTGCCAAAGCAAATGAGAATGCTACATTACAAACTGTTAATGCTAAATTAGCCGTTTATGGTGGTACTGCAGAATCTGGTCTAGGCGAAGTGATGTTTGTTAACTATTGTAGCTTTGAAGGTACTTCAGCCTTACACATGATATTTAAAGGTGAAAAAGGGCGTGTTACCGTATTTGTTGTACCTGAAGGTGCAAACTTCACACCATCAGCTGAATTTAGCAACAAACACCTTAAAGGTATTTCTGAACAGGTTGGTAAAGCAAGTGTCGTTATTGTCGGCGAACCGGACGAGCCACTTGAAATGATGAAAGAAAAAATAAATAAAAGTATTAAGTGGGATATCTAACCAGCTCTAATATTGAACAATAAAAGGGCGAATTAGCCCGTAATTGTGATTGGTTGCTTGAATTATCAGCAACCAATTTTTTTATCTACCTTTTTTGTTGACATGATTAAACGCAAAAAATATACTGCGCCCGTCTTTAACGTGACTGAAGCAAATAAGTTTCTGGTTACACTATCAATTATATAATCAATTGATATGATAGAAGGCTAGCTATATAAAACCATAGCAAGTTATAATTCCTCTTTAGCTCGGTTGATAGAGCAATAGAGACACTGTTAATTTGTATTTAAATTTAACAGTGAGAAAGTTACAATTCCTCTTTAGCTCGGTTGATAGAGCAATAGAGACACTGTTAATTTGTGTTTAAATTTAACAGTGAGAAAGTTACAATTCCTCTTTAGCTCAGTTGGTAGAGCAACGGACTGTTAATCCGTGTGTCGCTGGTTCAAGCCCAGCAAGAGGAGCCACATTTAGTTAAACTTGATTATGTCGAGTGTAACGAGTCTGATAATTTGAAGACTTAAAAGAACAATTCCTCTTTAGCTCAGTTGGTAGAGCAACGGACTGTTAATCCGTGTGTCGCTGGTTCAAGCCCAGCAAGAGGAGCCACATTTAGTTAAACTTGATTATATCGAGTGTGACGAGTCCAAGGACTTAAAAAGTTAATTCCTCTTTAGCTCAGTTGATAGAGCAATAGAGACACTGTTAATTTGTTTTTAGATTTAATAGTAAGAAAGTTACAATTACTCTTTAGCTCAGTTGATAGAGCAATAGAGACACTGTTAATTTTTATTTAGATTTAACAGTGAGAAAGTTACAATTCCTCTTTAGCTCAGTTGGTAGAGCAACGGACTGTTAATCCGTGTGTCGCTGGTTCAAGCCCAGCAAGAGGAGCCACATTTAGTTAAACTTGATTATGTCGAGTGTAACGAGTCTGATAATTTGAAGACTTAAAAGAACAATTCCTCTTTAGCTCAGTTGGTAGAGCGATAGAGACACTGTTAATTCGTATTTAGATTTAATAGTGAGAAGTTTACAATTCCTCTTTAGCTCAGTTGGTAGAGCAACGGACTGTTAATCCGTGTGTCGCTGGTTCAAGCCCAGCAAGAGGAGCCACATTCAAAAGCCTACTCAATGAGTAGGCTTTTTTTTGCTTAAAATTTAGAAACTGTTCAACAGACTAACAAATAGAACCATTCCTCTTTAACTCAGTTGGTAGAGCAACGGACTGTCCTCTTTTGAAGGTATAGTGCAGTGGTCAAGTAAAACTGGCCATCTTGTTAGAGGTTTTTACGTTTTCTTTCTCTGCTGCTAACGGTGAAAATCCGCCGTTAAACTGATGTGGGCGATATCGATTGTAATAGCCATTTATATAATCACTAATCGACAGCCTCGCTGTATTCATATCTGAATAACCTAACTTAGGCATCCATTCTGTTTTAA
>NZ_CBRF02000018.1 GCF_000470315.2 Psychromonas sp. SP041
TTGCTAGGTCGATACTAATTACGCTACATTTCATTTTGGTCACTCCATGGTTAGATTGATTTGCTGAACACTTATCCAATCTTGGCACATTGTGATGCCTTCGTGGAGTGACCATCTCAGCACCCATTCATTGAAATAAGAAATATCAAAGAGTTACAATAAAAACCTTGCTCAATATGGCTACGTTCCCTCTCCCGTTGAGTTTTTCTTAATTAATGATTGCCTCCAAGTAAGATAAGGCATGTATGCTATTGCTAGCTCAGTTCACACATGGACGTGGCGTATGCGCAGTGCGTTAAGAAGGTAGTCATTTATTCAGATTTAAAAACGATCGGAGTCAGTCTCTTTGCTTATTTTCTCTGCTGGCAGAAAGAAAGTAAAGTCGCCGACAGAGCAGAAACACTGTAAATAAACATCAGGCCTTTCAAAATGTATAATTTTTACGATCAAACACCTCTAAATTTATTTGATGGTGATATTAACAAAAAAGACATTACTATTGTCTTTTCTGTTAGAGGGGAGAATATTAGTTTTACTTTAGGAAGCTTAAAACCACTAAAAGACCTTATTAACTCTAATATTAGATTCCCCCTAAACATAGAAGAAATAATATTAGATTTAAATTTTGGTGTTACTGAGCTAGGCTCATTAACAATATATAAAGGTAGTAAAAAAGGGTTAAAACTATATTTTTATAATAACGGTCAGCATTTGCATATTTTTTCATATGGAGAATTCCAAGTGGGAAGATTTATATGCATTTATGAAGCGACAATAAAAATTTAATATTTATTAGTTAACCTGATCTCGGGATAAAAATTAAACTAAAAGCTAACTCCACGATCTGATCTTTCGACCAAGAAACAACAAATCGTAAGAAAATAGGGCCAGATCTTACCTTTTGACTGTAAAGGAAAAAACAAAATCTGATCCCATTCTTTTACTATTCTTGATTTTTAAAATATCTGCTAGGCGCAACTTTTTCTGGATTCCAGCTAATTTTTTCTTTCAAAATAGCATTACCAGGCTTTGTATTTATCACACTCTTATTCATTACTATTTGGATGTTATAGCTAGCTTCTTTGGTTTTAAAGTTGAATATTTTAGCATCTTTACAGGAAAAACACTTAATAGAGCTTATATTTTTGGATAGTACACCCTGCCATTCTTTACCTTTAAATTGCCCATCTGTTTGCTTGTTTAACTGATCATTTATAGCTCTGGTAAGATAATTAGAACGTTTTTTACTTGTTAGGGCATTTGCTTTTTTTATGACATGATCACCTAAAAAAAAATTTGTAATTGGCTTTGAGCCAGGATTTTTCTTTATAATAATATCGATACCGTTAATTGGGTCATCACCGCCGATACCATAAGAGAACATAGGTATAAAAAAGATACTGATCAAACATAATTTAAATAAATTCATAAAACAATTCCTATTACAGTTAATTTAAGGTGTTGCATCGTGGCAATTATTGTTCATTATTCAATAATAGCACCCTCTTATTTTTTTACTAATTTGATAGCTTACCTATCAAGATTAAAACGTATAAACTATTGAATATAAAACATCCATTCAAGCCTATAAAAAACTAGCTATGACTCACTCTTGTACATGACCTAATTTTTAATTTTTAATTTTTAATTTTTAATTTTTAATTTTTAATTTTTAATTTTTAATTTTTTTACTGCATAAAGCTTCAATTACATATTATCTGCAACAGCATTTAAAAATCAAAATCTCATATTTTACTCCTCAGTTTAATATTGAACTGTTTTATAAACAGTTCAATATTCATTCCATATTTCGTTTGTTAATACAGAATCACTTCACCCATTAAAATGATTAAAATTTTATATTTACATTTAACATATTGAATAATTTGTTTTTTATGCGTTGTTTAATCAAAATTAAATCATTACACTTATCCATTGAAAATATAGGCAGATTTACATCAAATCTCTATTCGATTCTTAGTAGAAAATAAGATTTAAGTTCATTTTTGCATAATATTATAAGGAAATTAAAATGAATAAAGTACTCATTATATTAGCTGTAAGTTCTATGACTGGGTGTTCTACAAATATGTCTTCCGTCCCTAGTGATGAGGATCTAGAAGAGTATTCATCTCCAAATGAATTTATTACTTCAACCTTAGAGTTTGACGTAACAGGGTTAGGCTTATTAGATCATCCACATGAAAAACAACTTAGAACACATTTGACAGAAATTTATGGTAGTGAAATTGGAAATAAAATTATTTTTTTCCGCTCCTACTTTACCAAATTAAATGATACCCATTTATACAAACCCTTGAACAATGCAAAAGCATATTGTGAATATCAAGGTGGCACCCTAAACTTGGTTTATCGAGATAGTGCGAAACAAATATTTAGTCTTGATGCAAAAGGGGTTTCTTTCTCTAGGACTCTAAAAATGGAGGCTTTAGGTAGACAAACACATAGTTTTGCCGAATTAGCGTATAATGCATGGAAAGCTGGCGCCTTCGGTATGCATGAATGTGTAACCAACAATAAGTCGAGCTGGCGAATTTCTATTTTACCGTATAACTACAATCACTCAGATGGTTCTTCAGATGATGCATATACAGCAGATTTTATGGTGTATGTAGGTAATGATTATTTATAAAAAAGTGGCTTTTAGCTTTTTGCTTATAATAAAACCTTACTCAACTTGGCTGCGTCCATTCACCTCCGTTGAGTTTTTCTGAATGAATGAGTGCCTTTAGCAAGCTAAGGCATGGATGCCGTTGCTAGCTCAGTTCGCCACATGGATGTGGCGTATGAGCGGTGCGTTAAGAAGGTAGTTATTTATTCAGATTAAAAAACGAGTTGGGGCGAGTTTCTTTTGGTTCTGTTTTCTTTGTTCGTATAAAGAAAATGAACTCGCCGACAGGGCGAAAACACTGTAAATAAACATCAAACAGACTGGACGAGCGCAGACGAGCTAAAACAAAAGGTGGCTGCAACTCCCCCACCGTTGAACGTTCCCAAATAATCCATTGCTTTTAGCAAATGCCAAACAGGATGCTTGGCTTAGGCTCACTCTGACCAGAAAAAGTGCAAGGCACCCATTAACTTTGATAGCCAAAAATATCACTTTATCTTGCACAATGGTCTACCTTATTGGACGCTGAGATGATCACTCCACGAAGAGATACAATTTACCAAAATTGAATGAGTATTCAGACAAGTAATTATCAATTGATAATTTTCTGGGTACTTAAAAGAAAATAAACTAAAACCTCTGTACTTACTATTTGAATCTAAGTTATCAAAACAATCAAATATATTTCAACTATTATTATACCAATGAACATGTTACTGAATTCAAGAGCGATAATAAATTGAGATAAAGCTTTAATCGATTTTGGTATTACTTTTCTTGAATTCAATTCAATTTTTATACAAGTTTATTTGTTTTTAAATCATACCCTACTGGAGTATACTTTGATCTATAAAACTAAGGTTTTTGTTTCTTTAACAAAAACCTTAGTTTTATCTGATAATGATCTTATTAATGCCTGTCAAGAAATGAGCCAAGGACTTTTTGATGCAGACTTAGGTGGTAGTGTTTATAAAAAACGCATTGCTGCTGGCAATAAAGGAAAAAGTGCCGGCTATCGAACCATTATTGGAGCGGTTATCAACGATAAATATTTTTTCTTATATGTCTTTGCCAAGAGTGACAAAGCGAATATTAATTCTAAAGAGAAATTAGCACTAAAAGAGTTAGCTAAAGAATTTCTAGGGTTTGATCAGAATGAGCTAAACCAACTTGTAAATAATGGCGAACTTATTAAGGTAGAAAACAATGAGTGATATTTTAAAAGCAGTACATAAAACAGCTAAAGGCCTACAAAAATCTGGTGCGATAGATAAAACGACTATGCGTAAGTTTGATGCACTTTGTTTAACTAGTGTGCATGAGTTTACGCCAGATCAAGTTCGAGCTCTTAGACTTAAAAATAAACTTTCTCAACCCGTATTTGCTCGTTATTTTAATGTGAGTGATAAATTAGTAAAAAAATGGGAACAAGGAGACAGCAAACCAAGAGGTGCTGCATTAAAAATGCTATCACTCGCTGAAAAAAAAGGCCTTGATATAATCGCTTGATCGGACTCAATCTGAAAAAATAGAAAAAATCAGGTCTGATCTTGCCTTTTGCCTATAAAGCCCACCACCTACATAGAAAAATAATAAAGTCATTTGAGCAAGCTAACCGAGCGGAGGTTTTAGCTATAGTGCTAGTAATAATGCAGGCCTTATTCCAACAAAGTTTAGAGACTAATTTGCATGTTAAATCTATCAATTTAATCATAACCCTGCGCATTCTGGTGTGATGTTAACTAGCCTTTATAAATTTAATTATTTAATAAATTTGTGATTAAAAAATAATTAAAGAGTAAGCTTAAAAGTACGTTTTACACTGTTCATACTTTTATTCTTAGGTCGTTTTATGGAATTCAAAGATTATTATAAAATACTCGGAGTCAGCAAAGATGCTGATGTTAAAGATATTAAAATAGCCTACCGAAAACTTGCCCGACAATACCACCCTGACTTACATCCAGAAGAAGGTGGAGGTGACAAATTTAAAGAAATCGCTGAAGCTTATGAAGTATTAAAGGATGCAGATAGAAGAGCAAAATTTGATGAATTGCTTGAATATGGAGATCAATCAAGCCAAGGGTTTCAGCCTCCACCTGGATGGCAACAAAACCATCATACTTCTCAAGGAGATCCTGCCGCCGATCAGGACTTCTCAGATTTTTTTAATTCCATATTTAATGGTGGATTTGATCAATCCCATTTTAATGGTAGAGCTCAACCACATCACGCTAGAGGCCAAGATGTTGAAACAGAATTGGCTATTTCATTACAAGAAACACTACATCAACAAATTAAAACGGTTCACTATCAATTGCCTGTTTCTGAAGGTGGAAAAATACGCCAGATTAAAAAACAATTAAATATAAAAATACCGCAAGGTGTTATTAATGGTGAGCGTATTCGTCTTAAAGGCCAAGGAAAGCCGGGTTATGGCGGAGGTGAACCGGGTGACCTTTATCTACATATTCATGTAAACAGCCATCCCCTTTTTGATGTAAAAAAACATGATTTAATATTAACCTTGCCACTTGCTCCTTGGGAGGCGGCACTGGGAACTAAGGTTACCGTGCCGACACTCGATGGCAAAGTAACGTTGACGATAGCCGCGAATACTCAATCGGGTAAAAAATTGCGTGTCAAAGGTAAAGGCTTAAAAAGAAAAGGTAAGTTGGGCGATCTCTATGTCATCATTAATGTGATTATACCGCCTGTCAGCAATGATAAAGCAAACCAGTTATGGCAAGAGCTTGCAAAAAAATCAGCTTTTGACCCTCGGGTTTCATGGGGAGAATATTTATGATGCACAGATTAACGGTCATTTCACTCAGTGAATTATGTCAATTAGAAAGAATTGAAAGCCATCATATTATTGAAATCGTTGAGAACGGTATTGTTAAACCCATTGCTAAGACGATCAGCGCGGATGCTACCGATAACAACAAAAAGCCTGATTGGGAGTTTGAAACGGCCAGTGTTTATTGGATAAAAAAAGCAGTACGGCTGCACCAAGATTTAGAAATTGACTGGCTTGCGGTGGCCTTGCTTATCGATTTAATTCAACAGAGAGATGCATTACAAAAAGAAAATGCATTTTTTAAACAACAGTTGAGCCGTTTTACTGAGTATTAATAATGCGAGAATAATAAACGAGGAGCTTTTAGCTCCTCGTTCCTTTTTTATATTATTAATCAGCTTTCTTAATAATGAGTTTCTTAATAATCATCTTTCTTAAGAACCAGCTTTCTTCATAATGAGTTATATCGGCAGATTAAATATCAGAAAATAGTGATCCTATTTTTTTAGTGCCTCAATCATGGCGCTAGTGACCAAGGTAATACCTTTTTCAGAGACTCGAAATCCTCTCGCAATGTCTTTTTCTCTGTCGTAACCAATCGTTAACTCGGCAGGAATGCGGCAATTAGCATCGACAATGACTTTAAATAATTTACAATTTTTACCGATATCACACTCCGGCATTAATACCGATTGTTCAATGACACTATGAGAATGGGTATGTACGCTCGAATATAATATCGACTTACGAATAGTGGAACCTGAAACAATACACCCACTAGCAACTGTTGAATCCAGTGCAGTCCCTCTGCGAGTGGCACTATCAAATATAAATTTAGCTGGCGGTAGCTGACTTTGGTAAGTAAAAATTGGCCATGATCGGTCGTAGAGATCGAATTGAGGCTTGGGTTCTATTAATTCCATATTAGCCTCCCACAGTGCATCAATGGTCCCTACATCACGCCAATAAGGCGGTTTACTCGCGTCAGGGTCTTCGATCGGATAAGCAAAGATCTCATACTGTTTAATAATAGAAGGAATAATATCTAAACCAAAATCATGGTTTGAAGTAGGATTGATTGCATCTTTATTTAACTGTTCAAATAGAAACTCTGTATTAAAAACATAATTACCCATCGATGCTAAACACACACCTGGCTTACTGGGCGTTTCTTTAGGGTTGGCTGGTTTTTCATTAAATGCGATCACTTTATTTTTTTCATCTACCGACATCACACCAAAACTTCCCGCGGCCTCCTCGACACTTGCCTCAATACAACATACTGTCATATCCGCTTTATTCTCAACATGTTGTATCAGCAACTTACCATAATCCATACGGTAAACATGATCACCCGATAAAATTAATATGTATTTTGGTTTATGGCTGCGAATAATATCTATATTTTGATAAACCGCATCAGCGGTACCTGTATACCAATCGTTTAATTTATGGGGGGACGCAGGAAGTACTTCCACAAATTCAGATAAATCAGCTTTAAAAGTCCCCCACCCGCGGTGAATATGACTAATTAAAGAATGTGATTTATATTGTGTTGCGACGCCAACACGACCGATACCTGAGTTTAAACAATTAGAAAGAGGAAAGTCGATAATACGAAATGTACCGCCAAAGTAGACCGCTGGTTTAGCGCGGCGGTCAGTCAACTCAAATAAACGACTCCCACGACCTCCGGCTAAAATTATTGCATAGGTGTCTTTACTTAAACTACTGATATATCGATCATCGTTATTTAACATATGTCCTCCAGCTAATTTAAAGATTTTCACTGACGTTATCATCCATCAAGCATAGATCATTTGGCGCTTAATTATTTAAACAAGCAAGCTTAAATTATGAACAATAGAAGGTCTATTGACTTGCATCAATGAAGAGAATAAAGGCTAATTAAAGAGAGTTTTTATTGAAATTCTGATCTAGGAAGTGATTAAGAAAAGAAGAGTCTGCATGGCTGATAACTCAAAGTTATTATAATAATTGAGTATTTAACTGAGCATTTCTAGAATGAAAAAATAGGTTTTATTAACCTGCAGTTAATAAAAACTCAAAGTTATAGTTAACTACTTGCTAACGACGCATTGTGTCGTTAACAAGTCATAGTATATAAATAAAATTATAGTAATGTTTTCTTTTTACGACTTTGGCGGATGTAACTCTTTTCGAGTGATCCAGAGTGCAAATAATAATATGAAAAGCAATAAACCGCTTCTTATCAAATAACTAATATACAAATAGTCTGTCATAGTTAAATCGAGAACTATTTCAGTGCCAGATTCACCATGATGAATAGAACTAACCACTACAGACATAATCGAGGTTGACTCCATTTTATGTAATTCTTCAGTCGAATTTATAATTGTCGATATAAGTTCAACACTTTTATTCCGCCTGAAATAATTTCTTTGATATGAATATAATAATGAATCCCAATATTCATGAGGTGTATCCATACCAACAGCAGTAACTTGAATTTTATTTTCTCCAGGTGCCATTACACTATTTAAAGCGTCTTTCCATTGTATTAATAATTCTTTGGTTTTTTTTTGGGCATAATTATCTACTGCCGCGCTAAATGCTGACAATTCATTGCGCCTTTCATATGATAACCCCATGCTTTCTTCTGAGCCTCCTTGAAGTATTTCATCCCAACAATCAACCGTACAAGCTTTGTCACTTATTACGTTCCACATAGAAAGCAATTTATCTTTAATCTTCTGATTATCTTTATCATTTTTATCCACCCAATTTGCCCAACTGGATAATATTTTACTATCATATTCAGCAATATAACTTTGTTGAATTGGCTCAGAAGTATTTGTCTCCCCTTGCATTGCAATTATTAATCTCATACGTAAGTTGAAACTAGCATATCCTGCATCTGAAATAGTTGGGAAGGTTAATGTATCAACGACTTTTTTTAAGTCCTCTAAAATTGGTTTGGCGACAGCAGTGAAATCAGTGTTTGGGGCTTTATCTACTATATTAAATTGATCACAAATATCAGTCCATCTCTCGTTTGGCTCTGTATCTTCGCTAACTAATATACACTGTCGATTAATATTTTTTGCTGTTATGTGCTGCCCTGCTTTAATGGAAGACCAATCTTGTAATGTATTAATTTCAATAGCAGAGGGAGCAAACAGCATTTGAAAAGCCAGTTTAGCTTGTTGTAGGTTTGTACCAACACATAAATTAATTGCAAAGACAATTAATGTTATTATCATCCATGGAAAGTATTTTCGAGTAGGACGTTGAGTTTTAAAGTTATTCTCTAAAGAGTGAATATCACCGATACTGACAATATCATTGGTGCCACTTAACACTTCAAAATTAACTTCTTGTTGCAAAGGAAATTTATTTTTTGATTGCCAATAATCTGGGATAGAAAAGGTAGTTTTTCCAACTTTTTCATTATCATAAATATAGGCATAATCTCCATATTCTTTTTCCTCCATTTCATGAAACTTCCCTCGTAATTTCGTGACCTTGAATTTTTTTCTCTTTGCTTTATTTGATATATACCAAATAATAAAACCGATCAAAAAAGTGGCAGTGCATACTGCCAGTGAGATAAAACCTAATTCAGGGTCATTTAATGGCGCAAAGGTAAAAATGAGAGCCATTACAATGGTATATG
Source organism: Psychromonas sp. SP041 (assembly GCF_000470315.2). Taxonomy (GTDB): domain Bacteria; phylum Pseudomonadota; class Gammaproteobacteria; order Enterobacterales; family Psychromonadaceae; genus Psychromonas. Next base: position 9,091 of record NZ_CBRF02000018.1, read on the forward strand.
CAATTCCTTTATTAGAGGGATCAAAATACCAGTTTTCATTTTCTGTTGCATCACGTTCACCAGTAACAATCAATGGAAGTGAATCTATTTGACCCCGAACGTTATTTTTTGAAAGTTCTCTGACCTGTTTTTCAAGTTCACGCTTTTTATCCCATTTTTTCAACTCTGGAATTTCTTGACGATACTCTTCTACCAAACTTAAGTCTCCGATAGATAATAGATAAATTTTTTCATCTATTACTGCGAGTTTAAGATTAGGAAGATCTAAAGAATTATCAGGGGTAGAAATACCCTTGTTTTTTAATATATTGAGAAAGTTAAATGGAATTTCAATTTTGGCTTCAAAAACAGTTAGTACTAAATCTGAAATACGGCCGTTCTCAGTTAAGCTTGATATTTGTATGTCGTCACTATCCGTCTCTATGATTGTTGCAGGTTCATTAGTGTCAATATTGTAATAATGATCCAGTACAACTAATTCTTCCGCGGTCGCTTGAATAATCTCAACTTCATCACTTTGTAAATTATTTAATTCTTTGGCAAGTTTTGATGCTTTTTTTTCCGCTTGCTTTGTATTTGATTTATGTGAAAAATAGTTGATCAATGAATAAATCATCATAATAACTACTACAATGTTGAATATCATTACGGCGGTATTATACACTTGTAAAATCCTTATAAATTAAGTCTAATAAATTGAATTTAGGTTTAAAAAAGCGTTGAAAAATAACACATTTATCAAAACAAAGATATGTTATTGATAAAATCAAAATAAAGCTAATTAACATTTATTTTTTATAATAATTTTTTAAAATTAAAATAACTAAAAAGATGTAATACATGCCACTTATACATACTAGTCGACGTCATTACACACAGAAAAAGCCACTCCTATAATGTATTGGAGAAGTGTTCATATAAATAAATTGATATGAAAAATTGAATAAGTAGTTAGCATTATATTGGTAAGGTAATGCCTCTTAAGTAGTACTTATAAATAAGAGGCATTGAAATAAGAGGCATTAAAAATTTGATTAGTTTAACGACGTAACAAGTTGAATTTCTTTTTCTTGATTCGCTTTATGCTGGCTGATCATTTCGTTTATAACTTGGTGTACATCTTCATTTTTACCTTCATAAAGATACGACTGCTGTTCAGCAAACCGAGGACCACCGCCGCCACCAGGACCATCGTGGAAAAAAGGAGCACATCCGGTTGTTGCCAAAAGAACCACAGTTGCCATCAATAATGTTGCTTTTTTCATACCTTTTTGCATCAGTTTTTTCATAAAGTACTCCAATAAATTTAACACTATTGGCTACTCTACAATAAGATTGTGCAAAAAATATGCAAAGATAGAAGATAACAATAATTATTTATTAGCGACTATATGTTTATTAATCAAGTACGTATCTATTAACCAAGGACAGTGTTAACGACATTCTTAAATACACTCACACAGAAATAGAAATACATCCAGACATAAACACAGTTAAATGTAAGTAAAATAGAACGTAAATTTTAGACAAAAAAAATCCGCACTTGTTAAACAAGTACGGATTTAAAGCAGTTAACTACGGCCTTAAAATAGTTTTAATAAGTTTTTATAACAAGCTTAACTTACCCGACTATTGAGAGTCATTTAAGACTTAAGCGTAAACTGGGTGTTCACCACAGAATTTAGCAACTTTAACTTTAACTGCTTCAATTGTTGCAGCTAGTTTTTCTTCATCTTTAATCGCATCAAGCACGTCACAAATCCAAACAGCTAGTTCAGCGGCATCAGCAGTGTTTGCACCGCGACGAGTGAATGCTGGCGTACCGATACGTAGACCAGATGTAACAAATGGAGAACGTGGATCGTTTGGTACAGAATTCATGTTTACAGTGATGTGAGCAAGACCTAGTGCAGCATCAGCTTCTTTACCTGTGATGTCTTGAGCAATCAAGTCAACTAGGAAAAGGTGGTTTTCAGTCCCGTTAGATACGATTTTGTAACCGCGATCTTGGAAGACTTTAACCATTGATTTAGCGTTGTCTAACACGTTTTGTTGGTACACTTTAAACGCAGGTTCAGCACATTCTTTAAATGCTACCGCTTTAGCAGCGATAACGTGCATTAATGGACCACCTTGACCGCCTGGGAATACAGCTGAGTTTAATTTTTTCTCAAGTGCTGGATTCGCTTTAGCAAGGATAAGACCACCACGTGGGCCACCTAATGTTTTATGCGTAGTTGTTGTTACAACGTCAGCAAATGGTACAGGGTTAGGGTAAAGACCCGCAGCCACAAGACCAGCAACGTGTGCCATGTCTACAAACAGGTAAGCACCTACTTTGTCAGCAATTTCACGGAATTTAGCCCAATCTACAATACCTGAGTATGCAGAGAAACCAGCAACAATCATTGTTGGTTTATGTTCAATCGCTAGACGCTCAACTTCAGCGTAATCTAAAACACCTGTATCTGGGTTGATACCGTATTGAACAGCATTGTAAACTTTACCAGAGAAGCTAACAGATGCACCATGCGTTAAGTGACCACCGTGAGCAAGACTCATACCTAAAACAGTATCGCCAGGTGCACATAATGCAGCGTAAACAGCACTGTTTGCTTGAGAACCAGCATGTGGTTGTACGTTTGCGTAGTCTGCACCAAATAAAGATTTAGCACGTTCGATTGCTAGAGACTCAGCAACGTCTACATATTCACAACCACCGTAGTAACGTTTACCAGGGTAACCTTCAGCGTATTTATTTGTTAATTGACTACCTTGTGCTTCCATAACACGTGGACTAGTGTAGTTTTCTGACGCAATCAGCTCAATGTGATCTTCTTGGCGTTGTACTTCATCAGTCATTGATTGCCATAACTCTGGATCGTAATCAGCAATATTCATATCTCGGTTAAACATGTGCATCTCCTGCTAGGAATTGTAAGTATAAGTCAATTTGATGTAGCGCATTTTACGCAATCTTTGTGCTATTGCATAGAGCAAATGATGTGAAATATATCTGAGATGAACGTGAAGAATAATAATGTGGAATAATAAAATAAGCAGATGAATGATTAATCAGCTAAATAATCAATCATTCACTGCCTTTTTAATTAAACTGCGACTTAAAAACTCAGTGAAAATACTGCGGAATTCAAGCTTTAAAACTACCTCTATACAATACGTTCTGGTAAAGGGTTTTTCGCGGCACAAATAACAATAGCAATCGATTTTGAATTAGGTGTAAACGTAAAATCACCGTAATTAGCTAACGCCACTAATGGGTTGGCTTCAGGATAATAAGCAGCCGCATTACCCGTCGGAATATCATAAGCCAGTATTGTAAAATTAGTGACTTCTCTGACCACTTCATCTCCCCATAATGCTTCGATATCGACTTTATCACCTGAGGCTAACCCTAATGCAGTGATATCACTCTCATTCAATAAGATGATATTACGATCACCACTTAAACCTCGGTATCTATCTTTAAATCCATAAATCGTTGTATTGTACTGATCATGAGAGCGCAGTGTTTGAAGCACAAAGATACGATTTTTAGTTAAGGCTCGTTGTGATGCTGACACAATGGAATCGGGTAAAGGTGAGCTATGGAATTGTGCTTTTTGATCATTTGTATTCCATATTCGTTGCCCTGCTGCATTACCTAGATAAAAACCGCCGGGTGCTTGCAAGCGTTGGTTCATATCAGAAAACCCTGGGATAGTTTGGCTAATATAATCGCGAATCAAATCATAATTTTTAATCGTTTCCAGCCAATTAATAGGCGAACTTCCTAAGGTTGCTTGCGCAATGCCAGCTATAATCGCGGGTTCTGAACGCATTTGGCGAATATCACTTTTAATAACACCTTGAGAGCTATGCACCATAGAGAATGAGTCTTCTACGGTTATTTTTTGAGACTTTCCTTGTTGCAAATCGATATCTGTACGGCCTAAACAAGGTAAAATTAATGCGGTTTTACCTGGGTATAAATGGGTTCGGTTTAGTTTAGTCGCGATATTAACCGTTAGATCACAGCGGCTCATAGCTTGACGTGTGATTTCAGAGTCTGGCATTGCAGCAACAAAGTTTCCGCCTAAACCAATGAACACTTTACTGTCACCACGTAACATAGCTTCCACTGCTTGAACGGCATTATGTCCGTGCTCTGCTGGTGGTTTAAAGTTAAAGGTTTTCTCTATGTTATCTAACAATACACTATTGGGCTTTTCATCAATTCCCATCGTGCGGTCGCCCTGTACATTTGAGTGACCACGCACAGGACATAAACCAGCGCCCTTTTTACCTATATTGCCAAACAGTAATTGTAAGTTAGTCATTTCATTAATGGTTGGAACAGAATGTTTGTGTTGTGTAATACCCATTGCCCAAGTGAAAATAACGCGTTTTGATTGTTGATACACATCCGCAGCAGATTTTATTTGTTTTTTTGATAAACCTGACTGCGCAGTAATGTCAGACCAAGGTGTGGCATCCACTTGTTCTAAATAAGCATCTAAGCCGCTAGTGTGTTGTTCAATAAATTTAATGTTAAAGACACGGTCGCCATTTTCAAGTGCTTGGTTATGTCGTTTTAGTAAGACTTTGACCATACCGCGCACAGCAGCCATATCGCCACCTAAATTAGGCGTAAAATATTGGTTAGTTAATTTAGTTTCTCCACCTAACACCATATGAGCTGGCGATTGTGGATTGGCAAAGCGCTCTAAACCACGCTCTTTTAAAGTATTAAACGTCACAATATTCGCACCACGTTGAGCAGCATGACTTAAGGTATGCAACATACGCGGGTGGTTAGTCCCTGGGTTTTGACCAAAAACAAAAATAGCATCAGCGTGGTCGAAATCTTCCAGTGTTACTGTTCCTTTACCGACACCAATCGCTTGTTTCATAGCATAACCACTGGCTTCATGGCACATGTTTGAACAATCTGGAAAATTATTAGTGCCAAATTTTCTAATCATTAACTGATATAAAAAAGCAGCTTCATTGCTAGCACGGCCAGAGGTATAAAATTCAGCTTGATTAGGATCGGTTAAACCATTTAAATGCTTGGCAATTAATGCAAAAGCGTCATCCCAACTAATAGCGACGTATTTGTCTGTTTCTGCTTGGTAAACCATAGGATCAGATAGGCGACCTTGATCTTCTAAATAATAGTCACTTTGTTTACGTAATGCGGACACTGAATATTCGGCAAAGAATTCAGGCGTTAAACGACGTGATGTTGCTTCCCAATTAACTGCTTTTGCACCGTTTTCACAAAATTTGAAACGATCTTTTTTGCTGTCTTCACCCCAAGCACAACCTGGGCAATCGAACCCATGGTCTTGATTGGTTTTCATTAAATTTAATATGTTTTTAGCGACGTTCTCACTATGTAATAAATGTTTAGCTGTACTGGCTAGTGAACCCCATCCACCAGCTGCTGCAGTATATTTTTTAACGGTCATTAAGGCCTACCTATGATAATTAGATTAATGGTTGTTATTAAAAATTAAATGGTTATAAATAAAATGATTAACACTGTGCTTTAATTAAACGGAAATCACCGTGATAAACATTAAAAGTGTATTCACTCACAAAGCCTATTAAGGTGATATTAAATTGTTTTGCGACTGAAACAGCCAAGCTTGAAGGTGCACCAATGGCAACGACTACTGGTATGTTTGCCGCTACTGCTTTTTGCATCAACTCAAAACTGACACGACCGCTAAGCATTAATATATTCTGATTATCTAACAAACTTTGCTGTAACAATTCTCCGATGACTTTATCTACAGCGTTATGTCGGCCGACATCTTCTTGAACGGACAAACAACTATCTACGGTAAAAATTCCCGCGCTATGCACCCCACCCGTAGCGGTAAATAAAGCTTGTTGCTCTCTTAGTTTTGTAGAAAGTGATAAGAGTTGATTAATGGACAACCAGTGAGTTTTATCATCAATATTATGTGTAAAGGTGTGTGCTAACTTTTTAACATCGTTTGCACCACAAATTCCACAACCAGAATGGCTAACAAACTGACGACTTAAGCTTTTCCAATCGAATTGAATATGTTTATCGAGATAAACATCACATTGATTATGCTCTTCACAACTGATTTTTTCGATATCTGCTGCATGATGAATTATCGCGTAAGATAATAATAACCCTGTCACCAAAAAGGCATCTTGCCCCGGTGTTCTCATTGTTACCATCAGTGGTTTTTCAAGTTGCTTGCCCGTCTTTGGGCAGTTCCAATGCAATACAATATTGAGCGGTTCTTCACTTATCACAATATCTTCACTCAAGCGCAGATCAACAGTTCCTTCTGGAGTTAATCGATAACGTTGTCGATTAACATACTGATAGGACATTGAACTCATTACTAACCCTTGATAAATTATTTTTTTAAAAAAATGATTCAGGCTGATATTTATTTAGAAAACAAATAGGAGGATGACTCGTAGAATTCAGATTTATAACATATTATTTACAAAATTTTTAGAGTTAATGAGCAATTTACTAAAAAATATTTAGGACAGTTAACTAGCAGCATAAATAGTCGCTTTATAACGCCTCATTAAGAGCAAAAGCTACTTTCAACAAAAATGCCCCTTAAAATATTGAACAAGGACCAAATAAAGTGACTGATTATGATGCTAAATTAATAGATGTTTTGAAATTATTAGGCGCTAAATGGTCAATTATTGACTATCAGTTAGCAGGAATGGGCTGGGCTGTGATAATCTCGAATAACTATGTTCAATTTACTCTTCATTCTGATCGAGGTCATGTAGATATTTATCTTGGAGAATATCAAGAAAACCAACTCATCAGTTGTAAAAACTCAGCAGAAGAGATTGCAGAAATAATCATAATAAATATTGTCTAACAAAAAATATAATTAAGGATAAAAATGAGAAATATTATCGCTTTATTTTGTGCCCAGAATTATGATTGAAAAATATGGCGCTATTTGGATAAAAACTGAGCAAAAAAATTCAACAAGAATTGTCTTTGAAGAGTATTTACCTAATATTGATAAACTACAAATAATATATGAAAGAGTCGATGGAAATTATCAACCTTATTCTTGTGTGAAAAATAAAGATCCTCAATGGTGTCTGCCAATATGGATACCCGAAAACTCGAAGGTAATTTTATCCACGATTGAATCTGCAAAAAAATATTTAATAAGCTTTGTATAACCTATTTATAAAAAATTGAATTCAACTAGCCCCTGTAAATAATAAGAATTGAATTATTAACAGTTGTTTTTCTTCGCAGTATTTTAGTTAATCACTTTGAAAAAGAAAAACATAGAGATGCCCTATTCAATCTAAACGCTTGCTTTAATTACTATCAAACTCAACTCACCTGATCTCACTATCCTTTTTCACACTAAGCTATAATTGCTTGATCATTAATCTACTTTTATCACTTTTGATTACCTAAGCGATTACCGTCTGTTGCTTGTTGATTGGTAGATACTCTACAATAGCTAACAATTATTTTATTCATTATAAAGGATTCCCCATGGCTCAAGCATTGCCTGATAAGTTCATTTATTCTATGTCACGCGTTTCTAAGGTCGTTCCACCTAAACGTACGATTTTAAAAGATATTTCATTAAGTTTTTTCCCTGGCGCTAAAATCGGCGTATTAGGTTTAAATGGCTCAGGTAAATCAACCTTATTACGTATTATGGCCGGCATCGATCAAGAATTTGAAGGTGAAGCACGCGCATTAAACGGCACTAAAATCGGTTACCTTGCACAAGAACCTGTATTAGATCTTGAAAAAAATGTACGTGAAGTGGTTGAAGAAGCAGTATTTGAAGTTAAATCTGCACTAACAGAACTCGATGCCGTTTACGCAGCCTATGCTGAGGAAGATGCAGACTTTGATGCCTTAGCAAAACGCCAAGGACAACTTGAAGATATTATTCAAGCACATGACGGACATAATCTTGATAATCAATTAGAACGTGCTGCCGATGCACTACGTTTACCAGCTTGGGATCAACCGATTAAAGTACTGTCTGGTGGTGAACGTCGACGTGTTGCGTTATGTCGTTTATTACTTGAAAAACCAGACATGTTATTACTAGACGAACCAACCAATCACTTGGATGCGGAATCTGTTGCTTGGTTAGAACGTTTCTTACATGATTATGAAGGAACTGTTGTGGCCATTACCCATGACCGTTACTTCCTTGATAATGTAGCAGGTTGGATTTTAGAGTTAGACCGTGGTTACGGCATTCCATGGGAAGGTAACTACTCGTCTTGGTTAGAGCAAAAAGATGAGCGTTTAAAACAAGAAGCAGGACAAGAGAAAGCACGTCAACGCCAAATTGAACAAGAACTTGAATGGGTTCGTTCAAACGCGAAAGGACGTCAGTCTAAAAGCAAAGCTCGTTTATCTCGTTTTGAAGAGCTTAATAATCAAGATTTCCAAAAACGTAATGAAACCAATGAGCTATTTATTCCAACAGGCCAACGTTTAGGTGATCAAGTTATCGATGTTAATAACTTAACTAAATCATTTGATGGCCGCGTGTTAATTGATGACTTAAGTTTCAGTATTCCTAAAGGTGCGATCGTTGGTATTATCGGTGCCAATGGTGCGGGTAAATCTACGTTATTTAAAATGTTAGACGGCACTGAAAAACCTGACTCTGGTGAAATCATTGTGGGTGAATCAGTACAAATGGCGAGTGTTGATCAGTTCCGTGATCACATGAATGATAAATTAAGTGTTTTTGAAGAAGTCTCTGGCGGCAGCGATATTATTCAAGTGGGTAATATTGAAATACCAAGCCGTGCTTATTTAGGTCGTTTTAACTTTAAAGGTTCTGACCAATCTAAAATCGTAGGTGATTTATCAGGTGGTGAGCGCGGACGTTTACATTTGGCTAAACTGCTTAAATCTGGTGGCAACTTATTGTTACTCGATGAGCCAACCAATGATTTAGATATCGAAACATTACGTGCACTTGAAGATGCCCTGCTTGGTTTTGCTGGTTGCGCCATGGTTATTTCGCATGACCGTTGGTTCTTAGACCGTATTGCAACGCACATCATTGATTACCGCGATGAAGGTAAGGTTAACTTTTATGAAGGTAACTACAGTGATTATGAAGCATGGATGAAGAAAACATACGGTGCAGCTGCTGTTGAGCCAACACGTATTAAATACAAACGGATAAGTTAATAGATTAATAAAGCAGAAAACAAAAAACCATTCAAATTGAATGGTTTTTTTATGTTCTGACTTTCTAATCTAGCTGTTAGATAAGTTTCTTTTACGGCGATTAATAGCAAATAATCCAAGGATCGCTACTGCAAATATCCCCAATGATGCAGGCGCTGGAACTGAGATTGGATTTGAAACAGAAATATTATTAACTACCAATTTTGATTTGACAGTATTGTCATTAACATTGAATACCCCTAGGGTATAAGTTAACAAACCAGACTCTGTTGCAGTCCAAGAAAAGTTGCCTGTTGTCCAATCTGCTGTCGACGTATCAGCAAGCCAATTTAGATCACCTAAGTTCAAGTTAACAAAGGCAAAATCATTAAAAGTTGAATTTGACTTTTCATCGCTATACCACAGCCAATCAAATGAAAAAACTGAGCCAGTATCCACGGTAACGGTATTTTGATAAGCAGATCCAGAGTTTACGTTACCCGTTGAAATGTTATCAAAAGCACTCTTATCTGTACCAGTAAAAGCGGCAACTTTGCTATCACTTTTACCGCCATTTGAATATATAAATAAACTATCGTTATATTGTGTAACAGTACCAATGGCATAAGAGCTAGATACTTGTTGCCCAATTGTATTATGACTAATGACAGTTGCTTGTGTAGCCATTGAAAATAACAATGGCACTATAATTGAGATGATTTTTCTCATTAACTTTTTCTTTTAATATTTAACTGGGCAAAAACTACCCACAAAGAAATAAAAAGCAAAAATCATAATAAATTGAAACTAAAGAGGTTAATTAAAATTTTTAAAAGTAAAAAAGGAAAAATGTTAAATAAACCGACAGTTCAAGAAAATAGAGAGCAACTACTATAGATATAGTGATTTTATAATAGTTGCTCTGTTGGGTTTACAACAGAAAGCGACTGAGATTAACCAGTAAAGAGGGCTTGATAATTAGTGAATCGCCTTCTTCTTATTTTCAAGCTTGTCTTTTTCGAATTTTTCTTGTGCTTCTAATAACGGCTCATAACGTTTATCTGTCAAGATTTTCATGAAAGCAACTAAGGCGTCGATTTTACGATCGGATAATGCATGTGCGGTAAGATCTTCTTTGTCTACCGTAGTAGGCACTTCTGGCGCTCGCCAAGGTTTACCTGTTTCAGGGTTAATAGAGCGTTCAACATTATTATAATGGTCATAGAATTCCATCACGGTACGCAATTCTTTAAACACACCATTATGCATATAAGGTCCAGTAACCGCGACGTTACGTAATGATGGGTTCTTAAATTTACCATCATATTTTGGGTCGTCTACTGCTGGATTTTCTAATAAACCATGGTCAATAAAATCAGCTTTTAAATGCCCTAAACTTATTAAATCGATGCTAGCAGGTACTCCAATATTACGATATTGATGGTTTGTAAAAGGCTCTTTTTTACTGTCTTCTGTTTTCAATAAATGACAACTATTACAATTCACATTGTTATTTGAGAAAAATAAGGTGCGACCTAGATCTTCTAATACTGTTAGATCATATTCCCCTTTTAAAAAACGGTCATATTTACTATCGTAAGTCGCAAACTGTTCAGTATTTTCAAATGCTTGTAATGCATTAGCAAATCCTTGAAAAGCCGGTAACACTGTACCTTTAGATGATGGTTCAAAAACGTTATCACCATATAAACGTTTGAATGTAGACACGTAAAAAGGGTTTTCTTTAAGACGTTCAACTAATGTTTCAGCATTAGGCAAGCCCATTTCTACTGGGTTTAATGGCGGCCCCATGGCTTGGTCTGCTAATGTATTGGCACGACCATCCCAGAATTGTCCTCCAACATATTCTTTTAAAACCTCATCAAAATGAAACGACGGTGAGGTATTTGAATAGGCTGCCATCGGCGTATTACGCGAGCCTAGTGATGCACTATCATCGCCTAGCGAAACGATGTTTTTTGATGCATTTACACGATGGTCAGTAAACCCTTTTGAAGGTTCATGGCACGTCGAACAAGACATCGTTCGGTTAGTAGAAAAGGCAGTATCTAAAAACAATATCTGTCCTAATTCTGCTTCAGTGAGTTGATTGGCAGCATTCGCTGCGTTGCTACAAGTGACTAATACTAATAAACAATAAAATAGTTTTTTCATTTTAATTCCGTCTAATACTTCTATAAATATCAAAAAATGGCTGAATAATAATTTTTACAATGCCATCAAATTTTTCCCTTTTACCTCGCCCTAAACCAAACTTTTGATCTAAAGGCACGTCTTTTGATAACCTTAATGTTCCAAATACCCAGTCCCATAGGGCTAATACACTACCTAAGTTTTTGTGAATATTTTTCTGTTGATGATGAACTTGATGTTGTGCAGGCGATATTAATAAACGCTCTAACCAACGCCCATAACTTAAGCGAATATGGCTGTGTCTCAAGTTACCAGTAAAAGAAAATAGAATGACAACAAAGGCATTCCCACCTAATACCGAATAAAGATTAAGCCGTGCACCAAAACAAAAAACAAAGATCCCCGTCACCACACCAGCAACCAATGCATTACGTAATGCATACAGCATAATTTCTACCGGATGCAAACGATAAAAGGTCAATGGATTCAATGATTCAGCGCTATGATGTACCTGATGAAACTTCCATAACCAACGATTGGTATGCAGCCAGCGATGCAACCAATAGCGGCTAAAATCACCGAGCACGAATAAACTTAAGGTATACGCGACCATAATATCGCGATAGTACCAAGACAAAAATAAAGGCTCCGATACCGAACTCAACCAATTCAATGTCCATAGGGCAACGGTGTTCGCTGACAAGAGAACAGGCACTATAAATAATGCCTTGAATATCCAATTGAATACAAAATAACGGTAATCTAATTTTGAGTCAGCATTAAACCAATAAGCCTTTAACGTGGGCGCTGAAATTGCCCCCACTTTAAAGACATACCAACCAATAGCAATGACAGTGCTAACAATAAGGTAACCCCAGAATATGCGGCTACTGCCATTCATGAATAACGCTAAGGGTGTATCAATCGCCATCTGCATCAATTAAATTCGCCGATACGCCAATTTGACTCACTAAGTGTCTGTAAAAGGCTTTTTGAACATCTAACAATCCCTGAAATATTGGGATCATGTCATTTAAATTAAAGTTATGATCAACAGGTGTATTTTTATAAGCTTCCAATGAAGACGCTAACGCTACTTGCACAGCATGAATACCTTCTTTACCGTGCTTTTCATAAGCAATAGTCGCTACATTCGGTTGTTGATCTTCGCCTAAAAGTTGTTTATTGGTCTCTAAAATCCCACCAATAAATGCCCAAGATGCTTCACTGTATGGGTATTGTTGATGCTCAGGTTTAGTTTCACCAAGATTGGCTTTAGTTAACCCACTCACTTGTGCAATACGCCAATCTCGTGTTTTATAAATATGTTCAATCTCAGCATTCACGACTAATGACAGTCCTCTGTCTACATCGAAAAGAAACGCATCACGATTGGCTTTATAACCATCACTAATCTGCGTAAATCGTTTACACACGTTCGCTACCATGACTTCTGCAAACTCTTTTCTACGTTCAGACCATTCTCCACTGAACATGACTGAGTCAATAGCGCCCATGGTTTTATAAGAGTTTTTGTACAATGCGGTTGAAGGTTTTGAATCACGTCCTACTAAACGCTCAATGCTTTCATGAATGTTTTCATTGCCACTATGGAAGTAATCAACCATTAATGGATAGTCCATGGCATTCATATCATAATCACCAAGAATGTAACTTGCTTGGACTCGTCCCCAGCCTTCAGCCAGTTGCACAAATGCTTGGTGACGCACATCACTTGATTTGCTTTCTAAAGACGTTTGTAAATCTGCACAATATTGCACTGCGTTATCCGCATTTTGCTGAATAACATGGTCATAGATTGAAGCATAAGGGTCTTTTTCCTGTGCATTACTCAGCTGAGCATGGCTAACCAAAGGTACGCTAAGTAAACAAATAGCTGACAGGGGGGTAAAAATTTTCATAGTTGCTCCAGAAAGTGTAACAAGGCCAAACGCTCAGTTTGGTCTAGTTTAATAAATTTTGATTTAGCTATTTCAGCTTCTCCACCGTGCCAAAGAATCGCTTCTTCCGGTGTTTTCGCTCGTGCATCATGTAAAAAACGATGTTGTGCACGAACACGTGCCCCTACTCCCCATAAAGGCGCAGTACGAAATTCTCGTTCAGTTGCGAGAAACTCTGGGCGTCCATCTTGTAGTGCCTCACCCATATCGTGCAAGAGTAAATCAGAATAAGGGTGAAATTCAACTCCTTTAGTCGTCGTTAATGTTGAGCGATGGCAACCGCCACAACCGACTTCTTCAAATAATGCTTTTCCTTGACGCGCGGTAGTATCTAACGCAACAGATTGAGGTGCTTTATGATCGCGAATAAAAGAAGCAATGGCTTGTAAACGCAACATAGGTAAATCTAAACTACCCAATCTTGTTTCATCACCTCGAGGTGCAGCCAAACAATCTGCTTGTGCTGGTTGGCAAAGTTCTTCAGGGAAAAAAGGATTGGTTAGCCCTAAATCATGCGCAGCGGCATTGGCAGTTTGTCCAACAATATTCGGTGCACTGGCTTTCCAATTCATACGCCCTAATATTTTTTCAGCTTGATCGGGTGCGTTTAACCAGTTTGCACGACCACTAATACCGTCTTTATTCGTATCAAGTGGGTCTTCCCATGCAAGTATTTGTTCATTTGAAACTTGTTCTATTAATCTTAAACCCGCTAATGTAGGCGGTTGTCTTAATGCAATCACAGTGTCTTTCGCTAACGGTCCGTAGGCTAATTTATCTAAATACGGAATGAAAGTCGTTAACGTTAGTGATTGACCATCAGGATAGGTAAAAGAATGAGATTCTGTTTTTAATCTTGTTTGTGCTTCTGGTTTTACTTTGCCGTTGCCTCTGATTGACACTTGGGCACCGTAAACGGGATCAGGTACACTATCGTGCATTGGCGTATCAAGATTATTCACTAACCAACGAGATGTGTGTTTACTTGGCTGTGTTAACTTAAAAACTAAACTGCGTAATGGTTGGTTTTCGTCACTAATGGTTGGCGCACTGCCGTTATTGATATGACAACTCACACAGGTATTCGAACTAAAATGTGGGCCTAGTCCATCGCGTGCTGTTGTTGCACTGGGTGCTTCTACCCATGGGATAGTAAAAAAAGAGCGACCAAGAATATACTGGTCAAATTCGGTATCGTTCATCTTAATTTGATGAGAAAAAGGCTTACTACCAGCTGCATTAGTAAATTCATCTGCATTAGCATTGCTAGCGGTCTTGCTCGTCGTATTATTTGCACTGAGGTTCGTTTCGCTATGAACAAAATGACTCGATGCAAGAAATAAAAAAATGCCTTTGAGTGTATTTTTTACTGCCTTATTAGAATTGATTTTCATACTTCACTTTCAAAATAAATTACACTTATAGGTAACGAGAAACGCCACCAACCGATTCCGGATAGTGGCGTTTAAACTAATAACCTTACTGTATGTTATTTATGACAATAACATTGACGACAGTATCACCAGTTACATCGTTTTAAAGTTGTGTTTCTTCAGCATCAGTAACATCATTAGTTGTTAATGAAATACCGTACGCTTTAGACACAGTCACCATTTGGTCACCTAGACGACGTAATTGGTTTTTAAGCGTGACAATGTTTTGTACACTTTCTTCGTTTTCTGGACGAATCTGGTAATCAAAATGCATTGTTGTTGTTGCTAATGTGTTGATGGTCGCAATACGCGTTTCAATATCAGCCATTAATGTAGCAATTTCAGCTTGCTCTTCAGTTGATAAGTTATCAATGAAAGCTGGACCTACTTTTTTACCTTTGTATTCACCTAGTAATACGTTCTTAATGCCTTGATAGTTCAATGCAATATCACGGTGTGTATTATCAGAGAAACATGAATGCTCATCTTCTTCACTTGGCGTTAATACTGCAACAGCAATACGTTCGTTAGCTAGTTCTGATTTAGAGAATACACCAACACCTGCAAAGATTTGTTTTAACGCAGTAGATAGCTCGATATTTTTAGATGCTTGATCGCCTGTTAATTGCTCTAATAAAGCAGCACGGTAAAGACCTTTATCACCATTTACTTTATCTTCCCAAGCACTTGCTACAATTGATAAATCATCAACCATTTTTTGTGCAACAGAGCCAAGGTAAGCAAGACGACGTTCAGCTAGTTTATCTATTGTGAAGTCAGTTAATGGACGTTGACCAGCAGTCATCGCACCATTGCTGATAGTGTCTTCGATCATGTTGTTGTAATCTTGATCTTGACCCCAAAGCATGAATTCAATGGCATGGTAACCAGCTGCTACGTTTGCATCGCCGCCATTTGTATTTAGTTCACCTAATACTGCTGGTGTTAGTGTTGTTACGTCAACAGCAGTTACATCTTCACCGCCTGGTGTAAACAGTCCAACAGTATCAATAATGTTACCGCTAGTACGCTCATTGTTAGCATCAACAGTGTAATCGATCATGTTTTCATCTAAAGGCCATGAGTTAAGCTCACCTTCTACACCACCATAAGTTTCAGCTACCCAACCGTCTTCAGCGTCGATAGGACCATTTGAAAGACGGAATATTTCTGTTGTGCCGTAACTTTCACGAGAGACTAACCAAGCATCTTTAGCCGCTTGTAATGTTGCATCAGTCGGTGCTTTTACAAAAGCACTGATTGCAGTTTGTAATGTTTTTGCATCTTTCACAGCATCTGAGTAGTTAGCTGAAGCAATATTTGCATAAGTTGATAATGTCGCTAACTTATCACTCTGAGATAGACCAGTTACTGCTTCAGTCTTCGCTACCGCTTCTGTTGCTACAGCTTCTACTGCTGGCGCTTCAGTTTGCGGTACTGCTGGTTTTTCTGATTCTGAGTTACAAGCTGAAACTAATAAAGCTCCTGCGATCATCGTGCTTAACATTGTCTTTTTCACTTTTATACTCCTGGATGTACATTAAAAACGTTAGTGAGTTTTATCGTTATCAATAAAACTCATTGTGTTAATTGCTTCCTGCAACTGTATTAATTGTGTTCTGCAATTGGTGTATGTAATTTTTTAACTTTCTATATAGCTTTCTATATAACTTTTTATATCGCTTTAAGCGTGTTCAGCCGTTAGATGCGCAATAGGTTTAGACTTCTTATTTGATTGCCATTTAAGCAACAGTAATACTGCAACCCAAAAAGTACTTAATATCATCAGATCCCAACCAATCGGTTGTGAGCGATAAGCAAATAATGAAGCCAATAAATTACCTAATATTGAGCTATCACTTAAAATACTGGTCATATCCCACATGTTGCTATACATCCACGCTGGCAATTCAGTTGCGCCTAAAGGACCACTTAATAGTTTTTCTGAAGCCGCTAAAAACAAAGCTGAGCCTAAGAAAAGCAACATGATTTCAGTCACTCGGAAAAACCATTTCCATGAAATGAAGCGACCACCTAGTTGTAAGGCATAAAATAAAATCATCGCCAGTGCTAAACCAATAGCCGCTGCCATAAAGAAGCTCATGTACGATGCAAAAGAATCTAGTTGTAAAAGAGAACCGTAAAGGAACATCACTGTTTCAGATCCTTCACGCCCTACTGCTATCATCGCGAGGAAGAACACACCCCACCAATTCTTTTCACCGCTCAAGTTTGTTGCTAAGCCACTTTCAATTTCTTGCTTTAACGTTCGGCCGTGAACACGCATCCACATAACCATCTGAACAATTAATGCACTTGCAAATGCCAACATACCGATTTCAAACCAAGTACGTGCTTCGCCGCCTAAAATATCTGTCACACCAATCAATGTTAATGTGAGTAATGTTGCTAGTCCGAATCCTGCTAGTATTCCGGCAAACAACCATTTTTTCCCCGTTTTGGCATCCTGCCTATCATTCATCCAAGCATACAGAATTCCAATTACTAAGAGCGCTTCAATGCTCTCTCTGCATACGACGAATATAGTCTGACCCATTTTTTATTCCTTACCTTTTACTATAATTTTACCTAGCGTTGTTGGTGCAAAATCATCGAAGTAATCATAAGTACCAATATCTAAAGGTATGATAACGACGCTGGTTTCTGCCTTCATGAACAAGACTTTTTCTTGGCGTAACTGATTGCTTTCAAATTCAGCAGGTTTATTGCCAATATTACGAATCACGATACGGAATCTTGTTTTTTCTGGTACGACTAATTCAGCAGGAATTAAGTCACCATCTTTCATTTCTACAAGGTAAGTTTTAAGTTTGGTGTAACGGGGGTCATTCAATTCAACGCTAAAACCATCGGCGTCTTTTTGTGAACTAACTGAAGCTTCGCTTGCTGAAACGAAAGAATTAACTGAGATAACAGCAATAAAAGAGGAAATAAAAAAATCACGAACAAATTTCATTGAAAATATCCAAATATCTGGTTATAAAAGTGAGGTCTATCCCTCAACTTTGTCAATTTTATTAACATTGTGGATCATAAAGTAATAAAACATCATAAGCAATAATAACTATCATTACTATTTAAGAAATTATATTTATCTCATTGCATGCCTTCTCGAGTTAGCTTTTTGTCAAAATAGTGTTCTAAAAAATCCATCTGTTTATTTACCCTTTGTTTTTAAAAAAAGACATACGACTGAACTTGAGAATAAGTTCAATATAAATCTGTGAGGTGTCATGTTGAATTTGTGCCGTATTTTCAAATTAATGCCGAATTTTCTCTATCATTTATCTTTAAAATAATATGATGAAACATAAACCTGAAAAACCTGACTTTAATTCAGTCTTTTTTATTTCTTGCTGACCATGAATACTGATAACATACTCAACATTAATTAAGTTAAGTGTGTGTTCTCAATAACATGAATAATAGTCATTGAAATAAAACTGATATTTATAAATATTGTTATCATGATTTTTATTTAAATTAAGCTTATTAATAACGGTAATTGAATGATTATAAAGGCCTGATTCAATGGGTACATTCTCTGTTTCACCTCTTAAATTCACATATAAAAATATAACAAAAGTTAAAGGAAACATTTCATGGACAAAAATATAGAGTTCGAGAATTCGGTTAAAAAAATGCTTGAACATGTAGGTGAAGATCCAACGAGAGAAGGTCTAATAGACACCCCTTCTCGAGTAAGAAAAGCCTTTGAATTTATGTGTGGCGGTTATACTCAAGATCCAAAAGAAATTCTTCAAAAAGCGCTGTTCACTTCTACTAATGATGAAATGGTTGTTATCAAAGACATCGAGTTTTATTCTCAATGTGAGCATCACATGTTGCCAATTATTGGCAAAGTACACGTCGCTTATATCCCTAATGGTAAGGTTGTAGGCCTATCTAAAATACCTAGAGTCATCGACGTATTTGCTAGGCGCCTACAGATTCAAGAACAACTGACTGAGCAGATTTGTGATGCATTAAATGAACATCTACAGCCTAAAGGTGTTGCTGTAATGATTGATGCAAGACACATGTGTATGGAGATGCGTGGTGTTCAAAAAATCTGTTCAACGACAGTCACTTCTGCATTGAGAGGTTTATTTAAATCGAATAAAAAGACTAAAGATGAATTCTTATCAATTGTGTCGTCTTCTTTAAGAAAATAAGCTTTTTAATAAGCAATGGTAAGCCCTTTTTTTAATGTAAAGTCTGATTTACCTATAAAATAAATACAAAAAAGCCTGATATTAATCAGGCTTTTTATTCGCTTAAAACAAGTGTTTCAGCTAGCACTTTACATCAGTACGAAATATTAGAATGCAAAAGTTACATTTGCAGTAAATTCTTCATCGTCATTCGCGCTAACACTAAAACCAAACGTATCAGATAATTGAACACCTGCGTCTATCGTTGCTTCCCATTCGTTAAGGTCAGCACCTTTAAAACCATGTGCATAGCTTGGCGTAATACCAACCCAATACATACGATTAAATGTATACCGTGTCGTCGCATCAAATTTAACATAGGTAGTGTCTTCGATATCACCATCCCACAAATAACCAACACTCACTTTCGGGTAAAAGTTAAGATGATTATCCATAAAAGCAAGCTTGGCAAAGAAGCCAATAGAGGTATCATTTACATCATCGAAATCATTACCATCAGCACGGATATCTTCACTCCAACTACTATCAAAAGTAACACCTGAATTAGACTTTGCATTTAATAATAAGTAGTTTACTTCATAAAAATCTAAATCATGTTTAGCTGCAACAGTAAAACGATGTTTATAAACACCACTTAAATAACCACCGTAAGATGCAGATAAGTCAATACCTTCAGTACCACCACCAATCGTCGCACTAGAATAAACAGCGGTTGGGTCACTCATATCCACCCATGGCTGCTCTGTCCCATCTGCTGCTAATGCAGCAAAAGAAGATAAGCCAACAAATGTGCCAACCGTCGCTTTTAAGGCGCAGCTTTTTAAGACACTATTTTTTAAGGTATAGTTTTTTAAGATCATACGAATTCTCTTTTATTTCCAAATAAATAGATTAAATAAACGCTTACCACGTTTAATTAATGTGTAACGTGAGAATAATGCATCTATTTTTTGAATAGTTGCTTCAGTATCAGTGACTTTGTCTCCATTCACCATCACAGCACCATTATTTACAAATTCTCGAGCCATTTTATTCGATGCAGCTAATTCGCAACTCGTTAATAACTCAACAATAGAAGCACTTTCAGTGTCAACATCAGTAGCAGGAAGTCCATCTTGCGCTAACTGAGCTAAATCAGACTCGCTTAAACTACTTAAGTTCCCAGAAAATAATGCTTCAGTAATACGTTCTGCTGATGCTAACCCTTCCTCACCGTGCACTAAACGTGTTACTTCACGTGCTAAAATAGCTTGTCCTTGTGGACGCCCTTTAATGGTTTTATCTTTTTCTTCAATTTCTGCAATTTCTTCAATAGATAAGAAAGTGAAGTAACGTAAGAATTTATAAACATCTGCATCTAATGTTGTGATCCAGAATTGGAAGAAAGCGTAAGGCGATGTTTTAGTTGGGTCTAACCAAATTGTACCTGACTCGGTTTTACCAAATTTAGTCCCATCAGCTTTAGTTACCAACGGCATCGTAATACCAAATACTTTTTCTTGATTCATACGGCGTGTTAAATCGATACCACCCGTGATGTTCCCCCATTGATCAGAACCACCAATTTGTAGCGTACAGGCTTTTTCTTTATTTAACGCAGCAAAATCATAAGATTGTAATAACATGTAACTGAACTCAGTAAACGAAATACCAGCACCTTCACGGTCGATACGTTGTTTAACGGATTCTTTTTGGATCATAGCATTCACACTAAAGTGCTTACCTACATCACGTAAGAACGAGATGCTATCCATTTTACTAATCCAATCTAAATTATTAACAACTTCGGCAGCATTGTCTTTTTCACCAAATTCAATAAACGCACTAACTTGCTTTTTAATTGAGTCTACCCAATTTCCGACAATTTCATCACTGTTTAATTTACGTTCAGCGGCTTTAAAACTTGGGTCACCAATTAAACCTGTTGCTCCGCCCACTAATGCTAACGGCTTATGGCCCGCTTCTTGAAAACGCTTAAGAATCAATAAAGGCACTAGGCTACCAATGTGTAAACTATCAGCAGTAGGATCAAAACCACAATACAAAGTACGGCTCGCACTAGATAAATGTTCATGTAGTTCTTCATCTGCGGTTGTTTGGGCAATTAGGCCACGCGCTTTTAAATCTTCGAGTAAGGCATTCATTTACTTTTTCCTAGTTTGCTAGCAATATTAATTACACTGGATTTTACACAGTTACTTGCCACAAAAAAACCTTAGAGTGAAGATATCGCAAACAATATGTTAGCATTACATCTTTATTGATATAACAAAGAGAAAATTACATGAAAATAGGCATTATTGGAGCAATGGATGAAGAAGTTAGCATCCTAAAATCGGCAATGAATAACGTAACAACAACTAGCATTGCAGGTTGTGAGTTTTACCAAGGTGACCTTAACGGCAAACAAGTTATTTTAACAAAATCAGGTATTGGTAAAGTAGCAGCAGCCGTCGCAACGACTTTATTGTTAGAAAAGTTCTCTCCTGACACAATCATTAACACGGGTTCAGCCGGTGGTTATGATAAAAACTTAAATGTTGGAGATATTGTTATTTCAACAGAAGTAAGATTTCACGATGTAGATTTAACGGCTTTTGGTTATGAAATTGGTCAAATGGCACAATTACCGCCCGCTTTTGCAGCAACGCCTTCATTAATTGATATTGCTGAACAGGCTGCACAAACATTACCAGGCTTGAACATCATCAAAGGCCTTATTTGTACTGGTGACATCTTCATGGCTGATCCAGTAAAAGCAGAAGTAGCGCGTACTAACTTCCCAACCATGGCGGCTTGTGAAATGGAAGCTGCTGCGATTGCACAGGTTTGTTTCCAATTTTCAGTCCCGTTTGTAATTATTCGCTCACTGTCTGACATTGCAGGTAAAAAATCAGAGCTTTCTTTTGAAGAGTTCTTACCTGTTGCCGCTAAAAATGCCTCTACCTTAGTGGAAGCGATTGTAGATAGAATCAATTAATGCAGGACACATTAGCATTAATGGAACAACACAGCGTTTATTTCAGCTTTATGTTTGCTGCGCTGTGTTCGTTTTGTTTCTCATTACCTAAAGATCTTAATCCCCTTTCCGCTTTTTCACTTATTTTCAAACAAATAGCGGTTAAAGTTAACCTGCCGGAACGCAGTGACGGATATAAACGATTAGCTAGTTTACTCGCCTTTTTATTAATCTATTTTCCCATCGTCTTAATCATCAGCCAATTATATGTAGTGGCGTTTAAACCTTTTGTGATTGATATCGTAGTGATGTATAGCTTATTGTCTTGGCACGACAAAATGAACGTCTACAAGCAAATTAATAGTGACCTACGACATAATAGTTTGGCTACGGCAAAGTTATTCTTATCACCACTCACATTACGTGAAACAAAACCGTTATCTTTATTAGGCACCAATAAAGCGACCATTGAATCTCTAGTATTACATTTAACAAATGGATGGTTTGCGGTTATTTTTTGGTATCTAGTCAGTGGCCTTTATGGTGCTTTGTTTTATCAACTAATGCATATTTGTACACAACAATGGAATTGTAAATTGCCACTGTATAAAGTTTTTGGTCAACTACCCTCTTTCATTACCAGACTACTTCAATTACCTGTACATATACTCGTTAGCTTTACATTTTCTTTGTACGATAAACCGATCAAGCATCTCTTTAAAAAATTCAAGCAAAGCGTTGATTGGCATCACTTCTCTTCAGGTTTATTACTAAGTAGTTTTGCATTAAGCATTCAAACACAACTTGGTGGTGTTCGCTTATATGAATCAGAGAAAGTCACCTATGCCAGCATTGGTATTGATAGCCAACCAACGGCGGATAAAGTCAGTTTAGCTATTCAACGCTTAGGGTTAAGTGCTTGGTTTTGGTTAATTTGTATTAGCCTCTACGAATTTTTCCCGCAGATTGTTGCTTATTTTAATGGCAGTTATTAAGTCCTTGTTTTGTAATAAGTACTTTTCTAGTAACAGAAGAGACTGTTAATGTCGTTAAATAGATAAGCGATTTTCAAAGAAACAGCTCGCATTTATGACTGAATTCAAGCAGTAATACCGATTACATTAAATAAGTGATCTAAATTTTGCGCTGGAAAAATAATTTAGTTTAAGGCGTAAATTGAGCTAAATGGTTGTTCCATTTACGAAATTTACAACGAAGAAATAAGTTATTTTAACCAGTAAAATAGATCAGTTAATTAGTGTGATTGGTATAAATTCAAGCAGTAAGAACACGCCCACTTTTATTAATTAAATTGAAGCACTAATCGCTAACAAATGTATTTGGCTAACTCGAACCAGCGAACACTAATCAATAACCTCATTGAATCACTGTCTAAAAACAGCAATAAAAAAGCCCTTATCTGACAACAGATAAGGGCTTTTTAACTCATTAAGTAACAAAACTTAACGTCGTTAGAATTAAATTATTTAATTGCTAATAATTCAACTTCAAATACTAATGTAGCGTGTGGGCCGATTGCAGCACCTGCGCCACGCTCTCCGTATGCAAGATCTGCAGGGATAGCTAATTTCATTTTTCCGCCTGGAGACATTAGTTGTAATGCTTCAGTCCAACCAGCAATAACGCCACCAACTGGGAATTCAGCAGGTTGACCACGTTCAACTGAACTGTCAAATACTGTACCGTCGATTAAAGAACCGTGGTAATGAACACTTACTGTAGATTCAGCAGTTGGTTTTTCGCCTTCGCCTTCTGCAACTACTTCATATTGAAGACCAGATGCAGTAACCGTAACGCCTTCTTTCTTAGCGTTTTCAGCTAGGAATGCTTCACCAGCTGCGCCTAATACTTTAGCTTGCTCTGCAGCAGCTGCTTGCATGCGCTCAGAAATCACTTGGAAAGCTGCTTGTAGATCTTGTTGAGAAACTTTACTTTCTGCGCCAGCAAAAGCATCAGCAATACCAGCAGAAACAGCTGAGATTTCTAGACCATCAAAAGGATTAGAAGCAAGTTGCTCACCCATTTGTAAACCGATACCGTAACTTGCTTGTTGCTCTTGAGTAGTATAATCAGACATATATGTTCTCTCTTTTTAAGAATTTTTGGGTTTCCCCATCGATGTTAATTAATAATATGGGGAACAAAAATAAGATTTAAAGGGGAAATTTATAAAAAATTAAATTTTATTTAAAACAAACCTACATACTGCTCAATATCGGCTTAAATCTCTATTTAATATTGAAGTAAAACAAACACTTTGAGATAGGAATGTGTAAGAACACTTAACTGTTCATGAGAACTTCCATCAAATCAAACAGGTAAAAAGTTAATTATTTAAGTGTTTGCTTGATCCCTGCCGTCACTAAAAATACATGTTCAGATAACGCAGCCACTTTTTGGTTTAACTCGCCTAGCTTGTCAGCATAACGTCTTTGTAAAGGTGTTTCACCAATTAAACCACATCCGACTTCACCCGTTACAATAATCACATCACATTTAGCTGTCGTTAAAAAAGACAATAAAGAGGCTTGTTGTTGTTCCATTATTGTTAAGTTCTGCTGTAAAGAATTGTCTAAACATAAATACCACCCTACCCAGGTAGAAAGGCATTCAATCAACACAATATTTTCTGAGGAGTTCAATGATTGTAAAACAGATAACAAATCAACCTGTTGGTAATCTAATTCATAAGTAGAAATGGGTAACTCAAACTGTGCTTGACGACTTTGCTTATGTTTTTCAATACGTTCAATCGTTTCATCACCAAAAGCAACACTAGTGGCAATATAGGCAGGTTTTAAAGAATGAGATTTAACACGTTCAATTAACAACGTTTCTGCAGCGGCACTCTTGCCACTTCGCACACCACCAATAAACAACTGAATCATAACCACCCTTTTTAACATCAACGTAATTTTGAGACTATTTTTTGTCTCATTATTTTAAACTAAGCAACCTATTTTAACTAAACAACCTACTTAAACTAAACAATATACTTTCAATTAAATCACGTAGCTTTCAACTAAGTAGCGCAGCATAACAATGACATTAAAAACGACATATAAAAGGATTTATTATTTATTAATAAGCCCTTTTCCGCGACCTGTTTTTAGTGCCTTAGCAACATTATTACGTAGGAAATTATCAACAACACCGACGGTTCTTTTCCACTTTTCGCCAGGTCGACCAGTAAAAGAGGTGACGTGAAAGTACTCTAATCCGTTAGGTGATATTTCAGAGAAATAATAATTTGAAACACAACACCTTGCATTATCAGCAATAACAGGGCTCACTGAGTGCCAAGATTTATTATTCGTTTCCATCACAACAAGTCGATTAAATTGTGCAATGATGGTCTCAGGAACAGTCACTTTCGCATCCCATAACTCAAAGTTACCGCCATTCTCAAGCATCCACTCTGGCGTTACGTAATACAGTAAATTTAATCTACGATAGCGCTTTCTATTTCCATCATGGCTATTATCAATATGCGGATTTAAAAAGTCATTTTTAAACATCATTGAAAGCCCACCAGCATACAAAGTAGGATCACCTTCTAATGCTTTCATACCCACTAACGATGATATTTTCTCAACCACCTCAGGTAATTGAAAGGCTTTAGTAATATCACTCAATATAGCAGAGCTATTCGCTAAAGCAGCAAAGGTACTTTTTTGTTCACGGAAACTTTTACGTTTATGAAAACCATCACCTTCTTTTGGAAAAGCCATATAAATTTCATCAACTAATGCGACAGGTAATAAATTATCAATATAAAAATAATTCGTTGAGGTACCTTGATGCGTCGACCATTGTTTCAAAATAGACTCTGTTTGTTGCTCAAGCTGAGTGATGATCAGTTCTTTTATTGCTTCTAATGTCATACATCGGTATTCCAATAAGGTTTGAATATTAATAAAGCGAGAAATAATGTTAACTAACTTATCACTAACAATGACAATAACAATAGAAATTTAGATTCAAAAAATAAATCAACACCGTCATTAATAAAAAAGTATATCAGCTACTTTTCCGACACTAATTTCAACAACTTAATTTTCTATTAAGGCTAACATTCTGTCTTTAGCTTCAACCGTTTCATCGTGGCTTGCAATGGAAACAAAAAATGGATTTATTGTTGTAAAGTTTGCTTTAATGAGAGGAATACAACTAATTAAAATGTCAGCACTACGCACTCTAACTCGTTCATGAAAAGACTCCTGCAACTCTTCATTTTCAATCGCTTCAACAGCATCCCACATTTGTTGACAAATTTTATCCGTTATCGCAACTGAATCAGGGTTAGAACTTTGATCAAAACCATCCCAAGAACCTGTCGCATACTTATCATCTTCATCTAATTCTTGCTCCCCTTCCACCGTTAGAATCGAAGCTAACCATAAATCACAAGGCTCACCAAGACCTAACCAGTCTTCACTATAACCAAAGCCACTTATCGTATCATCTGTATTGTTACCAATATAAATAATGTCTTTTTCTATGGCTTCTTTAATTAAAACATCAAAATTTGTTTGTTTAAAAAATAAATCAACGATATCCATTATAAATTACCTTAATATTAACTTAATTATTCACAGGCATAACAGTAAATAGCTGAGTTATACTGAGACGAACTATTAAAACGAAAGCCACGTTAATTGACATTTACTTGATATTAAATTAATTATTCGTCTCTAATTAAACAATTGGGTAAATAAGATTGAGTAATTGAAATAAATAAGAGCATATTCAGAATTGAAAAAAGATAAGAAAGAGTCTGCAATTTAAAGCATAGATATTATGATATAGACTAAACACGCGATGTCTTATGGATGTACGAACAAAGTATTTCAGTTGAACTTATGCTGTTACATCTTCACACTATGCATCGGCTTTAAATATAGATAAATTAAGATCTTGCGGTTTACCTAACCAATATGCCATATCAGTATGATCTTTTAAGTTATTACCCGTTACTGCGTGAACAAATACTGTTAAACCATTTCGCTCATTCTCAAGCCATGGAATAAGCATATTAAAGTCATTTGAAGTGAAAATTATTTGGCAGCTCCATTTAGGATGTGGACCTATTTTTCTACGGTGAACTCGCCCCATAGATAATCCAAATAAGTGAGCTGCTTTTTCACATAGCATGGTGGCAAACGTTACAGTCTCTTGCTCAAAATAAACATGAGCATGGTACATATCATGATCGTTGACTGGAAATTTATCTACATTCATTAATTTACCTATTAATACTGTGAATATTATAATCTTAACTAAAATATTATCGCGTAGTTGTAGAAGCCACTATTTTCTGTTGTTCATCTAAATGGAAACAAGGTGTAATACTTACACATAATGTCATAAATACAAATGTCGATGTTAAAAAATTGAAGAAAGGTAATGTATTCCTTTCAACCCATTGAAGTGGATATTCAGAGGTCTTTCTTGCGTATTTCTTACCGCATTAGACTAAATAAAATAGTAAATAAAATAGTAAATAAAAGCGTGTAACAAAGCGCAACCAATCGACTCTCAAGCAAACACAATATAAGTTTGATAAATCATCAATAAAAATAACGTTATCACTAAAAAACAAATGACATAGTAGATAAAAATCAATCTAAACTTGATTTACAAAGAGCGACCATCTATGCCCTTTAAACTTTTGGTTCAGGTAATACCGGTGGTGTACTATCCATATAAGTCAGAAAATTTGACCATATTTCATGTGTTCTTTGCTTGGTTAATTTAGTTTTACAATTCAAAGACATAACGCCTCTAATACTGCCGTCTCGCCACATAGTATAAATAGAACTACAATGTGCCTCAATATAGACGCCCCATGCCTGTTGAGCGTTATCAATAGCCGCAATCAACTCTTTATCGTCGCTATTTCTTTCTTTACTTTTAGCTAAGTAAGCTGTCATTTCGAGTTCTGCTTTGCTCAACTCAACGCCTGCACAGTAATTGATATCCAACGTGCTGATCATGTTATTACAATCAATTTCATCGCTCACCGCAAAACTTGAGTAGATGGCAAACATCAAGAAAATAAATTTATTCATTTAAACCTCGTATTAATTTACAAGCGACATACTTCGGAAAATATCCCAAGCTTCTTTTGATTTACCTACAATAACAACCATAAAATCCCGCCATACATAGCAAGATTACACACTATCGCAGTGGTGTATCCTTTTTCACCTTTTCGGTACCAATTCCCTAAAGAGAAAGATCGATTACATTGCATTTTCAATTGAAAAATAGACATATTTTCATTTTTTTTAACATGCTGTCCAAATAAAAACACCCGCTTAACCAATACCAACATTAATAAATTAACGTTAAGAAGCAGAAATATAATAACTAAAGCAAACTTAAGACTCTCTTCCATACACGTCCTTATAACAGTTAATTAAATAACTCAAAATAATTGACTAAATCAACAGTATTTTAAAAATTAAACTCGCATAATTTATATGTTTTATTATGCATTTTTATGACTATAAAACATTAATTTCTCTCTTTTAGAGTCGAACTACAACTGAGCGAGCACCAGTATCTCAACAAGCTAATTTAGCTATTTTTAAATATTTCTTTGAAAGAATCGGTTTAGAATAATGAACTTCTGATAATGGGTTAGTAAATAAGTGTCGGCCCGAATTCTTAATAAAAATTTGGTACCTAGTATTTGGAAAGAAATCAAATTCAATAGAGTGATTATTTATTACTTGGATATTATCGAGTGTTCCAGACACATATTCGAGGCCAAGATCAATCTTATCTATACACTTAAGATCATGACTTATTAGCGTCAAATGCAACTGTTCTTCAAACGCACAATTATCAGTCGAGAATAAAAGAAAAGATCCATCCTCTAATTTATATTGCTTCTCAATGATGACTCCTGAAATAGTTAAAGAAACTCTTTTTTCCTCAAATTCTAATTGATAGTTTTCTTTAATATTTTCTTTTAAATTAAATTTTTCTATTTCTTGTATAAGAAACTCAAACAACATTGATTTTTATTTGTCATTTTATAAATGTATCATAAGTGCATTTTTTACACCTAATACAAAATGAAATCATCAATAATGATTAGCTTTGATTAATGTAATCTCTAAAAGCGACCTATGGGCTTAACAGTTGGATTTACAGTAATGTTTCGCCTTATTGTTGCTTTAAAAACAATAGTGATTCACATTACTCCTCATATATAACGACATTTAAAGGTGTAATAATATTTTTAAATTAAACATTGCACCTTGTTACCGTTGGAGCGTCTTATATGTGCATGCTTTATTAAGACATTAACAACAACTTTACATGAATGCTTTATGCAGATGTTCTACGTTAATATTTTACCTTAAGAATAGAAGAGTGAATTATGATAATTTTGCACGGTTTTGCCGCTAGTAACTATTACAATCTAGTGAAACATGTACTTCTCTATAAACAATTACCATTTCAAGAAAATCTCCTTTACGCAGGCAGCAAAGAGTTATTAGCCATTAGCCCAGTAGGTAAAGTGCCCGCTATCACGACACCCGAAGGTTTAAATATTTCAGAGTCGAGCGTGATTTGTGACTTTTTAGAAGAGACTTACCCTGATATTCAACTCTACCCTGAAAATAGTGGCGAACGTGCTGTTGTGCGTCAAATAATGAAAATAGCAGAGCTTTACTTTGAATTGCCAAGTAGACGCTTTATACCTTATGCCTTTTCTGGTACTGAAGCACCTGAGCCGGTTAAAGCAGAAATACGCCAAGTATTAAAACGTGGTATTACCGCATTAAGTCATTTATCTCAATTTTCACCATGGATTGCAGGTGAGCAATTTACAATGGCCGATATCTACGTTTATTACGTTAATAGCATTGTCAGTAAGTTTGCATCTAGCCAACTTGAATGGGATGTACTGGCAGAGATTCCAGGAATGGCAGAATGGAATGAGTCTATGAGTCACTCACCCATTGCTCAAAAGATTGAAGCAGATCGTTTAACAAATATTCCCGAATTTATTAAAAAAGTAACCGCTCAAATTAGAGCTTCAAAAGCTAAGCAGTAATTGTTGATGCACTAAAAACGAAAATAAAATGATTCTTTTCGGTGTTTTTCAAGACAGTTGGCACTCATTAGCTCATCCAAAAAAACATAATCAATATAAAAATAATTGGTTAATAACTTACTTATTTGTAGGAGAAAATCGAAATGACAAATACCAATATTCAACTGACTTCAACTATCAGCGAAGACAATAAATTAACACTTGCCTTACAAGACATCGACATGCCACAACCTAATGCCGATGAAGTGGTTATTCGCATTGAAGCGGCACCCTTAAACCCATCAGACTTAGGTGTTCTATTTAGCGCTGCCGACCTATCAACAGCAGTTCAATCTGGCACAGAAAATAGCCCAGTTGTTACCGCAGATGTGCCAGCTCAGTTTATGCCTTCGCTTAAAGCGCGTGTCGGTAAAGCAACGCCTGTCGGCAATGAAGGGGCTGGAACAGTAGTCGCCGCCGGATCATCACCTGCGGCACAAGCATTAATGGGTAAAGTGGTTGCAGTAATTGGCGGAGGTAGTTATCGCCAATATCATTGCGCCAATATACAAAATTGTCTCGAATTAAAAGAAGGCACAACGGCTAAGCAAGGCGCATCGTCTTTTGTTAACCCACTTACCGCGTTAGCAATGGTTGAAACGACGCGAGCAGAAGGCCATAAAGCGATTATTCATGCAGCCGCAGCCTCTAACCTTGGAAAAATATTAAACCGTATTTGTATTGCCGACGGTATTGATTTAATTAATATTGTGCGTAAACCAGAACAAGAAGCATTGTTACGTGATATGGGTGCTAAATACATTGTCAACTCAAGTAGTGAGTCTTTCCTTGATGACTTAACAGCAGCAATTATTGAAACAGGTGCGACGATTGCGTTTGATCCGATTGGGGGTGGACAGTTAACCAGTGACATTATTAACTGTATGGAAGTAGCCGCAGCCAAAAACATGAAAGAGCACTCTATTTATGGTTCTGACACATTCAAACAAGTTTACATTTATGGTGCGTTAAATCGTGGTCCCATTACAATAAATCGTAACTTTGGTTTTGCTTGGGGTGTGAATGGATTCTTATTATTCAATGCGCTTGGTAAATTAGGCTCTGAAACCATCGTTGCAATGCGCAAACGTGTGGCTGATGAAATTACGACGACTTTTGCAAGTCACTATACACATGAAGTGTCATTGTCAGAGGCATTGAAATTACAGTCAATAGCTGCTTATTCTAAACAAGCAACAGGTGAAAAATACCTCATTACACCTCAAAAATAACGTGTGCGAGAAATATTTAAAACACCGCCTCTTAACTGACTAAGCGTTAACGTATATAAAAGCAGATATTGATGATGGTATCTGCTTTTTTATTGTCAGGAGCACTCATGAGCTCATTTATTTTCCTTGTCATGTTTTATTTCCTTAATCGTATTTTTTACTCATTTATCATTAAATCCAAGTTATTATTTTAACTGACGTTATTTACACTGATAAGCTCGCCAGAAAAAACCTACCACGACCTCTAGATTGTTAAATCTGATAGCGGAATAAACAACTAAACAACTTCTGATATAAAACCTTTTGATATAAAACCATGACCTTTCTCATCAAAAAAATACATACGCTCGTTGCCATTTAAAATAAAATTGAAGGTTCAGTTGAGCAAGAAAATAGGAGAGAAAACTAAGCTTTAAAGATAAAGGTTAACAACCCGAATTAATAACTTAACTTGCTCAATCGTTAACTTTAGCTATCTCGCTACTGTATAATGAAAAACATAACCTCATAATTTTAAATGCAATTATCCTTTCATTAACTAGAATCAAGGTTAAATAGAAAATAAGTCCCTCAATTCAAGTGATTTAAAAAAACAACTACATATACCCGTTACCATCCAAGATGAAAAATTCAGCAAACATTGAGGTGAACAAACTCTGCGTTGCAACCTTCAATAAGGACTAGCTATTGTCATCATGTTGCGTCTTGATTTAGATTTTCAGTCCAAGCTAACGACTAAACAAAGCACCTTAAACGATAACGGGGATAGAAAAATGATGTGTACGATTTCAATGCAAACATTTGTGATTCTTGCACCATATTAATGCAACTTTATTCAATAATGCGGTTGTTTTATGGTCAAAACAGCACTAAATTAGCGGCGTTGTTATGTGGGGTATTGAATATTAATTATTGGTCTAATTATTGCTATTTATTCTTTAATTATTAATAGTTTATTGTTTCTCATTTATTGTTTATTAGATTCAAATAATAAGTGCATAATTTGGATAGGTAGAAAAAGTGGAAATGATGAAGAATTGTTTAAACGACTTCAAACATTCAAAGTGCATTAATTTATCCTTAGTTTTTTATTCTCGAACATATAATTAGGCTCCTTATGTCTACAAAATCAGCTCAACACTCATTGTTTGAAGATGCTCAAGGCATATTGATAGGTACTCTTCTTGCGGCTCTTGGCATTACGTTTTTCAAATCAACGGGGTTGCTTATTGGTGGTACCGCAGGTTTAGCCTTCTTAGGGCAATATGCATCTTCATATTCATTTAGTGATGTGTTTTTTGTTATCAACTTACCCTTTTATTATTTGTCATATCGACAACTTGGCTTAGCTTTTACATTAAAAACCTTTATTTCTGTGTTTCTCTTGTCTATTTTTGTTGAGTACGCTCCTTCTTTCATGCAATTTGAATTTTTGGATCCGATATATGCAGCGTTCATTGGTGGGTTATTAGTTGGATCTGGTTTACTGGGGTTATTTAGACACCAAGCTAGCTTAGGAGGATTAACTATTCTCGCCCAATACTTAGCTAAACAATATGGAATATCTATTGGTAAATTTCAAATGGCGGTGGATTGTGTCGTTCTTATTCTTGCCATATTCATTGTAGATTGGAATGCTATCGCGTTATCAATCGTCGGTGCTATTTCTTATAACTTAATACTGGTTATAAACCATAAACCAGGCCGTTATAGTGCAAGATAACTGTGTTAATGATGAGTAATAAACACATAAATATAGTTTGTGTAGATATATACCCGTTACCATTCAATGTGTAAAATTCAGCAAACGGTGAAGTAAACACATTCTAGGCAGAAAGAGGAAGATCTAACGCGTTAAATCGACACTTTCTAACAACGTTTTCTAAAAACGAAGGTGTTGATTTCACAGCTTGCTCTTTGGGTCGTTAGCTTAAAAAAACCAACTCTACGTTGCAACCTTCAATAAGGACTCGCCATTGTCATCATGTTACGCCTTGACTTGGAGTCCAAGCTAACAACCGAACAAAGTACCTTTAAACGGTAACGGGTAGAATTAACTTAACTAATAAAGCAGAAGTGAAGTGTCTCTATCAATGAACTATTAAACCAGTCATTGATGATGGACAAACAAAAAACAGTCTTCATAGATACACATCCGCTATTAAGTTTTACTCAGAAACGTTAAGTACAATTTAACCCACATGCGCCTTTTTCAAAAACGTATCTTGCGCTTTATTTATCTCTTCCAATGGAAAAGTAGCTGCGACGATTGGCTTAATTTTATCTTGTTCAATCCAGTTTACTAAACTTTTAAAGACTTCAGGTTCAAGCACTGTACATCCAAAAAAACTTAAATCTTTTAGGTAAAGAGTCCTAACATCCAGTTCCATCAAAGCGCCACCAATCGCGCCAGATACAGCATATCGCCCTTTAGGCTTTAATGCCTCTAACAATTGTGGACACTGCTTTCCAGCAACAAGATCAATGACTACATCAACACTATTTTCGCCCAATACTTCAGATAAATTAGCGTCTCTGGTAATGACCTGATCGACTCCTAAATCTAACAATTGTTGATTTTTACTTGGGCTAGTGACAGCAATAACGTAAGCCCCGCACGCTTTTGCAAGTTGAATGGCAGCAGAGCCAACCCCACCTGATGCCCCCGTGATCAGCACCTTATCTTTTGATGTTACTTGAGATCGCACCATCATATTTTCTGCCGTTGAATATGAACAAGGAAAAGACGCCAATTCAATATCAGACAATATGCTTTTTATTTCGTAAGCATGTTTTGAGGCAACTACCGTATATTCTGCAATATCCACCATCACACTCAGAACCAAAGTACCAAGGTGAATCAAGTGTTTGACCACCAGCTTCCTTAAGACAAGGCTCTATTAAAACACGCTCGCCGATACGCTCTTTACTAATTCCATCGCCCAC
The DNA here is from genome assembly GCF_000470315.2 of Psychromonas sp. SP041. Classification (GTDB taxonomy): domain Bacteria; phylum Pseudomonadota; class Gammaproteobacteria; order Enterobacterales; family Psychromonadaceae; genus Psychromonas. The sequence continues at coordinate 43,308 of NZ_CBRF02000018.1, forward strand.
AGCAACAATGGTTCCACAAACATCAGCACCTTGAATACGCGGGAAATTCAGCTTATTACCGGACCAACTCGAACTTAAATCGTTTTCATCTCCTTTTGAATACCAACCAATACGCGTATTAATATCAGTATTATTAACGCCAGCAGCAGACACCTTGATCAACACGTCATTAGCTTGTGGTGTGGGACCCGTAATGTCACGACTATATTGTTGCATATCAATGTCACCATATCCGATAAGCTCAATGCCCTTCATTGTTTTAGGAATATTAACCATTATTTATTTGTCTCCATAAGTTGTGAAATAGCTTTTTTAGCTGACGTTATTGCTTCTTTCCCTAAGACAGGCCAAGCATTAGAGACACCTTCATGTAATAGAAAAAGTTGTGTCGCGAGATCTTCTCGTTGGCTTTGCTGACCGATAAAAATACGAACATCTCGTTTATGAGCTTTAACCGCACTCGTTATATCCGCATTATCAGGAAAAGCAGAAATTGCATTGATAGACAAACAACCATGGGGTGCAAACTCCGTCATCCACTGTTCAAGTTTATTAAAAATATGCAGAATGGCGTCAATACCACTAGTAGGTGATTTATTTTGTAGAAAAGCAATATATCGTTGATGTCTATAGTTTAATGCAGCAACTATCATCATCTCTTTGGAAGGGTAATATTTGTATAAGGTGCGTAAACTAACATTACAAGCCGCTTTTAATTGAGCGACACTTGGCTCTGCAAACCCATATTGACTGAACTCTTTTTCAAGAGAGGCCGTGATTTTCTCTTTAAGCATAAATGAAACTCTTTAGTAGAATGATTACTCTACCAAAGAGTAGAGCGATCATTCTACTTCGTCAATATTCTTTATTAAACAGGCTAATTTAAAGAGGAAAATATTTATAACGTTCGTTTTTCTACTGCCTATAATCTATAGCCAGCTTTCAGCTATTTAAGTTTTAACATGCATATAGTGCGACAGTAACCAGCGTTTATAGAAAAGTTGAGAATTGGAGAATTGGAGAATTGGAGAATTGGAGAATGTAAGATAATGAAAATAGTAAAAAGAATGACGTTAATATTAATAATTTTAAGGTATCCCCCATTTACGATCTGACCCAATCATAAATGATAGGTATGCAGAGGTGCTAGTTTTTAATAAATAAAACACTCGTCCCCATACCAACAAATAATCCACCACTGATTCTATGGAACCATTTCATGTTATTTATATTTGATAGCACTCCCTTTGCTCTTTGTGCTAAATAGCCATAACAAAATAATGATAGAAATGAAAAGGCCATGAATATAGCCGTCATAATGATAAATTGGGGGATAATTGAATAAGTTGTATCTAAGAACTGAGGGAACAATGCAACAAAGAATAAAATTGGTTTAGGATTTGTCGCCGCCACTAAAAAACCTTCTTTGAAGTAAGACCTCAAAGAGCGGTTATTGTTAATACCAGATATCTCTTTTGAGCTTTTATTTTTTGAAAATAACTGTCGAAACCCTAAATAAATAAGATAAAAAGCACCGACTATTTTAACCATAAGAAATACAGTCGAAGACGCTAAAAGGATCGCACTAAGACCACTGATCGACAATATTGATAACATCATTAAACCAATAATATTGCCAAAGGCAGATACCATAACGACTTTACTGCCATTAACTGCGCCATTATAAATTGCGAGTAAAATTGCAGGACCAGGACTGATGATATAAAAAAAGGCGACAAAGACATATATTATTAACGTATCGATATTCATGAACCATCTCCAAAAGCCTACCAGAAAAGATCTGTGCTGATTTAGTAAAAGAAGCCATACAATCTAGTTTTACACCAAAAAATAAATTAAAGCACTGAACAATTAAAATACACCTCAATTAGCTCACCGATTAACAATTAACTAACCGATTAACAAAACCCTAAAATTAACCATAAAGAGTGTTGTATTGTATTCATATACTTTGTTTGATGTGCCATATTTTATTAAATCATCACGGCTATCAAATAGTTAGAACCAATCATCTTCACTTTCTAACACTTGTATAAGATGTTGCTTTAAATTATTAATATTTAACTCTTTTTTAGCGTATCGAATTAAATACACAGGATACGAAAATTGTGGAGAATCAGGGGTTAATTCAAGTAACCCTTGTTGTAAATATCGATTAATAACTCTTGTTCTAAAATAACCACTACCACCACTTTTAAGCATCACTTGTAAAGCAACAGGCCCTAAGCTGATCGATATATTACTTCGCGCTAATTCTGGTAAAGCAGAATCGTGCAATCTTTTGAATTTTTCACCCCAGTCGACATAAAGGTACGGAGTAGGCTTATTGACTGATTGAACTCTTACCAGTTTTTCATCTAATAAATGTTCAACCACAATTCGAGAGCTGTATTCCGGTTGATGGACAAGCGCAATATCTAACCCACCAGAGCGCACTTTCTCACACATTTGTTTATTGTCGCCTACCTCAATGGTTATCGCTAACTCTGAGGCGGTTTCATTCAAATGCGTTATTAACGTTGCCGCAATAGGATTCCATAACGTCAAATCAACACCGATAGCTAAACTACCTTTCACTGTTTCAGGTAACGGCAAATCTCTTTTAGCAGCATCCCACGTTTGCACTATTTGTGTCGCATAAGATTTAAAGTGCTCTCCATTTTTTGTTAGTGACGCACCACTTTTATTACGAATAAATAAGGCGCACTCCAACACCTTTTCTAAAGACTTTATGCGAGCGGTGACGGTAGTTTGAGTCACGTTAAGTTCATCTGCGGCTGCACCAAAAGTGTTCAAGTCGCAAATAGTTAGAAATGTTTTAGCTAAAATATAATCCACTTACTCACCTTTACATTCAAATAATCAATAATAAATCGATATATTATTCATTATACATTACTCATTGATTTATTATATTATTTCGCACCAAATTAGTGCCAACGACCAATAATGGTGCGAGCATTAATTATGGCTATTTATTATTGGAGACAAGTATTAAATCTTTGAATATTTTTAAACTTATTAATCGTAGTAATATCTTAATGTTGAACGCCCTCTTTATAGCCTTACTAACAATACTTTCAGTTCATTTAATGGATGCTAAGAAAACAATAATTCAACTAATTATTAATGATCTGATGACTTGGTTTATGGCAGTTTGGGTTGTTTTTACTTTTGCTCGAACCAATGCGGTAGCTGTCCTATATCAATTGTTGTGTGCATTTAAATTAGTAAGTTTAAAAGAATTGGATATCGCTAAATGATGAATAATGGATTAACCAAAGAGATTAAATTATTTTTAGGTATCCCGACAATAGGGCCCACTTTTAAAGAAATAATTGTTTCATCATTCACCGCTTTATTAGCGACACTGTGTGTCATTTACATCTCCAAAGATCTATTAAGCTATTTTAATGTGCATGCCAATATTTATATTTTAATTCCTATTGCAGCGACTTCAGTTCTTGTATTTGTTGTTCCTCATGGTGCGTTGTCTCAGCCTTGGCAAGTGATTGTAGGTAATCTCGTTAGCGCGTTTATAGGGGTGACTTGTTATCAATATTTCGGTAATGATCTAGCAACCGCTGCAGCGTTGTCTGTATCGTTTTCGATAATGACGATGTCACTGTTAAGGTGTGTACACCCACCAGGTGGAGCAACGGCATTAGGTGCTGTTTTAGGGGGAGATACTATCCACCAATTAGGTTATAGTTATTTACTGATCCCGACATTATTAAACTGCTTAATCATTATTTCAGTTGCAATCGCATTAAATTATCCATTTAGTTGGCGACGATATCCGTCTCATTTATATTACAAAAATAACCTAACCAACACTATTTCACCTGGTGCAAGAGCCAATGAAGTGACTGTTGAGGATTTCATGAAGGCAGTGACCGAACATGGTTCATTTATCGATATGACCGATGAAGGTTGGAATGAGATATTTGAAAAAGCCAAGCAACATGCTGAATACGACAACGTACATCCACACAATATTGAATCAGGCCAAACCTATAGCAACGGGAAAATAGGAAAAGAATGGGAGATTAGAGAAGTATTAACGATAAGTAATAAAAAGACCGTAAAATACTTTGTACTCGCAGGTGAAAACATAAATCTCTTAGAATCTTGTTCAGTAAAGGAGTTTATTGCTTGGTCTAAGTTTAAAGTGAACAAAAACAATATCGGTATATGGGAAAGATTGACTTAAAGCGATAACCTAATTTTGAAACCTAATACGGCAAAGTATTTTTAAGGCATATAATGAAAGCTAGATTGATATCATATATAAAATGAAAACCAATGAGCTAGAATCATAAAGATAATCAAGCGGATCTGAAAGTGATATTTGTGATGGCTAAGGTTGGGTCATAACAAACGACCTTCTAGCATCTAAAACAGCATGCCAAAAGGACGAAGCTAAAGGGTTCAGAGGCAATAGATATAGACAATGAGAGTTATGATTTCAATTTTATAATTTTATAATTTTATAATTTTATAATTTTATAATTTTATAATTTTATAATTTTATAATTTTATATTTTTATAATTTTATACAAAGACTTACGAATTATTATCGATATGCTTTATTATCGCTTAATATAAACATTAGTATCGTAAGAAGAGCGATAAACAACATAGAACATAAATATTGGAATAATAGAAATAACCACTCTAAACAGCGCACTAAAAAGTGAATTAACAAGATAATTAACTCTAAAAATAAAAAATAACGTGATTAACCAGAGTGTGGGCGCTAAGACAGCAAAAATATAAGCAATGATATTGATACCTCCAAATTGACTTTCAATAAAAAAAACGAGTAAAAAAATACCTAACAATCCAAATAATGAATATTGCATTTTATGCTTAGTTGCTAAAAGTAATTGAACGTTTTCTTGATTTACTTGCATTTTTTTACCTGCATATGAACGACTTAAAAAATAGAGTCATTCGATGAAAGAGATTGATAGGTTAGGTAGGCTAGCTTTTATTCACTTAATGAACAGTCAAAACACCATAAAATAAAAATTGAACTCCTATCAAAATGATAAAAATTCAACATTACAAAAATAGGAGTTAAAAACAGATCTTAGTAATTATACTTTTGTTCTATGCTTATTTTTTCAGCTAGATATTGATTGTAATTAATCTGTTGAGTGGCCAGTTTTTCAGCTAAAACAGAAAATTCGGCTTGTTTATTTTTATATAGTTGATATTTAGTCACATCATAATTAATCGACATTGCACCATCATAACCACTAATAGGATCCCACAAGATAGAAATAGGCCAAAGTAATAAATTAACCAGTCCGTAACTAGGTTGGCCTACATAAAAAGAACCAAATCCAGGTAAAATACCTAAAACAGCACCCGTTGTAGGATTTTTTTCTTCAATTAATACACCATCACGTTCAAAAGCTGCATACTCTTTTTTTTCAATGGAATTTAACCCTCTCACACAACCTGATAACACTACAATAGCTAAAATTAGTGTCATGCCTTTTATAAAATTCACTCTTATTTATCCTTAAATATTAATGTTATAAACTAATCCATTTATAACTAAATGACTGATAATAAAGTATTGTATTCCTAATGAAAAACAACAGAAAACGTTATTATTAAATAACTTCGCAAGGCTACTTTATCTACATTTAAAATCAACATTTTAATTATTTTTAATGAATTTAAAGTGAGAGTTTAAGATAAGAATTTATCGAGTTAAAGAAAAAAGAGAAGAGAATAGAATATTTAATTTATAGTCAACATCGATTTATTTATTGAAGTATCCCTCAACAAAAAAATAAATGATGTTGTAATTATAAAAGTTGTTATGCACTAATGAATTAAAATGTAGACGTAACTTTTCTAGCATTTTGTTATTTAAGAGTCCTTACCTCATCTTCAATATACCTAACATCAAGCTGAAGATTATTTTTGCTATATATATCCATTACCGTTCAAGATGTTTTGTTCAGTCGTTAGCTTGGATTCCAAATCAAGGCGCAACATGATGATAGTGGCGAGTCCTTATCGATGGTGGCGGCGCAGAGTTAGTTTTAAAGCTAACGACCCAGAGGCGAACCTAAACTCAATAAAAATAATGATTCGAAAATATTCTTCATAGTTATTTAATAACTTTTACTTAACACGTTGACTTTATTTATACTTTTTAGTAAATTCTTTGCGCCAACCACAAATATAATAAAATCATCAAATAATAGTTTTCTCGTTTAATCACTCATTAAACAAGATTTACGCGATCTTAATAAGCGTTAAATCTCTGAGCAGAAAATAATTATAAACAACAAAAGATCGCTACATTTAATACTAGCCTAAACAGAAATAACATCTTGTTTTAGCAGTAAACCGAACATATAAAGGAAAATTTGTGGAACACTTCCTCATTAATATAACGAGCTACCCAACTGTTATTTACACAACATTATTGTTAATAATATTATTATTTTGGCTATTGACCGTTATTGGTTTATTTGAAATGGATGTTTTAGATATTGATATAGATCTCGACACATCTGAAGTGGGTGGTGCATTAGGCGTGCTAGTCACACTTGGATTAACTGGTGTTCCTTTCACTTTAGTACTCAGTATTCTTATATTATATAGCTGGACATTATGCTCAATAATAACATCACTTAGCGGTATTATTTATCTTGATAGCAATTTTTTAACCTTTCTTTTAAACACTTTTATCTTATTCGTTACTGGTGCTATTTCAATCCCTCTTACGGCTAAAACCATTACCCCACTCAGACCACTATTTCGTTCTATTAATCAAGGCCCCACACAAGAAACCTTAATGGGTAAAAGAGCACGAGTACGAACCACTAAAATTGACAACATATCTGGGCAAGTTGAATGCTCTCGTGACGGCGCTAGTTTAATACTTAATGCGAGAGCAGACGGCACACATCAGTACATATATGGCGAAACAGTCGTCATTATCGACTTTTTAGAAATAGACAACGTCTATGTTGTCGTGAGTGAACAACAATTCAATCAATAATAAATACGGAGCTTAAACCATGGATACTAGTATCTTAATCACCATAGGTACTGCAGTAGTTGCTGTCATTGCCATCGTTATATTACTGGCAATGACATTCAGTGCCTTTTATAAAAAAATTAGTCAAGGGCATGCAATGATCGTGAATGATATGTCCTCAAAGCCAAAAGTACATTTTACAGGTGGGATGGTATTACCGGTTGTACACAAGATGGAAATAATGAAAATCTCATTAATTACCCTTGAGATCGACCGCCGCGGTAGTGATGGTTTAATTTGTAAAGATAACTTGCGTGCAGATATTACAGTGGCCTTTTACTTACGTGTAAATGAAACACGTGATGATGTATTGAAAGTAGCAAAAGCAATTGGTGTTGACCGTGCGTCTGACAAAAATGCGGTTAACGAGTTATTTAATGCTAAATTTTCTGAAGCGTTAAAAACCGCGGGTAAAGGTATGGACTTTCTTGAGCTTTTTGAAAATCGTATGGGCTTTCGTGAAAAGATTGTAACAGTCGTAGGTAACGACCTTAATGGTTATGTATTAGAAGATGTTGCTATTGATTACTTAGAGCAAACACCAAAATCTAGTTTAGATCCAAACAACATTTTAGACTCTGAAGGTATTCGTAAAATTACTGAAAAAACCGCAGTACAAAATATTGAAACTAACCGTTTAGAAAAAGATGAATCTCTTTCTATTACCAAAAAGAACGTAGAAACACGTGAAGCAATGCTTGCGTTAGAACGTCAAGAAGTCGATGCTGAATCAAAACAGAAGCGTGAAATCGAAACCGTTAGAGCACGTGAAGAAGCTGAAACAAAGAAAATTCAACAAGAAGAGCGCAGCAAATCAGAACAAGCAGAACTAGAGGCTGATGAGCAAATCGCTATACGAGACCAGGTTAAACAACGTCAAGTTGAAATTGCTGAACAAAGCAGAGAACGCGCCGTTATTATTGAGAAAGAAAAAGTCATTCGAGCACAAGAAATGGAAATCGTTAATCGTAAACGCGAAGTTGAGTTATCTGAAATTGATAAAGAAAAAGCGCTGGAAGAAGAACGTAAAATCATTGCTCAAACTATCAGTGAACGAATTGCAGTAGACCGTAAAGTGGCTGAAGAAGAAGAACGCATTAAAGAAGTGCAAGAAGTTTCAGAAGCTGACCGTCTAAGACAAATTACTATCATAGAAGCGGAAGCAACAGCACAAGAACAACTACTTCGCGTTGTTAAGCAAGCTGAAGCAGATGAACAAAAAGCAGAACATAAGTCTCGTGAAATCAACTTAATGGCGCAAGCAAACCTGGAAGTTGCCTCTAAAGAAGCAGAGTCTGTTAAAAAACTCGCAGAAGGTACACAAGCAGAGCAAGCGGCGCACGGTTTAGCAGATGCAAAAGTCCTAATAGCAAAAGCAGATGCAACAGAGAAAGAAGGTCTGGCTAAAGTTCGAGTAGAAGAAGCACAAGCAAAAGCAACTGAAATGACCGGACTTGCAGAAGCTAAAGTACTGGAAGAAAAGCTCACTGCTGAAGCTCGCGGTAATGAAGAACTAGGTAAAGCAGAAGCGGTTTCTAAACGTGAAATTGGCTTAAGTGAAGCGCAAGTATTAACTGAAAAAGGGAAAGCGGAAGCTGTCTCTACTCGTGAAATTGGTATCAGTGAAGCTGACATCATTCGTGAGAAGGGTAAAGCGGAAGCCGATGGTCTGGTTGAAAAATTTGCTGCAATGAACAATATGAGCAAAGAAAGCAGAGAATTTGAAGAGTTCCGTATGAACCTTGAAATAGAGTTCAAACAAACACTCGCTAATATTGAAGCGAATAAAGAAATTTCAAACGATCAAGCAAGTGTATTAGGTGCGGCACTTAAACATGCGAATATCGATATTGTGGGTGGGCAAGGTGAATACTTTGATAAATTATACAAAGGATTAGGCGCAGGTAATGCGATTAACGGATTCTTAGAAAAGAGCCCTGTTATCCAAAGCTTGATGGAGAAATTATTGGCTGGTACCTCAAATGAAAAAGAGATAAACCAACCGATCACAGAAACAACCAAAACGCCTGAGGTTTAATTAACCTCTTCCTACTCAGCATTTAATCGTTTAATAAGGAATGTGTCATATTCAATCACCTGATTAAACGATTACCTGAGTAGCAAGCCATTTAACCTATCTATAGTCAGAGCCCTGCTCTGACTTATCAATTAAAGCTGTTTAGGAAGTAATTGTGACTGATAAATCAACGATAGTAGAACAAGCCGTAGCACAAGGTGGCGCCTATGAAATCATTCGTAAACGTCTTGAAGAACAAGGCAACCAACTAGATAGCTTAACGCAACAGCTCAACTTAGAGAGACAAAAAGAGTTCGGCGCGACTGAAATGAAAGTGTTGGGGCGTACTCGTATTCGAACAGAACATAATTGCCAAGCAACAGACTTAGTGATCGTCGGCGATTATGTACTATTCGGTTATAATGTTTTCCTAGGTTTAAAAAAACAAACGCTGTTAAGTGATGTTCTTTCTCTGTTTAAATTAGAACAAGTCGAACAGCAATATGAATTAAAGCACGTCGAGTTAGCTAATTCCTTTCTATCAGACCCTCGGTTTGTTACTGAATTCCAAGAAGTGTATGCGTATTATAAAGATGCCACCCTCTCACAGTTAGTATTAAGAAATAACAAACTGTTAGCCGCCTTTAGCATTGGTGAAAAACTAACGGATATTCGCGTATTCCGTTGGCAAGTCAGCGGTAATGATATTGAATATATCGATAATCGCGGTGAACGTGACTTAAAACTGCCTGATACTCATGATTTCAAATGGCATCGTTGTAGCCGTGAAGACGTTATCGATGGGCGTAATCCACATATCAATATATTGGACACTTTGTTCATTGACAGTTTACGTGGCGATATCACCATAAAAATTGAAGATAATACCGATGTCGGTCAAGGTATCTACAGTGAGCCAGTACAAGAAAGCAATCAATCGATTAATGATGCTGAATTTTATTACGCAGACCTTGACCCTATTATCTTATTGAAGATAAGACCTTATCAAGAAGAGCATTTTCGATACCTGCTTTTTAATAAAAATAACCAACATATACAACGTCTTGATGCCATTGGCGACTCGTGCCAACAACTCCCTGAAAACCACGGCATTATATTCCCTGGTGGTTATTATCTCACCACCGGAGAGTTTAAAACCTTCGAAGATAATCTAGAAGGTTTAGTGTTTAATAGCACCAAGAAATCACCTAACGGCGAAGATGTGCTATTCGTGTTCTATCAACCACATACTAATATCGTGGCGTTATATCCATACAACTTAATCAATAAGTCATTGCAAAACCCAATATTTGGACATGGTTATGGTTTCTATGAAGATGGCCGTATGATCATCTTTTATGCAGAACAAGAAGCAAGCCGCATTCACCCTGTGCAAATTTGGCAAACAGCTTATTATTCAGATGTTTTTGCTAGCCAACAAATTCAGTCCCCTACTTTCTTCGGTAAAATAGGTAACACTGATCTTGTACGTGGTATTTCTGAGTTATATACCATCTCAAAAAGTATTCACCAAGAAGCCAGCTCTGCTAATCATTACAATGATTTGATCAAACATTGCGCCACTATTTTTGATGCTTATTATTGGCTAGACAGCAAAGAACTTGAGCCGATCCGCAACCTGCTTTATACGGTGAAAGAAACCTCGGAAGCAGTGATAGATGAATATGAAAAAGTAGAAAGTATTCGTAAACAATCAGACAAAGCATTAAGTGAAGCAAGTAAAAAGCAAGTCGAGATATTACGTCAAATTCAGCCTGGCAGTTGGCATACTCCGCAGGATTTTGTAGATGGATTAAATACCATCTCAGCACAACAAGGGCATTTATTAACCATTAGAGAATACCGTTATATTGATGTAACGGCGATTGATGAATTAAACCAAAAACTGACTAAAACAAGTGAAGAATTGAATCAACAAACTGTTGAGTTCTTATCGTCTGATGATGCTTTAAAAAGTTATTACAGTGACCTTGAACAGATTATTTCAAGCAGTGAAAAGGCCCAATCTACCGCAGAACTATCTCCTCAAATAGAGGCATTGAACGATATTTCACAAGGATTAGATCTGATTAGTCAGATCATGGCTTCATTAAAAGTATCTGATGCCACTATGCAAACACAGATTGTTGATGCGGTTTCTACCTTATACAGTAAAATTAATCAGCAAAAAGCCCAGCTCAGCCACCAACAAAAAAGTTTTGGTAGCCACGAAGCACAAGCTCAATTTTCAGCAAGATTAAAACTATTAAACCAAACCATTCACAATGCGCTAAGCCTTTCAACCTCACCCGATAAATGTGATGAGCAATCAGCACGATTAATGGTACAAGTTGAAGAATTAGAAAGTGAATTCAGCGAATATGATGAATTCATTGGCGATATTGTCACAAAACGTGATGAGATATTTGAATCTTTTGAAGCCCATCGTCAAACGCTTATTGAAACAAGACAACGCAAGGCACAATCATTAGAGGATGCTGCAAAACGTATTTTATCCTCAGTGACGAAACGTATTAATCGTTTTACTGAAGCCAGTGAAATGAATACCTTTTTTGCAGCCGATAGTTTAATCAATAAAATTCGCGATATAATTAAACAGCTAAACCAGCTTGATAGCTCAGTTAAAGCGGAAGATATCGATGCAAAACTAAAAGCCATTAAAGCACAAGCATTACGCTCTTTACGTGATAAAAGTGACTTATTTGAGGAAGGTGGCAATGTCATCAAGTTAGGTCCTCGCCACAAATTCTCAGTGAACAAGCAAGCCTTAGATTTAAGTATATTAGCAAAAGGCGAACAGATGTATGTCCGATTAGCCGGTACAGATTATGAACAAATCTTACAACATGCTAAATTAGATGACTTAAAACCTTACTGGAATATACATTATCCATCTGAAACGACCTCGCTATACCGCAGTGAATTCTTAGCTTATTCGATATTACAAGCCGCTATTAATCAAACGGATGGCTTAACATGGCAATCACTTAGCGCAGTAGTAGGAAGCCAAGAATTACTCTCTAAATTAGTCAGCGAATTTGCCAGTACACGTTATAAAGAAGGTTATGAGAAAGGCATACATGATTTTGATGCCACATTAATATTAACCAAATTATTCCCAGCTTATGAAACCGCAGGTGTATTTGTTCACAGTCCATTTGCGAGAGGGTTAGCCTGTATTTTTTGGGCTAATACGCAAGCCGAAAAACCTCAAACACTGTGGCATCAAGCGTGTAAGAATGCAGCTCAGATGCAACGTCTTTTTGGCCAGTTAACGGCAAAAACGACCATCATTAATGAAATTCAACAATCATTAACCGCCTTTGTAGCAAAACATCAATTCACTGTTTCAACACAAATCATTGCACGAGCAAGTGAATACTTAAGTGAAGAGCTCGCAAAAGATCAAATTAGTTTTGATACCAGTAAATATGCTCGTCGTTTATGTGATGATTTTACAACGTATTTAAATACACATGATGTTTGGCAAGACTACCTAAAATTATTGAACGAATTACAAGGCGCAACAGGTAAACGCTGGCAGTTAACAGAAAGTTGGTTAACAGCATTTGTTGAGTCACAAGGTAAAACAGACTTATATGAATTTATCGGCGAAGCGATTGGTATTCTTAATGCGGAAAAACGTATCGACAGAAATGATCGTGAAGTTGATATTCAATTTACCATTACAGGGTTGCTAGGTAATCATACGCTTATTAAAGAACAAGCCTTAACGATTCAATTACCTGATTTTCTGGATCGTAACAATCATTTCCATCAACAAGTGTTACCAAAATACTTAGATTACTTAAGTACGCGTCAACAGGTTATGGCCGAACAAAAGTCATTACTTCGCTTAGATGAATTTAAAGCAAAACCATTATCATCATTTGTGCGTAACCGTTTAATTTCTGATTCTTATTTACCATTAATTGGTGATAACCTCGCCAAACAAATGGGCACAGTAGGCAGCAGTAAACGTACCGACTTGATGGGGTTATTGTTGATGATATCCCCGCCTGGATACGGTAAAACGACGCTAATGGAATATGTAGCGGATCGTCTTGGTTTAATATTCATGAAAATTAACTGCCCTGTTATTGGTCATTCAGTGACATCCGTTGATCCAAATGGTGCAACCGACAGCGCAGCAAAGCAAGAACTAGAAAAACTTAATCTAGCCTTAGAAATGGGCAGTAATGTCATGTTATATCTAGATGATATTCAACATACCAACTCAGAGTTCTTACAAAAATTTATTTCGCTTTGTGATGGTACAAGAAAAATTGAAGGGGTATGGCAAGGTAAAACCAAGACCTATGACATGCGCGGTAAAAAGTTCTGTGTGGTGATGGCCGGTAATCCCTACACTGAAACCGGTGAAACATTCCAAATTCCAGATATGTTAGCCAACCGAGCAGATATTTATAACCTAGGTGATGTATTAAGTGGTAAAGAAGAGGTGTTCAACTTAAGTTATATTGAAAACGCCCTCTCTTCCAATGCAGTGTTAGCACCTTTAGCCAGTCGCTCGATGGATGATGTCTATAAATTTGTTGATATGGCAGAGGGCAAAAACATAGCGAATACTGACTTTAGTCACCAATATAGTGGCGCTGAAAGCAAAGAGATCGTGACGGTGTTACAAAAACTACAAAAAATACAGACAGTTGTTGCTGTAGTGAATAAACAATACATTCAGTCAAGTGCACAAGATCCTAAATACTGCACAGAGCCCCCATTCAAGTTACAAGGTTCATATCGTAATATGAATAAAATGGCTGAAAAGATCTCTGCCATTATGACCGATAAAGAATTAGCCGACTTGGTTGATGATCATTACCAAGGTGAATCGCAGTTACTCACAACAGGCACTGAAGCGAATCTATTAAAATTAGCTGAATTACGAGGGTTATTAACCTCAGAAGAGAATAAACGCTGGGCATCGATAAAGGCTGACTTTAAACGAAACTTAGCAATGGGCGGCGATGAAACAGATAGCGGACAGCAAATTGTAGGTCAACTGAATGATATCGTGAATGCCATTAATAATAAGTAAAAGTAATAAATAAAAGCAATAAACACTTTATTGCTTTTAATAGCATCACTTTAATTGGTTTAATATAACTCACTTATCACTTCATTGATGAGGTCGTAAGTGAGTTTTGTAACCCGAAGAAATAATTAACTAAGGATTCACCTATGGCACTCATTCATATGACGCGAGAGCACAGCTTATCGATTCCAGTCCTAAAACAAAAAATTGATAACATAGCGGCAGATTTAGCCTCTGAATATCAGCTAAAAAGTGAATGGGAAGATAACTGTCTTTTTTTTCGTCGTAAAGGGGCCAGTGGTAGCATTGAAGTTGACGCACAAAGCTTGGAGTTGAACTTAACGCTTGGAACACTGTTTAAAGTCGCCAAAAGTGAAATAGAATCAAAAATAAACAAGATGTTAGATACACATTTGAATGAATAGCAAAATATTATTCATAGTAAACCATGATGAGTAGTAAATTATTCACTCACCTTCTTATCTAAAACAGTATAAGAACGCTCAGGTAACTCAAACATTGCCCCTGTCACAGGGTCGACCACGAGCATACCAAGAAAGCTAACAATGAGTATATTGCCAAAATACCATTCATCTAAGTTGCTATCTATTATTACTGTTTTTTCAATATAACCGACTTTATTTAAGGTTAACGTGTACGTCTCGCCTTTATAAAATCCAGATGACGCATTTAACATAAGCGAAATTGGTGTTGTACCTGTATGTATCAAAGTACCGTTTCTGTTTTTGAGCGTGATATCTGCGCGACTAGGTTCACTGGCTATATCGACTAAATATTTACGTTCACTAACGATACTTGAACACCCCGATAATAACGCCACAACTAACATCATAATAGGCAGAGAAAAATGCATTGTTATTATTCCAGTATTTAAATAAAAAGAGAGTTAACGTCGAACCATAAATTTCATTGTGGGCTTTATACCCATCACCATTAAAGATCTAAAAATTAGCAAGTCGTAAGGTCAACAAATGCTAGGTATAAAGGTAAAGGTCACAAGTCGGAATTTGATGAACCATATTAAGCCATTTATATCGCGACTTAACGTTATTATAAACAAAGTTTAAAAATCAATTGATTATAAATACCATTTTATAATTAGTGAATGTTACACCCTTATCTCAACTCACAACTTAATGATATGATGATGCGATAAATGACACCAAATTTACTTGATAAAAATCGCCAAGGTACACCTTATGACAAACACTGATGAGATTATTGAAATTGAAAATCAAGATGAGCTGAATTTAGCGATTCGTCCTGATCATATGGAAAATGAGATCAACGTTCGTATTGCAAAAGAACAATCGAGTGTATTTGAACTACTTCGTCGTGAAAAACGAGGTGATCTTGTATTGGCACCTGATTTTCAAAGAAATGATATTTGGGATTTAAAACATAAATCAGAACTAATTGAGTCTATTTTAATGGGGTTTCCAATCCCTTTAATTTATCTTTTTGAAAATGAAAATGGTATTAGACAAGTGGTAGATGGTAAGCAACGAATTACCGCCTTAAAAATGTTCCTCAATAATGAATTCGCGCTAACGTCACTGTCAATGTTGCCAGATTTAAAAGGCAAAACCTTTGATGATATACGCCCTCTTTCGCAAGCAAAGCTAGAAGACTACCAATTACATACTTATATCATTCAACCTCCTACGCCAGAGTT
Source organism: Psychromonas sp. SP041 (assembly GCF_000470315.2). Taxonomy (GTDB): domain Bacteria; phylum Pseudomonadota; class Gammaproteobacteria; order Enterobacterales; family Psychromonadaceae; genus Psychromonas. The sequence goes on from NZ_CBRF02000018.1 coordinate 59,191, forward strand.
TGTGAAATTCAATATTTTTGAACGGGTTAATCGAAGTGGGATCAGCATTAACAAACAAGAGATGCGCCATGCTTTGTACCAAGGTAAAATCACTGATTTACTGCAAGAACTAGCAGAAAGTAAAGCATTCAAGCTTTGCACTGATCATGGGGTAAAACCAGATCGAATGCGTGACCGCTATTTAGTATTACGTTTTATCGCTTTTTATCTATTAAAGGCAGAACAAACACCTACAACCAATATTGAATTTAAATCAGATATTGACTCTTTTCTCGCAGCTACGATGACATACTTAAACGAGAAAGCGTCTGATGAATTAATTCAACATATTAAACAAACTTGTTTGCAAGGGATGCACAATACCTATCAAATAATAGGCGATCAGGCTTGTCGCTTTGACACTAAAGCATCGACTCATAAACGCCCTCTCAATATGGGATTATTCGAAATGTTAGTCTTTGCGTTTAGCCATATAGAGTTCGATACAGTGAACATAAAAGAGGCTAAAAATCTCATTAAAGAGAAGAAAGCTTATCTCGATGAGCAAGGCACTTTTGGCAGTACCATCGATACTATTGAACATGTAACAATGCGGTTTAATACTGCTCTAGAAATAACGAAAGGATTAAACAATGCTTAAGCAACTCGATATTACTAACTTAAAAAGTATTAGTAAAACATCATTAAAACTTGCTCCCTTGACCATTCTAGCGGGTGCAAATTCCGCAGGTAAATCCACGGTGATGCAGGCACTGATGTTATTAATCAAACATAGTGGCTCAAGCAATCGCTTTAGTATGGAAGAACTATTACGCTATATGAACGATTTCTCGGCTATTCGTAACAAAAGAACCAATGCTAAATCATTAAATATCACTGTCATCGATCATCAAGATAAAGCCCATCAGATCAACATAAATGCAGATGGCACAGAAGCTGATAGCCAATTACAGTACGTCTATGAACCGCCAACAAAAATCACTGAACAAGAGCTGCTATACCTAAATGCAAACCGTATTGGCGCACAAGAATTAGTGCCAGTAGCCGACCGAAAAATAGGTTTATTAGGTGAATTTGTTTTTCCTACTTTTGATAAAGTAAAAGGCAATATTTTACCCGACGAACTGTTAAAATTTGAAGGGTCGAAAACCATTTCGTATCAACTCAGCCAATGGTTAGCGTTTATCACAGGTACTTCGTTAGAACTGCAAACAGAAAAAACAAGCGATCAAGTTAAAGTCTCTTTCAACGTAAAAGATATAGACAGCCAAGTTTCCCCTTACAATTTAGGTGCTGGCATGAGTGATGTCGCCAAGGTACTCATTGTGTGTTTAATGGCTAAAAAAGGCGATTTGATTTTAATTGAAAATCCAGAAGTACAACTTCACCCTAAAGCACAGGCACTACTAGGTGTATTCCTCGCGTTTATCGCCAGTTCAGGTATTCAGCTCATTATTGAAACACACTGTGAGCACTTAATTAATAAAGTCGCTTATCAAGTATATGAAGATGAAATAGAAAGTGAAGATGTTGTGATTCATTACAAAGGACATGTAGAAGAAGACTTTCAAGCTATTACTATTGACCTTAATGGTGAATTTAATGACCCAGAAGGCAATATCATTAGCTTCCCGGCAGGTTTTTTTGATGTGACTTTAACTGACTTGATGGATATGAGGTAACTAAGCCATGGCTGAAAAAATGGTGCTCAGTACCTCTTTATTAATCGCCTACGAAAACATGGCGTTTGATGCTCGTCAGTATCAAAAAAAGTATAAGCGTTTAATGAAAACCTTAGCATTGCCCTATAAAACTAATAAAAGGCAGTTAATTGAGGCAAAAAGCCAAGGGCTTAACGACGTTACATACAATCGATTAATGCCTCAGTTACAGCATCAATATGACAGAGATGACTCCCTGGAAATGTTGGCCATGAACACCAGTTTAAAAATTATTCTAACGGAAGATAAAGCCGCTAAGTTGCCCTATGTATTTTATCGTTCATCGTTTCTTAGTAATGAATTATCAATGAGTTTACAAGCAGATGATAGCCGTGCTGATTTAGTTAAATACTTACAAATACTGTGTGCGAGTGCCACTAAAATCACCATTTGTGATAACTACTTTGCACAAGGCTGGGACAATACCCAAAGCCTATTTAGGTTTGTATTACCGCGGCATAAACTGCAAATAGAATATGTCGAAACCCCACGTGTCATCACAGTGACAAAGAACAGTTCCAAAATGAATGAGCGATTCATGCATACCATTTGTAAAGAGTGGTCTATCTCTGAAAGCACAAAATATAGAGGCTCTCACGATCGCTATCTACTGATTGAATCTCCCCAAGGTGACATTGAAGTCATGCTTTCAAGTGGATTTGATCATATTTGGAAGAGTCGACCGAAAGAGATCACTTGTGTTATTCGAGAGGCATGATGCCGTTTTAAAAGAAATACTGTGACAATGGAATTAAGGAAACTTACTGGCGTGTAGAGGTTGTTGGTTAGTTATTTCAAGAGTTTATTTAAAATTATATTGCAGAAACGAAAAAGGGCTTCTCAAATGAGAAGCCCTTTTTCTTAATGTGGCGGAGGAGGAGAGATTTGAACTCTCGGAGAGCTATTAACCCTCGCTGGTTTTCAAGACCAGTGCATTCAGCCGCTCTGCCACCCCTCCGCAGAACGAGACGAATAATACAGACTTTAAGCCTTGTTTGTAAAGTTTATTTTAACGAAATAAATTTGTTTGCTGAATAATTAAACATAAAGTTTAAATAAAAGACATTAAGACCGAATTTCATACAACTATTCAGAAATGTACTTGGATCTATTAACTTTGCTTTATTAACTGTACTTCATTAATTAAGCGCATTCGTTGAAACTGATGAACTTCAACTTACTAAATTGATTGATTAACTTATCACTCGACAGCTTAAAGCAACTTACTTAGCATTTTTTACTTACCATTATATATATTTAAGTAACGTGATATTTACTTAGCATTACTTATATAAGCTAGCTTTCGCCAGCTTACGATTTAAATCGACTATTTGAATCGATTAATGTGTGCATCAGGGTGCTGCTCTGCATGACACTCAAATAGATATTCAGTTAAAGCAGAAAGCATTTCGTCATCGCCCTCTTTACCTAGTGAATAAGCTACTGTGTATTTGTCGATGCGGCGTATTTGAGAACCTGAAATAGCTAACCTTTCACGATCTGGTAGTTGCAGATAAATATTACTTAAGACTTCTGGCAATGATTCATTTTCAGGATCATCGATTAATAAAGAGATACCAGACGCTGAAAGATCCTTAACGCGGTAAGGTAAAAGTTCACCTTCTTCATTAACGATTCTCATGGTTTTATCTGCTGACAAACGCCAAGAACGTAACTTATCACCCGTTTCATAAATCTTAGGTGATTTTAGCGTCATACTAAAATTTGTAAAATCGCCCATTTTCATTTGTACTGGAAAAATAAGATGGTGGCTTCCGTAATTAGCAACAAGTTGTAAGTCATCTGCTAAGCCAAGCTGAAAGAGTAAAGCGTCTTTTCCTGATTTTGATGAAATGTCATAATTTAGCTCTTTGTTCTCGCTAATTTCTGTATCCAATAACATTTCAGACAACAACTCAAATTCCTGATCATTTATTAATAATTCTTTATCTGATTTAGCCATTGGTCTCCGCCTTATTATTTTTTAGAAAGTCCTTATCCCTTTTATTTTACGACAATTTCACAAATTTATATCTAAATAATCACTTTTTAATCTGTTTTCTTTCGCAATAATCCAACTTTTTTAAAAAATGAGGCTTCATTTCTCATAAATATTGTTGCCAAGCAACTGCTCCTGTATCCTACAGCCCTTATTAATTTATTTTCATTGCAGGCAGACTTAATATGCAAGAGTTATACAACCCTAAAGAGATTGAAGCTAAATTCCAAAAACATTGGGATGACAATCAATCATTTAAAGCGACTGAAGATCCATCTAAAGAAAAATATTACTGCCTCTCAATGTTTCCTTACCCAAGTGGCAAATTACACATGGGACATGTGCGTAATTATACTATCGGCGATGTTGTGTCTCGTTTCCAACGTATGCAGGGTAAAAATGTTATGCAACCTATGGGTTGGGATGCGTTTGGCTTACCAGCTGAAAATGCAGCGATTAAGAACAATACTGCTCCAGCAGGTTGGACTTATGAAAACATTGCTTACATGAAAACACAGCTTAAGCAGTTAGGTTTTGGTTATGATTGGAGCCGCGAATTAGCGACTTGTCAACCTGAGTACTACCGTTGGGAACAATGGTTTTTCACTAAGCTATTAGAAAAAGATTTAGTTTATAAAAAAATGGCAACGGTAAACTGGGATCCAGTTGACCAAACTGTGTTAGCCAATGAGCAAGTTATCGATGGTCGCGGCTGGCGTTCTGGTGCAATCGTTGAGCAAAAAGAGATACCACAGTGGTTTATTAAAATTACAGCTTATGCACAAGAGCTATTAGATGATTTAGACCAGTTAGACGAATGGCCTGAACAAGTTCGTACCATGCAACGTAACTGGATTGGCCGCTCAGAAGGTATTGAGATGGACTTTAAAGTGGCAAACAGCGATGAAACGTTCTCTGTTTACACGACTCGCCCAGATACCGTAATGGGAGTGACTTATGTTGCTGTTGCAGCACAACATCCTTTAGCGTTAGAAGCTGCAAAATCTAACCCAACATTAGCGGCATTCTGTGAAAGCTGTAAAAACGTTAAATTAGCAGAAGCTGAATTAGCGACGATGGCTAAAGTGGGTGTTGATACAGGTCTTAAAGCTATCCACCCTATTACTGGTTTAGAAGTACCCATTTGGACGGCTAACTTTGTATTGATGGGATATGGCTCTGGCGCAGTGATGTCTGTACCTGCACATGACCAACGTGATTATGAGTTCGCTAAAGAATACGGTTTAGATATTAAAGCAGTGATTAAACCAGCTGATGCTGACGTTGATGTTTCAACTGAAGCGTTTACTGATAAAGGCGTTTGTTTTAACTCTGGCGACTTCACTGCTTTAGAAGGTTTAGACTTTGATGCCGCATTCGATGCAGTAGAAGCGCGATTAGCAAGTGAGAATAAAGGTAAGCGTCAGGTTAACTTCCGTCTTCGTGACTGGGGTGTTTCACGTCAACGTTACTGGGGCGCACCAATCCCAACATTAACGCTTGAAGATGGTACGGTTGTGCCTGTGCCTGAAGATCAGTTACCGGTTATCTTACCTGAAGATGTCACCATGAACGGTATTGTTTCACCTATCAAAGCTGACCTTGAGTGGGCGAAAACAACGTATAACGGTCAACCTGCTACACACGAAACAGATACGTTTGATACGTTCATGGAATCAAGCTGGTATTACGCACGTTATTGTTCACCACAAAGTGACGATAAAATGTTAGATCCTGCTAAAGCTAACTATTGGTTACCGGTTGATCAATACATTGGTGGTATCGAGCACGCTATTTTACATCTTTTATATTCTCGCTTCTTCCATAAATTATTACGTGATTTTGGATTAGTCAACAGCGATGAGCCTTACAAGAAGTTATTAACACAAGGTATGGTATTAGCAGACGCTTATTACTATGAAGATGCAAAAGGCGGTAAAGTTTGGGTATCTCCAACTGAAGCAATTACAGAAATAGATGTTAAAGGTAAAGTTATTTCAGCTAAAACAGCTGACGGACAAGTATTGGTTTATGACGGTATGAGCAAAATGTCTAAATCAAAAAATAACGGTATCGACCCACAAGTGATGATTGATAAATACGGCGCAGATAGCGTGCGTTTATTTATGATGTTTGCAGCGCCTGCAGAACAAACACTGGAGTGGTCTGACTCTGCGTTAGAAGGTTCGTTACGTTTCCTTAAGCGTTTATGGAGATTAGCATTTGACCATGTTTCATTAGGTGAAGTGGCAACGTTAGATATTAAGGCATTTAACAATAACCAAAAAACACTACGTCGTGAGTTGCACAAAACTATCGCGAAAGTAAGTGATGATGTTGGTCGCCGTCAAACCTTTAATACTGCGATTGCTGCGGTAATGGAGTTAATGAACAAACTAACTAAAGCACCAACAGAAGACGCACAAGATCGAGCTATTTTGCAGGAAGCATTAGTTGCCGTAACTAAAATGTTGTCACCTATTACTCCGCATATATGTGCTGAGCTATTCACTTTATTAGGTTCTGAAGATGATATTTTGTCTGCACCTTGGCCGACGGTTGATGAGTCAGCACTCGTTGAAGATTCAAAACTAATTATCGTGCAAGTTAATGGCAAGTTACGTGCAAAATTAACGGTTGCAGCTGATGCTACACAAGAAGAAGTAGAAGCACTTGCAAATGAAGATGATAATGTGAGTAAATTCACTACTGACAAAACGGTTCGTAAAGTAATTTATGTACCGGGTAAATTATTGAATATCGTGGCTAATTAATTTATTAGTTAACGTATTCAATTTACTTAGAGTAGAACGACTTTGATTATTTAATAAACCTCTTATTCTTTAGGATAAGAGGTTTATTGTTAATCACATTTATTAATAAGATAAAATGAATGACACTTAATTTTTTATATTTATAAGCTAAAGCTCGCCCTATATAAGATACTCTTGCGTTAAACGACAAAAGAGAAAGCGAGTAATATTAAATAGATAGTTGGAATGATCTGTTCATACGATAATCATCAATTTTTTAATTTGTTTTTAATAAATAACTAAATAACTAAATAACTAAATAACTAAATAACTAAATAACTGACTTAGTCTTATTCATTCTCTTAAACATTACAAAAGGCTTTTTATGCATTCAATTCACCCTCGAGCTTTTTATCGCCAGACTCTTTATCGTCGTACCATGTTATTAATGACGTTAGCGATGACATTATTGCTAAGTGGTTGTGGTTTTCACCTTAAGCATAGTGATGGCTTAGTCGACAAGTTCCCTGAAATTTATTTACAAACCAATAACCCTAAAGGTGATTTAACACGTCTTGTTAAACTACGTTTACGTGGTGCCAATATTAAAATACTCACTGAACCTAGTCCTGATGTTGCAGTGTTAAGGCTAAAATCAGAAAGCCAGAGTGAGCGTACTATCTCATTATATGCAACGGCACAAAATGCAGAAAAAGAGATTGGGTATGTCATGAAGTATTCTTTAAAAATGCCTAATTTCACGGCTAAAGATTTTGACGTTAATTTATACCGAGATTTCCTTTACGATTCTTCACAAGCATTAGCAAAATCTCGTGAGCAAGAACTGTTAATTAAAGAGTTACAAGGTGTTGCAGCCGATCATATTATTTCAACTATGCTGAGCATAAAAAACCAAACGGCAGAGTAACTTTTTATGCGAATTTATCCTGAGCAGTTAGCACAACAGATCCAACAAAAACTACCAAGCTGCTGTTTGATATTTGGTGATGAAGCACTATTAACCATTGAAGCATTTGAACAACTCCAAGTGAAAGCAAAGGCGCTAGGCTTTTTAGAGCGCTTTAGCTATAGCTTGGATGGTAGTTTCGATAAAGACCAGATATTTAGTCAATTCAATACCCTATCATTGTTTTCTGAACGACAAATTATTGAGTTAACGCTCAGTAAAACAACCAAAGAAAATACTGATTTCATCAGAGAAATCACGCCGCTTTTAAATCCAGATATTCTATTGGTCATCAAAGGACCAAAACTGAATGCTCAACAATTAAAAAGTGTCTGGTTTAATAAATTAGAGCAACAAGGTTTGTTTGTTGCCACTAATGCATTAATGCCACAACGTTTCCCTCAATGGTTATTTCAACGCCTTCGTGTTGTTGGTTTAACGGCTGACAATGAAGTGATCGACTTTTTAACACTACATTTTGAAGGTAACTTATTAGCGGCGAAACAAGAAATTGAAAAATTATCTATCCTTTTCCCTAAACAACATTTACATTTAACCCAAGTAGAACAAAGTATTACGACGCATAATCATTTTAGCTTGTTCCAATGGGTAGATAGTTTGTTAGCAGGAGAAAAGGCACGTAATGCGCGTATCATTAAACAATTACAGGCTGAAGGCACGGAATTGTTATTACTGAGCGCAACATTAGCCAGTGAAATTCAAAAGCTGCTTTCATACTCGTATCAAATGAAAACACAATCGTTACCATCGCTATTTGCACAACAAAAACCTAAATTATGGCCAGCGAAACAAGCTTTATTAACCAAAGCATTAAACCGTTTAAGTACTTTGCAATTAGAGAAAATGATCATTGAGTGCGCTCAATTAGAAGTCTCGGTTAAGGTTGAAAATAAAACAGATACTTGGTTACAACTGAATGCGATTTGTTATCAATTTTTAAAATAAAAGGATGTAAATGAAAATTAATGACTGTGCTGCAATCGGCTTTTTAGGTGGGACATTTGATCCCATTCATTTCGGTCACTTACGCCCTGCATTAGAGATTCAACAAGCACTGAATTTACAGTCATTATATTTACTTCCAAATTATATCGCGCCCCATAAAGAAAAAACCTTAGCCAGTACAGAACAACGTATTGAAATGGTTAAGCTCGCCATTCAAGAAACACCGGAATTACAACTCAATACCCAAGAGCTATTACGCTCGACTCCGAGTTATACCGTTGATACCTTAAAGTTATTACGCAAGCAATATCCTGATACACCACTCTGCTTTATTATGGGCATGGACTCTCTGATTAATTTCGATAGCTGGTATCAATATCAAGACATATTAAACTATTGTCATCTCGTGGTTAGCCACAGACCGGGTTGGAATCCGACATTCAATGACGTGGTGAGCAAGCTTTTATCGGATCATCAAATACAAGACCCAGCCCTATTACATCGTTCTTTAGCAGGATGTGTTTATTTTCAAAGCACTAGCCAATTAGCGATTTCTTCTTCTCAAATTCGTCACCTATTATCAACACAACAAAGTATTCATTTTTTAACCCCGCAATCTGTTTGCACTTACATAAAGGAACAACACTGTTACACCTAGCTTAAAAAGCATAACCATAGCAATATAATCATAATAATAAGAAGAAATGGACACTTTACTTTTAAATAAGGAATATCACTATGTTAGCTCTGATTAAAAATAAAATATCTCACCCTCTCAACTTCGCTGTTTTATCTTTTTCGCTACTTGCGATTACCCCATCTACATTTGCAGCAACCACTACAACCGCTGCGCCACAGACAGCAATTTACAGTCAAATGGCCATCCATCATCCTGTATGGGCGAAAAGTGGCATGGTGGCTTCACAAGAAGCGATTGCCACTAATATCGGGTTAGATATTTTAAAGCAAGGTGGTAATGCCATTGATGCAGCCGTTGCTGTAGGATATGCATTAGCAGTTACACTACCAAGAGCTGGTAATCTCGGTGGCGGTGGTTTTATGTTGGTGTACCTAGCCGACAAAGAGCAAGTTGTTGCTATCGATTACAGAGAAAAAGCACCTGCTGATGCTTCGCGAGATATGTATCTTGACGAAAATGGTGATGTGGTGCCTAATTTATCGACTTTTCATGGTTTAGCTATCGGGACTCCGGGTACCGTAATGGGCCTAGAGCATGCTCGTAAAACATTCGGTACGATGTCTAGAGAACAGTTAATTGCCCCTTCTATTAAATTAGCGAAAGACGGCATTGTCGTCACCGCTGATTTAGCAACCTCACTTAATGCCTTAAAAGAGCGTTTAAGTAAGTGGCCAAATACACGTAAAATATTCTTCAAAAAAGACGGTTCAAACTATCAACCTGGCGACATTCTTAAACAAGAAGACTTGGCTAAAACACTGTCAATCATCAGTAAAGAAGGTGAAAAAGGCTTTTATGAAGGTGATATTGCAAAAGCAATCGCAGGTAGTATTCAAGAAGCCAATGGCGTCGTTACTGAAAAAGACCTCAAAAATTATAACGTAGTCGATCGTGAAGCGATTAAAGGGACTTACCGAGGTTATGAAGTATTTTCTATGCCACCACCGTCTTCAGGTGGTGTCCATATAGTACAAATATTGAATATGCTTGAAAACTATGACCTAGCTGCTATGGGGCATAACAGTGCACAACATATCCATACCATGGTTGAAAGTATGCGTCGTGCTTATGCAGACCGTAGTTTGCATCTAGGGGATAGTGACTTCGTAAGAGTGCCAGTGAAAACTCTCACCAGTAAAAAATATGCAAAACAGTTAGTCGCCACCATTGACCCAGATAAAGCGACATCAAGTAAAGATATTCAGCCTGATGCTAACTTACCTTATGAAAGTGACCAAACAACACATTTTAGTGTTGTTGATAAATGGGGTAATGCAGCAAGTAATACTTACACACTAAATTACAGTTATGGCTCTGGGATTGTTGCAAAAGGCACAGGCGTTCTATTAAACAATGAAATGGATGACTTTTCATCTAAACCTGGCCATGCAAATGGTTACGGATTAATTGGCGGAGAAGCTAACTCTATTGCACCTGGTAAGCGCCCTCTTAGTTCAATGAGCCCAACCGTTATCTTAAAAGATAACGCATTATTTATGGTAACAGGAACACCTGGTGGCTCTCGAATTATCACGACGACGTTACAAGTTATTTCTAATGTAATTGACTATGATATGAACGTTGCTGAAGCAAGCTCTGCAACACGCATACATCATCAGTGGTTACCTGACTATATTCGTATTGAATCTGGTTTGAGTGCAGATACGATCAAACTATTAGAAGCAAAAGGCCATCAGTTAAAAGTAGAATCGGCAATGGGGAGCACACAAAGTATCATGAAATCAGAAACAGGTTTATACGGTGCATCAGATCCTCGTAGACCGTCTGCATTAAGTGCCGGTTACTAGCAATACGAATGAAGGAACATTAACGAGGAAGCATTAAACTGCTTTTAAATTAGTGTATTAACGAAATGAGATAAGGTTGCCTGTCGATTGACATTTTATTGGTCGAAAGGTAAATCTTATTTTTGTAAATGATGTAATAACAACTCTTGAATACTCGCTTTAGCTTCCGTTTCTGGGGTCATAAAAACAAGACCACATTGCACCTCATCATTAACACCTAAGTTATTTATATTTTTCAACGCGACGGAAAGACAAATCTTTTTATTTTCTTCTTCAAGATCAATACACAACTCATAGACAGTACCGACGGTTAAACTCTTTTCTTTTTTGCAGACAAAAGCACACCCTTGAATAGATAAATCAATCAGCACGCCATTCGCTATAACCGCCTTCGTTTCTGAATCAACCATTGAAGCTTCAACACTCACATCAACTCGTCGATGTTGTCGTAATGTAGCCGACTCAATCGTTTTCGGATAGTCTAAAACTAACCAACGCCCCATTATTGTCATAATTTTTTGTATTGAAGATCGAAAAGCAACGACGCTGGCTTGTTGTTGATCATTGTTCATAAAACGTACAATGACGTCATTAGTTTCTTTAATGTGCGGTAATGCTTTGATCCAATTTGCATCATTTCCAAAAGCTAAAATCACTGACATATTAGGATCTACACCAATTAAACGTGTTTTTAAACGAATTGGCTTAGTCGCAGTAATAATTTGTAGATGTATGATTTCACCACAATTGACTTGATTTAAACGAGTAAGCTCTCGATTATCTATCTTTGACACTTTCATCTCTCCAACTTTTCTTTATACGCCAATGCTATACGATCACTTATTAATAAGATGATATGGCTTAAATAAGATAAGTTTTAATAATTTGACCGATATAAAATACACACATGTACTTGAAACTAAATAATCTAGTGAATAGATAACCAATTACTGACTAAACATTTAATAAGCACTTAATATAGTATAAAAACTGGAGATTGTATTTATGATTATTTCATTAAATAAAGATGTCTGTTATTAAAATGGGTGCAGAATAAAATACCGATACGTTACTACTATTTGTATCGATTACTTTATTAAACGCTTGAATAACATAGATATATAGCCATTAGAGTGATCACTTTTCAATAACCCCAATATAACAGTGCTATCCAACTAGTAATAACCGCTTTATGATGTCAAAAAAGACCGATAACTTGATGATCAAAATGCAGCTAAAATAAACCACACATAATGTCGGTACGCTCTCAATCGAATTAGTAAGATCTCCGAGTAGTTATAGACAACACGATCAGTTATGATCGCAATTAAAGTAACTAAATGAGAAAAACGATGACTCAACCTATTATCACTAAAAAACAACTTGTTGATACGCTGACACTTTGGAACCAAAAAAAAATTGATAACGCACAATTACAAGATTGGATGGTGACACACTTTGATCCACCAGAAACGTTAATTGGTGAAGATGAAGCTGAACTGGTTCAAGAAGCAATGCACATCATTATGAATGAGTATGAATTAGCTAAACTGGATAAGTTTAAAGAGGAAGGTTACGAGTTTGCAATGACGTTTTTAGCTTGTACTGAAGAGAATTTTGTACAACTAAGACATCAATTTATCCACCAAGGATTTAGTGATTAAACTGGTCATTAAAAATTAGCTAAACTCGTTTAAAAAACCATGGATGGTTGATACGTTTTAAGGCTAAGTGACAGGCTTATCGCTTTATAAGCTTTTGCACATTTTATAATAAGCAACATCACTCTTATAAAATAACGCGCCTGTCGTTTCAAAACCAAAGCGTTGATAGAACCCTAACGCAGACTCTCTTGCATCAAACCATAAATAGTTAATGCCCTGCTGCTTTAAGTTATTAATAAGATGGCTAATCATACTAGCACCGATGCCTTTACCTTGAAAAGCATCCAGCGTAGCGAATTTTCTTAATCGAGCAGTATTATTGTCGATATAAAGGGAGGCAACACAGACTATGTTTTGATTATTCATTACAGCAAAATGTAAAGCTTGCTCATCACCTTCCACTCGACAAAATTCAGGCGGTTTATGTGGCCATAAAACTTGATGACGAACTGGGATCGTGTCTTGCCATTTTATTTCTACTACGTTCAAAAGAAACCTATCTGCTTGTTAACTTGTTTTAATGTGATTGTTTTAATGGGATTGTTTGATTGTTTGATTGTTAATATTACTTGGTCAACTGTATTCATTGCCCATGCTAGTTTAACAATGTTGGAGCGTCATTATTGCAGTTCCAGCAAACTTCAAAAGCGGGATCATTTTTCTCATTACAATGAGTACAAACCCAATCAGCTGCATTTGTTGATTGTTGAGATTGCTTTACTATCGCAGTAGCCGCCTCTAAATCATTGTCATCAAAAACCCACACTTCAGGCCAACAATCAAACGCCGACGTTTCACCCATCGCACCTTGGGAAAACTCATTTTTAATAAAAACACCAATGTCTTTCGCTTCGATGAGATTCTTTATGTTACCGACAATAAAATTATTTTCATGTGTATACACTAATTTCATCATGACCTTCCGATTATTTATTAACAGTTTATTGATTAATAGTTCAACACTTAATGCTTACATAAATATTTATATTTTAACTCAGCTATTAAGATGGTATTGCTAAAAGTAATGTTGTGATATCAAGTTTGAATGGTAAATATTATTTAACTTGATGGTGTACCAACCAACCATCAAGTTATTAAGCTATTAAGCATTGTTAGTCTTTAAAATATGACTTAACTAACAATGATTTTGGGGAAATTAATCTACAAAAATTTCCATTTCTTCACCAATTTTCTTACGCATTTCCATCAATTTCATCGCTGTATCATGCTGTTTAATATCAGCTTCTGTTTCAGGTATCCATTGTGGTACTAATTCTGATTGACCATTTTGATCCACTGCCACCATGATAACGATACAATGTGTTGTGGTGCGTTTGTTCAATGACTTAGGGTCACAAGCATTCACTTCTAATGCTATATGCATTGACGATTTACCCGTGTAAATAACTTTTGCTAGTACTTCTACCAAGCTGCCTACATGAATAGGTGCGACAAAACGTATGCCACCAGCATAAGCCGTTACACAATAACGACCACTCCAGCCAGCTGCACAAGCATAGGCTGCAAGATCTATCCATTTCATCACAGCGCCGCCGTGAACCTTACCGCCAAAATTTACGTCTTGAGTTTCAGCTAAAAATCTAAGGGTTATATCACGTTGCGGTTTTTTCATATTATTTCTCTAAATTCGGTATGGTTAGTAAATTTATCTGCTTAACAGTGCGTTAGCAAATAATTAATTGTGTCATTAAAGGAGTATTAGTAATATCTAGCGACTGATTATTTGCGTTTAAGTTTCGAAGTATAAGCTTAAGCTAACATAATCAAAAGCACTCAATAACTTCTTAGATAAAGGTACGCAGATAAAGGACCGTAAATAAAAGGCGATAGATAAAAATCCAATAAAACTTAACGCTTTATATTAGCCCTTAACATCGATGAACAAAAATACAGAATTGTTATCAGTTAAGCTTGCACCAAAGACTCCGCTCAATGGGTTATTTTTTACACTAAAATGATATATACCCGTTACCATTCAAGGTACCAAAATTCAGTCAGCGGCGAAGTGAAAAAATACTAGCCAGAAAGAGGAAGATTTAACAGAATTATTTACAGGGTCATGGATGCTGTTACACCGTATTATTTACAAGGTCATCAATATATCTAACTCAGAAACCGACCCTGTAAACTTCTAGTTAATACTCTCAAATAATCAGCGTTCAACTAAAGATTAATTCACTTTATTTATATTAAGCCCCATGTTTTCTTTTCTATTAAGTTTTGTATTTCAACAGAGGACACAGGTTTTGAATAATAGTATCCCTGTATAATTTCACAGTCATTATCACGTAAATAAATAAGTTGCTCAACGGTTTCAACCCCTTCTGCTACCACCTGTAATTCTAGGTTTTTAGCTAAGCTAATAATGGATTTAATCATCGCGGTATCTTGTTTGTTATTTGGAATATGATCAATAAAAGACTTATCAATCTTTAAAATTGATATAGGCATACTTTTCAATTGTGACAATGAAGAATAACCCGTCCCAAAATCATCAATCGATAATTTGATACCAATATCGGTTAAATCAGTTAATGTTTCTTTAATTGTATTTTCTTGATTCGTGGGTATTAAATGCTCTTCAGTGATTTCCATTTCTAGCTGCGTGGCATCTACCCCAGCTATACTTAAAGCTTCTATAACAAATTGAGTAAACCCTTTACTGTATAACTGTCGGCTAGAGACGTTAACCGCAATCGATAAGTGTCCACAAGCCGTATTCTGCCATGCTTTTAATTGACGAATTGCCTGTTCAATAACCCATTTTCCTAGTGCGATAATCAGACCAGTTTCCTCTGCGACTGGGATAAATTCAGAGGGATAAACGGGATTCTCATTTTTTATGGGTAAACGGATTAGCGCCTCAACACCGGTGATTAGTTCCGTTTTACTGCATACTTTTGGTTGGTATAAAAGAATGAAAGAGTCTTTCTCAATGGCTTCTCGTAATTGATTTTCTATAGACCAACGTTTAACAGTACTTTCTGTTAAGTCGTCCGAATAAAAGTAGACATTTTCTTGTTCTGATTTTTTGGCTTGGTACATCGCCGTATCGGCATTTCTTAATAATTCACTTATCTCCCTGCCATTATCAGGGTAAATACTGATCCCAACACTTGAACCAATATGGAGGCATTCATCATTAATAAAGAATGGGTCTTCAAAAAGTGTTTGAAACCGCTGAATGAACGAAGGTATTTGCTTTAAATCATCGATTGAATCAAGCAGTATCGCAAACTCATCACCACCGAATCGAGCCACGATATCGAATTTACGTATCACGGAACTAAAACGTAATGCGACTTCTTTTAATAATAAATCACCGACCTCATGTCCAAGGGAATCATTTATTTGCTTAAAACGATTTAAATCAATAAATAAAAGTGCGACTTTACGATTGAGTCTATCGGCTCTTTGTATTGCTCCCTCTAACCTTTTATTAAAAAGCACTCGATTAGGAAGGTTAGTTAATGCATCGTGGTGAGCAATATGTACCAGCTTTTTCTGGGATTCTTTAAGCTCACTAATATCCTGCATGATGCCTGAAATAATTGGCATCCCCGTTTTATTATCTTCTAACAACTTACCTTGTAGTTTTAAATGTAAAAACGCATCCGTTGGTAATTTCATTCTTACATCTAAATTAAACGCTAAGCCATCATTAAAAGCCTGTAATAAAACATTTTTAATATGAAACTTTTCAGAAGGATGAATTAAACCAAGTAAAAACTCTTTACCGTTTTCAAACTTATAAGATGATAAAGAAAGCATTTTAGAAAGCTGTTTAGACAACAGTAGATGCCCTTTATTGCCTTCTAATTCCCAGTAGCCTAATCGTGCAATTTTTTGAGCATGCTCGAGCCGAGATTCACTTTTCTTTAATGATTTAAAATAATGACTATTACGTAAAATATAACGCAAATTGTGTCCAAACAAAGACCAATTAATCGGTTTTATAATAAAATCAGTCGCGCCCAAACGATAAGCATATTCAATAGACTTTGTATCATCCATCCCCGTAATCATGATGATTGGTACTCTCTCCCCTTCTTCTGATTCACGAATTAATTGGCACACTTCGAAGCCATTTAATTTAGGCAGATCAACGTCTAATAAAACCAAGTCTGGTGCCTGCTGATTAAATAAAATAATACCTTCAGCCCCATCTTTAGCTTCAACAACATCATAAAGTTCAGGTGATAAAACTTGATTAATTAATAATCGAGTCATTTCATCATCATCTATCACTAATATTAATTTCTTATTCATAAAGACCTCAATATCGAGAGTAATTTACCGCTATCAATCATTAAATTATTACTCATTATATTTTTCACTAAAATATGACATGACACGTTGTGATTCATTTTCAATATCATCAATCAGCGTAGGTACTGATGAATCGGCTTTAGAGGTTATTGCTTGCTCTAAACTATTTGATAATTTAGCTAATTGAAAAGCCCCGACATTTGCACTGCTAGACTTTAAGGTATGTGCTGCTTTTCGAACGCTTTCATAGTCTGACGTTACTGCTTTAAAAGTAGATAAACTCTCAGTTAACGTCTTGATATAAAGCGTGATCACCTTATTAACTAGCACACCGGAATGACCTGGTTGTAACGAGGCAATTTTATTTAATGCATCAGGATCGACAGGCGCTGGTTTTTCATCTTCCTGCTCTATGATTGTATTAGTAACTTCATTTTTGTTGTTCGTATCGTTTTGACGAGGAATACTCAACCAAGGGGTTAGTTGGTCATAAAGTTGAGAAACTGAGAAAGGTTTACTTAAGTAACCGTCCATACCTGATTGTAAACAGCGTTGCATATCCCCGTCGATGGCATTGGCGGTTAAAGCAATGATCGTATTGCCTTTAGGAATATCGTTGTTCAATTCCAAACGTCGAATAGTACGTGTTGCTTCTAAACCATCCATTTCAGGCATTTGCATGTCCATGAGCACCACATCATAATTATTTTTCTTGAGCGCTTCGACTGCTATTAAACCATTATCAGCAATATCAACATGTAAACCAAATGATTCAAGAATAATAACGGCAACTTCTTGATTTACAGGATTATCTTCTGCGACGAGAATGCGATAAGGGTAATTGAAATGATAATTTGGTGTATTACTTTGTGCACCACTCTCTGAACGTTGTGTATTAACCGTTAAACCTGTTATCGCTTTTGTCAGGCATTGATAAAGTTCTTTTTGCAAAACAGGCTTATTCAGAAAACAGGTGATTTGGTTTGCTTTTAATAACTCACTGTCAGCAACCACTGAACTAAGCATAATAATAACGGGTTGTTGCCAATGTGTGTTGTGTCGAATTTTTTTTGCTAATTCGATCCCATCCATTTCAGGCATATGTACATCTAAAATTAATAGATCATAGGGATGATTATTGTCATGGGCATTTTGTAGTAAATTTAATGCAGTATGGCCACCATCCGCTAAATCACAATCTGCATTAATTGCATTTAATTGTTCTTTAATAATCATTCGATTAGTTGGATTATCATCAACCACCATTAAACGTTTTGTTTGTAAAACTGAAAACTCTGGATGCGTTGTTACAGGTGTTAAATCTAATGTTATTAGCTCATTCACGACCGGCTTCAATGAAATATTAAAAGAAAAAATACTACCGCGTGATTTTTCAGATTTAACTGATAACGTCCCACCCATTAAATTAACTAACTGTGTGGCAATAGGTAAGCCTAAACCTGAACCACCATATTTTCTTGTTGTTGAGCTATCTTCCTGAGAAAACGACTCGAAAATATAATCGATTTTACTATGCTCAATACCGATACCCGTGTCTGTCACCGTAAAATGTAATTGATCATTTTCCAATTCGATAACACGTAAAATAACTTGACCATGCTCCGTAAACTTTAATGCATTGCTCAACAAATTAGCGAGTATTTGTCGAATTTTAAGCGGGTCGCCAATATAAAAATTATTAAAGTTTGGTGGAATAGACAATATTAGTTCAATGTTTTTTTTGTAGGCCGTTTCTCCATACAAGCTTCCAAACTCTTCAATAAGTGAACGTAAATTAAACTCTATGAGTTCAAGTTGCATTTTTCCTGATTCAATTTTAGAAAAATCTAAAATATCATTAATAATACCGAGTAAATTAATGCCAGATTGATGGGCTGTGTCAGTAAAGCGTTTCTGACGATCATCAAGTTTTGTTGTCTGCAATAACTCAGTCATACCCAATATGCCGTTCATCGGTGTTCGAATCTCATGACTCATTGTAGCTAAAAATTCACTTTTAGCTTTACTCGATGCCTCTGCACTCTCCTTAGCGGCAACAAGCTCAACGGTTCGTGAAGTGATTTTATCTTCTAACGTATCTTGATGCTCTTGAAGTGATTTATCTCTTTTTTCAACTTGCTCAAGCATTAAGTTAAAACCGTTCATCAACGCCCCTATTTCATCAGAGCGTTGGCCAGGTATGCGTAATTGATAATTTTTATGTTCAGAGACAGCATCAATAACACCAGTAATTTCTAATAATGGTCGAGAGATGATTCTTTGCATACGGATTGCAATTAATAACGCTAATAGAGTCCCTAAGACAAAAATGAAAGGAGCAATAGCCAGTTGATGTAGTAAGCGTTGATTTAGCAAACTATAATCATCCACTAAAAGTATGTAACCTAATGTTTTACCTTCATAGTTTATAGGGTCAAGTTGAATGAGCATGTCATTCATGCCCTTTTTTTGTAATTCAGTTAGCGTCATATTCAAGGATGAGGCAGATACTGTTTTTTGAAAAAATGGCTGAATATATTCCGCTAATATTTGTTTGTCCTGATCATAAATTCTCGCCAATACAATTTGTTTTTTGGCATTAAGGCTATCTAAACTTTCTTTGGCGGCTTCTTTGTCTTTGAACAATGCCGTTGCTGTATTAAGTGATGCCATTAATACCGCCAAGGTCTTAAGCTCATTTTCAGAATCAAGATGGCTATAGTGGTTTTGTGCAAAACTCATAAAAACAACAATAACAATCGTGGCTAATACCCCTGGTAAAAAACCAATGGCAATTAATTGAGTACGTAAAGAAAAGTGT
This sequence comes from Psychromonas sp. SP041, assembly GCF_000470315.2. Classification (GTDB taxonomy): domain Bacteria; phylum Pseudomonadota; class Gammaproteobacteria; order Enterobacterales; family Psychromonadaceae; genus Psychromonas. The sequence goes on from NZ_CBRF02000018.1 coordinate 78,880, forward strand.
TTAATTCTGTTCACAAATTTACCTTAGATTAGTCTACTAAAATTGAAAGCTTGAGTAATTTGGAGCTTAATATCAGTTTAGTGTTAGCAAGCTGTTGATTAGAAATTTGGAAACGTAAGCGTTTATTTTCTCGCACTAAATTAACAAATCCACCCGCGTCGAAAAAAGGACTTTCGTCGGTAATCGTCAGTACTGTTTGTTGATCTATCAGGGAGAGTAAATAACGATAAACCCGACTATCATCAGTACTAATATATAATGCATTACAGTCTTGAAAATCTTGATCATTTTGGACGTTAACAACCGTAATTGGATGGTCGTCTATTTTTTTATTATCTAATATCGTTAACTCATGACTAACGTTATCTTCACCATAAGAACATAGGATAAAAGGGTCTTTTGGATCATTCCAAGTTGACTCAGGCCAACGTGTAAATTTAGCTATATTGTAAATATAAGCCACCTTTACAGCACTGGGGTTATTCTCTTCAGACCGAGCAGGCGTAATGGCACTCAACACAAAGAGCAAGATGACGTAATATTTAATAGTGAAACTATTTATCATATTCAGATATCTCTAATGACCATTACCAATGATAACGTGCATTAATCGCAATACTACGTTCGATGAGAGAGTCCGTACTCGATGATTCCGTAATAAATTGCTGTTTGTCTGCGTGTAATAAATGACGACCAATGAGAGAGAAACCTAATGATTTAGTTGCTTGCCACCCAATACGTAAATCACTATCAACACCATCAGAGATTGAGTAGTCACTGCTGGAGCTATTCCAATTACGTTCTGATGTATAGTAAAGGCGTAAATCTAACTCTACAAATTCACTTAAATCAAAACTTCCCCAAATAGATGCTTGATGCTCAAGGGAACGATCTGCCACTAAAGAAATAGATTCATCACTAAATAAATTCTCAGCTTTATCTTTTAATTTAATGTCTATAAAACTGTATGAAAAACGTAAACGAGATTGGCGATTTACTTGCCAAGTTACTAGCCATTCAGTACCGTAACTGTAACCTTCTAAGTTATTATCAAGGTTAATGGGAATAACATAAAAAGTAGACCCATTCACATTTTTTATTTCTGCATCACCAATATCATAACTTTGTAAGTTATTATAAACATTATAAAAAGTAGCTATATCAAAGGATAAAGTAGGAGTAGGAAGCCAACGATATCCAAGCTCATAAGCAGTTAATTCTTCTGATTGGAAATTATTGTTACCAATGATTTGTAGTAAACCAGGTGTAAAAGTTGGATCGAAATTACTAGGTGGAATAACTTGAATATTAATTGTTGAATCACTTTCTACCTGAGAAGGTATTCTAACGGCACGAGAAATAGCCCCCCATAACGTGACCCTATTCGATGGCAACCAACTTAATCTAATATTAGGCTGAACTTCTGTACTACTATTCGTATTACCCTCAACTTTAGCACCAAAAGTTAATGACATATTTTGTTCAGGTAAGTCTAACGTGTCCTGAATAAACAAATTCCATATATCAATATTTTCCATAGAAGATGAGGTTGAGAAATAAGCAGAGCCTTCAATATCACTCTGACTCCAACGATATCCTCCTCCCCAAATTAACTCATGATTTTTAAAGGGAGTAAATTGATGTTCTATTTCAAGATTCAAAGTATTGCGGGTTTCTTTAAATTGAAGGTCATTGTGTTCATAAAAGTCATAACTGGTACGGATATTTAGTTCCGAATCAATACTGGTTTTCATTCCCCAACGTGCGCCAATGTTACCGCCTATCAGGTCTACATCTCCATTTTGCATTACTGCTCTATAAGGGGCATCAAAATCAGAGATAGAGAATTGTTGTCGAAGGTCGTGTTTATAAAGATCACCTTGTAGTGTTAACCATTGGTCATCATCTAGCTCAAGGTCGAAACGAATTCCTGTTTGTAGGTACTTGCCTTCGTTATCTTGATCATGACCAGAAAGATCTTTTGATTCCTCTAACTTTCTCGCATTTACATAGGTACGGAATTTAGTTTTATCATTAATCTCCGCCCCTTGGCTAGCACCTAGCCCTTGAGATTCACTCCCCATGCTCAGTGAAATAGATCCCGCTTCTTTTCCTGTCGCCTCTTTAGTGATGATGTTAATGACACCGTTAACTGCATTGGTTCCCCATAAAGTGGCACCGGGCCCTCGAATGACTTCAATGCGCTTAATATCAGACATTAAATAGTTCAAACTTTCCCAATAAACACCTGACGAAGTAGGCGTATAAATACTCCGGCCATCAATCATCACTAAAAGTTTATTAGCAAACCGCCCATTAAATCCTCTAATACTAATGGCCCATTTATTTGAGTCTATTTTTGCAACATCAACACCGGGTACCAAAAATAATGCCTCAGGAATACTAGTAGCACCTGTACGGCGAATTTCTTCTTCTGTAACAACATAAATGGCGGCTGCCGCTTCTGACAGTTTTTCATTTTTTTTACTAACAGAGGTGACTTCTATTTTCATTAGTTCATCAAAATCAATATCTGTAAAATCTTGCTCACTATTATCAGCATAACTATAAAATGGGAATAAAGTTAACGATATAGCTAACCACTTGATGTAATTCATACACTTCCTTTTGATGAATATTTCTCAATATAGGACTTAAAATATAGAGCGGTATAGAGATAAGTAAAATCGATAGTGTGAGTCTGATTATAGATTCACTAAATGCTTATTTAATAAATTAAGATTTAGCCTTTAAACAAAATCTATTTTGCACAGTTCAGGACGGTAGCGTTGAGACACAAACCTAAAAAGCAACCATAAAGTGGTAGTCTAAAGGTTAATATTTGACCGGGAAATCATCTATGTTATTTAATGATGAATGCTTTAGTAAGGGGTGTGAAGAGAGATTAAGGAAGTATTTAAGCTTAATTTATAAAAGAGTTTATCCAAAAGTAGGTGCCTTAACATTTAGAAAGGCACCTTTTATTTATTTAATGTTAATTACCTTTTTCACTGACTTCATTCAAACTTTTTAATACCAAGCAATCATCAGATCCATCAACATCACAATTATCTATCATCGTTAATAATTGTTGTTCTAATTGTTTTAACTGTTCTATTTTATTACGAACTTCAACTAAATGATGTTGTGCAACATCGTGCGCTTGGTGTGCATCATGATGTTTGCAGTCTTGTAAATGAATTAACTGTTTAATTTCATCAAGGCTAAAGCCTAATGCACGACTATGTCGTATGAAGTGTAAACGTTGACATTGTTGACTGGTATAACGACGCTGATTACCTGCACTGCGCTGGGCTTTTTCCAATAAACCAATGTCTTCATAGTAACGAATAGTAGGTACTTTACAGTGTGTTTCTTTACTGAGTTGACCAATTGAATAAACCATTTCTTATTTATCCTCAATTATTTTCAAAAAAGACTTGAACCTCTAGTTACTAGAGCTTGTATAGTTTCATTATAAATTAATTAAACAAGAGAAAAAGAGGTATTTTATGGCTGGATGTTGTAACCACCAAGCGGATTTCACCGGTATGGATCCCATTTACAAACGTATATTAATCGCCATTATTTTAATTAACGGGATTATGTTTTTTGTTGAAATGTTTGCAGGTGTAAAATCACACTCACAATCTTTACAGGCCGATGCTTTAGACTTTTTAGGCGATACATTGACCTATGGTATAAGTTTATGGGTTATCGGTAAGTCATTGTCATTACGTAGTAATATCGCGTTGTTAAAAGGGGTTAGCTTATTATTAATGGCTATCTATGTACTGTCTTCTACCTTATACAAGTTCTGGTTTATAGAAACACCTGATGCGGGCATTATGGGAAGCATTGCAATACTCGCTTTTATTGCCAATGTTGTCAGCGTATTACTATTAATGAAATATAAAGATGGTGATGCCAATGTACGTTCTGTTTGGTTATGTAGCCGTAATGATGCCATTGGAAACTTAGTTGTATTGGTCGCTGCTTCTGGAGTATGGGTAACTGACAGTGCTTTACCCGACTTAATTGTAGCGGCATTTTTAGCCACTCTTTTCTTAAGCTCAGCAAAACAGATCATTCAACAAGCAAATCAGGAAAAGAAATTACAACGATTAAATGCAGATGGACAAAGTAATGGGCACTGTAGTTTAAAACCTAAAGCAAATGACCATGTTCATGATGGACATAAGCATTAAATTTATGAGTGAATAATCTACTAAGCAAAAGATTAAACGAACGAATAAGCTGAACAATTTACAAGGTCATGCAATTTGTACAGCTTATTCATATTCATTAATCTAGTTAATTACCTATATGCAAATACTTAGCTTTCATTTATTTACTTCCATTACTTAGCTTTGATTACTTAGCTTCAATCGTTCAACTTCCATAATTAATTTAATGTCATTGTGAAAGCTTAATTAATTCGCCTGTCCTATCTCCCTTCATCATTTAGCCATCATGGGTTAAATAAAGAACCTTTTTTATACATGAACTTATAGCTGGATCACTTAATTGAGACGGGTAATTTAAACATAAGTTTACAAAAAATTAACATGCACTTATTATCTTAATTTGCCACAATCAATTATCTTCTTTTGAAAGGCTTATTTATGTCACCTATTTTATATTCATTTCGACGTTGTCCTTATGCAATGAGAGCACGTTTAGCCATTGCAATTAGCGGACAAGAAGTGCGATTAAGAGAAATAGTATTAAAGCACAAGCCAGCAGAACTATTGGCTATCTCTCCGAATAAAACAATTCCAGTGCTACAAATAAATGAACAAGCAGTATTAGATGAAAGTCTAGAAATCATGGTCTGGGCCTTAAGTCAGCATGATCCTAAACAATGGATAAATGATTCATTACAAGAGATGTTATTACTAATCGATAATAATGATTATGAGTTTAAGTCTTGGTTAGATAAATATAAGTATGCAGATAGGTTTCCAGAATATGAACAAGCCTACTACCGAGACCAAGCAGAAGATTTTTTAATGGAGTTAGAGTCTCGTTTACATAAACAAACCTATTTATTTGCAGATCATATAACCTTAGCTGATATGGCAATTTTCCCTTTTATCCGACAATTTGCTAGTGTAGACAAAGCATGGTTTGAACAAAGCCCATATTTACGAGTCCAACAATGGTTAATGGAATTAGTTAATGACGAGCTGTTTATAAACTGCATGAAAAAATACCCGACCTGGCTTGAATCAGGCGAAGATATTTTATTCCCTTAACCGAATGCTAACCTGAATTTCATTATGATCGTTAAATCGAATTCAAAAAATAATTATTAACAGGTTTTAATCATGGAAGAAAGAATGACTAAATATAATACACTAGCAAAATCATTTCATTGGCTGTCAGCCATCATGGTCATTGGTTTATTTGCAGCAGGTTATTGGATGGTCGACCTTAGCTATTATAGTGAATGGTACCAAACGGCACCGCATTGGCATAAGTCCTTTGGCTTATGTTTTGTGTTGATCACCTTAGGCCGACTGATATGGAAGTTAATCTCGAACGCCCCTAAAATTGAAGGTTCAGCTTTTGAAAAAAAGGCAGCCACTTATGCACATTATCTCGTTTATATCTTATTATTCACCATGTTTTTATCTGGCTACTTAATCTCGACAGCAGATGGACGTGGTATCGCCATTTTTAATTGGCTAGAAGTACCTGGGTTAGGCTCATTTATTGAAAACCAAGAAGATCTTGCAGGACAAGTACATGAATATGCAGCTTATGTATTAATCGGATTATCAAGCTTACATGCCCTTGCTGCTTTGAAGCATCATTTCATTAATAAAGATAATACTCTTAAAAAAATGCTTTAATTATTTTAAACCATGTTCTACGTTATATTTACTCAACTAAGGAAGATACCATGAAAAAAGTACTAATCGCGTCAGCTTTAAGCGCAGTAATGGCTTTACCAATGAGCGCAATCGCAGCAGATTATAAAATAGATACAACGCATGCTTTTGTTAACTTTAAAGTTAGCCATTTAGGTTATAGCTTTATTCAAGGCCGTTTCAATAAATTTGAAGGGCAATTTAGCTACGATGAAAAAAATGTAACTGCATCTAAAGTGACGATTAACGTTAATACAACCAGCTTAGATTCAAACCATGCAGAGCGTGATAAGCATCTTAAAAGCGATGATTATATTGATGCAGGTAAATTCTCAACAGCAAAATTTGTTAGTACTAGCGTTGCAGAAAAAGCCGATGGCGGTTTAGCAATTACTGGTGATATGACATTCCATGGCGTGACTAAACCGGTTGTGGTTGATGCTAAAGTCATTGGTCAAGGTGATGACCCATGGGGTAATTACCGTGCTGGTTTAGAAGGTACTGCACGCTTAGAACTAGCTGATTTTGGTATGAATGTTAAAGGCGCTTCAACTTACGTTGATTTAGATATCGTATTAGAAGGTATTCGTCAGTAATCGAACAATAGATTAAAGACATAATAGCAACAATAGACAGTTATTTTCTATTGTTGCTATTTAAAAGCCTTTTATTATCACAGAAAAATCATCTTAATTGTCTCAGTGCGTTACACCAATAACCCTTTAGTAAATTCGTCGTTCTAATAACCTTATATCCAAGTCTGATATCCTAATAAAAAATTATCTCAATTCAATTATTCTATTTAATGACTCTATTTAATTAAATTTCAATAATAGAATACGACAATAAGCCCTTTTAGATTTTCTGTTACAGTAACTTAGCTGTATTTTTCAGCCTAAAAACACGTTACACTTTTTATGTACTTAGCAAACTACGGTGAAAATATGCATTTAGAAAAGAACATGACAACTGTTAGTGATAATAATCAGCTTGATACAGCAGTAGAAAAAAACAGCATAGATCTTTCCATCAATAATGCTTGGTTGGCACGTTTAATAGAAGAGCCGAATAAAAAAAGACGACTAGACCAACGTACCCCCTTTCAACGTGATAAAGCACGTGTATTACACTCGGCAGCATTTCGACGTTTACAATCGAAGACTCAAATTCATAATAATGGCCTCAGTGATTTTTACCGTACTCGCTTAACACATTCTTTAGAAGTGGCACAAATCGGTACGGGTATTATTGCTAACTTACAAATGATTCAGCCAGAATTTCATGCTTTGTTACCCGGTAACAATTTAATTGAGACAATTTGCTTAAGCCATGATATTGGCCACCCTCCTTTTGGTCACGGTGGTGAAACGGCTCTTAATTATATGATGATAGAACACGGTGGCTTTGAAGGTAATGGACAAACCTTTCGAATTCTAACGCAGCTTGAGCAATATACAGAACATAACGGCATGAACTTAACCCGCCGTAGTTTATTGGGGCTATTAAAATACCCAATCTGTTTGAGTGAACTCAGTAATTCCTACCCTATTGATAACAGTCGTAATTTTCGTCAATTAAAAACTGAAGAATGGATGCCTGCAAAAGGTATTTATGATCATGACAAAGCATTATTAGATTCTGTTTTAGCGCCGTTGTGTGAAAGTGATCGACGTTTATTTGGCAGTAAAAGAACACCGATAAACGACTCGAAACAACATTTAAAATCTAAATATAAATCTTTTGATTGTTCAGTCATGGAAATCGCGGATGACATTGCCTATGGCGTGCATGACCTTGAAGATGCGATCGCGATGGGCATTATTAATAAAGCCCTATGGCAAGAAAAAGTATTGAAGCAGTTGTATGACATTAAAGACTTTTGTTTACATGACCAGCTACAAGAAATAACAGACAATTTATTTTCATTGCAACACTTTAAGCGTAAAGATGCGATTGGCTCATTAGTGAATGCATTAATTACATCTATCAGCATTCAACGTGTTAATAAACAGTTTATAGAGCCATTATTGGCTTATAACGCATACTTAGATCCCGCTATGTACCAAGCTTTAGAAATTCTAAAAAGCTTTGTTTTAAACTATGTTATCAAAAGCCCTGATTTACAAATTTTAGAATACCGAGGACAACAAATTGTCATGGAGTTGTTTGAAACCTTTAAAGCGGGACCCTTACGCTTTTTGCCTGAGAGCGCAAAACAGTTATGGAAAGCACAGAATGGTGATGAGTCACGCGAACAACGAGTCATTGCAGATTACATTTCAAGCTTAACCGACAATCATGCGTTGAGATTGCACGCGAGTTTATTTAGCAGTAACCAAACAACCCCAATGATGGGTGAACATGCATTTTAATCGATTTACTATTATTACAGTAAATAGAAACAACTGAGTTATTTACTTATTCAAATAACTCAGTTGTGCGTTGTCATCGAATAAAAAATCAGAATCAGCTCAACTACACTCGTCACGTCATTAGGGTATTAATTTTGCAGCCTTTTCACTCTATCGGCGGCTCAGCTATTTATTATCTGAAAAATCCCTAATCACAACACGCAAAAAATAAACAGGATACACAGAGTTAAATTCGCTGGTAAAACAATGGAAGTGTCATTCAAGGTGAATTATTGAAGTAATAACGGGTTATTGGAAAATAATTTAACGTAGAAGTTCACAGAAATAATGATGCTATATCACTTTGCTTATCCAGAAATGAGGTTATTTAATGACGTTATTATACTGGCCTAATGCAAAATAAATATTGGTGAGGTTCCTGCGTGTGCTACTTACCTGCCCCTGTAAATAGTTTTTTATCCAAAGGTTTCAGAACAGACTTTAATACAATCCTGTTAACCCCCCTCTCGATGGTGATGGCATACGCCAAACGATCGATATCGGTTAGTTAACGTTCCTTGCTATTAACTACTCTCCTCCTGTATTTAATCTCCTAAAAAATTTTCAAATAATCTAGGCTATCGACAACTAAATTCGAGTAGAGTATGTTGGTTTCCTTCACCTTAATGAATGATTTCCATCTAAAAATGGTTAGCTGCATTTATCATCGTACTCTTTCATAAATGCAGAAAAAAGCAGGTATCTGAATCGATATTAGATACCCCTTAATATCGCCTAGGGAATATAAAAAATGATGGTCAAAACAACTTAGTTGCTCAATCCCTTGTAAAAAGACAAATATTTTTTATATCTTTTTTTATTGAAAATGTAATTATGACCCAACCTAACAATGTACAATCATTGCAAAATTATAAGAGCCTACTCATCTATGTTTAAATCGTTCTTTCCTAATCCTAAGATATTCTTCATCTCGGTATTGATCTTTGCCGGACTTACTTGTGCTGTTTGGTATGGATACAACGAGCAAATGGCTGACTTTTTCGGCCTTGATATTACGGACTCTGAACCCGTCATAGGCTTAAAGCATTTTGTGACTGATTCTTTTTTATTATTTTATTGTTACTACTTTATCTGTACGGTTATTTTTGCTTTTGTATGGTTCAAAGCATCGCCACATAAATGGCAATGGTGGTCTATTATTGGTTCTTCTACCATTTTATTTTCAACCTATTTTTCAGTACAAGTATCCGTTGCTATCAATAATTGGCGTCGCCCATTTTTTGATTTAATTCAATCATTATTAAAACCCATCGGCAATAACACCGCCACAGAAACGATTAATGCACAGACAGCCAACTCTGCCAGTGAGCAATTATTTGGTCTGTTAATTGTATTTGGCGAGATCGCATTCTTAGCTATTTTCATCTATGTGGTGACTCGTTTTCTAGTCAGCCATTTTATCTTTCGCTGGCGTACTGCCATGAATGAATATTATACTCAGTATTGGCTTAAATTAAGAAATGTTGAAGGAGCATCCCAACGTATTCAAGAAGATACGATGCGTTTTGCATCTATTATGGAGAGCCTTGGTGTTGCATTAGTGGAAGCAGTAATGACATTATTTGCATTTCTACCCGTCTTATGGAGCCTATCTGAATATGTATCAGAGTTACCAATAATAGGTAAAATTGCTCACCCACTCTTCTATGCATCGTTATTTTGGTCAATCTTTGGAACAGGTTTACTGGCATTAATTGGTATTAAATTACCTGGGTTAGAGTTTAATAATCAAAAGGTTGAAGCAGCATTTCGTAAAGAATTAGTTTACGGGGAAGATGATGCTAATCGTGCGGACCCAATTACATTAAACGAATTGTTTTTAAATGTACGCAAAAACTATTTCCGTTTATACTTTCATTATATGTACTTCAACGTTGCCCGTATGTTGTATTTACAGGCAGATAACATCTTTGTCTTTATTCTACTCGTACCCACTATCGTTATAGGCGCTATCACGTTCGGTATTCTTCAACAGATCCTGACTGCCTTTGGTCAAGTGAGTAATTCATTCCAATATTTAGTTAACTCTTGGACAACCATCGTTGAACTTTTATCAGTTCGGAAACGACTCACTGCATTTGAGTCAACATTGGATGATAATATCAACCACACTAATTAACTGATCTATTTTACTGGTTAAAATAACTTATTTTTCCGTTATAAATTTCGTAAAGGGAACAAACGTTTAGCTCCGTTTACGCCTTAAAATAAGACATTTTTCCTGCACAAAATTTAGATCATTTATTTAATGTAATCGGTATAACTAAAGCTTGCTAAGGCCCCCTCTCAAACTTGTATTGATATAACAAGCAACGTTTTGGGGGCCTTATACCATATTTCTGTATATAGACGGTTTAACACTTCTATATTGGCTCATTTGAAGCCGTAAGTGGAGAGGGTCCATACCATTAATCTAAGTAATTATCACTAGTTTCAATCCCCCCTTAGCGAATACCACTTTTTTATCATTTTATAGACAAGTCCCCTTATCATTTTTTGTTATAAATTCTTTCATAAAAATTTTAATTAATATTTCCATTGAAGTTCTTCTGTACACTTCAATATGTTATGTTATAACATAACAATAAAGAGTTAATATAAATCTATCATCCGTAATAAGAATAATAAAAAATGAAAAAGAACCCACATAATCTAAACAGCATTAATACTTCTACAAAGTCCCTATTATTACTCGGTGTCAACTTTCGTCTAATTGTTACATCAGCAATAATTCTCATTCTTTGGTTCATATTATTTCAATTACTTTAATGAGTTGACTCATGATTAATATTCTTAATTTGTGCGTCAATTATAAAGACTCACCGGCTTTAGATAATATCTCTGTAGAAATAAAAAAAGGACAACTTGTTGCTATTGTAGGTGCAAATGGTGCAGGAAAATCAACCTTGCTGAAAGCTATAATGGGACAGTTGGAGCCAAGTTCAGGATTCATTGAACTAGGCGCACTAACGTCTAAAGATATCGCTTATCTACCACAGAGCCACAAAATAGACCGAAAATTCCCCATTACAGTGAAAGACTTTATATCAGCGGGATCTTGGAAAAGAATCGGCTTTTGGAAAAAGTTTAGTTCATCAGAAAATGAGTTATTAAAACAAGCATTAAATAAAGTAAGCCTCGAAGGCTTTGAGGAAAGACAAATAAGTACTTTATCTGGAGGACAATTTCAACGAATGTTGTTTGCCCGCATGTTAATGCAAGATGCAGATATTTTATTACTCGATGAGCCCTTTGCAGCAATTGATACACAAACAACGATGGACCTGATGAACGTTATTAATGATTGCCAGCAACAAGGTAAAACTATCATTACAGTGATCCATGATTTATTACTAGTCTCGCGTTTTTTTCCAAATGTCATTTTACTGGCCAAAGAGTTAATTGCTTGTGGAAGTGTAAAAACAGTAATGACAGGCGATAATTTATCGAAAGCTGGATATCAACACTTAGCCTATATTTCTCACACTATGGATATCTCAACACCATTAACAGTCGATTCACATAATGAGGTATCTAGCTCATTACCAAAAAAGAATTCAACACATATTCATTGTACAAACCCAGCTCATTATGAGGAAAAAATATCATGATCAGCAACGTTTATAGTTTATTTATTGAACCCTTTAGCGATTTCTCATTTATGCAAAGAGCATTATGGGGGGGCATTGTACTGAGTATTAGCGCTACCCCTATTGGTGTGTTTCTCACCCTGAGAAGAATGAGTTTAACCGGTGATGCAATGGCACATGCAATATTACCAGGAGCCGCTATTGGTTTTTTAATATCGGGAGTCTCTATTATAGCGATGACCATTGGCGGCATTATTGCAGGTTGTATTGTCGCTATTTTGGCCGGTATCGTTGCCCGCTACTCCAACGCAGAAGAGGACTCAAGCTTAGCTGCTTTTTACCTGTTATCACTTGCTGCTGGTGTACTTATTATCTCAGCAAAAGGCAGTAATGTTGATCTCTTACATGTGTTATTTGGATCTGTATTAGCACTCAATAATGACGCGTTGATATTGCTTACCTCTATTGCCACTATTTCAGTGCTTTCATTAACCGTGCTTTATCGACCATTAGTATTTGAGTGTGTTGATCCAGACTTTTTTAAGTCTGTGAGTAAGTTAAGTGCTATTGCACATTATGCTTTCTTATTATTGGTTGTATTAAATTTAGTCGCTGGGTTTCATGCTTTAGGGACACTCATGTCTGTAGGGTTAATGATTTTACCCGCCGCTATTTCAAGATTTTGGAGTGAGAAGTTAGGTGTCATGCTATTGATAGCATTATTAACATCCATCATAAGTAGTTATTTAGGTCTTTTTCTTTCATTCCACGTCAGTTTTGCAACAAGTCCTGCCATCGTACTAGTAATGGGCATCATCTATATCGTATCGCTCTTATTTGGACAACATGGAGGATTACTTTCAAAAAAATCACATAAACTTCACTTTTAACTAGTTTTTTATTAATTAAAGGAACAAAAAATGACATTAACCTTATTTAAAAAAGCGCATTTATTGGCTTCAATGGCGCTGATATTAGGCGTTAGTTCAAATGCAGCCGCATCTGAGAAAGTAGATGTAGTAGCAAGCTTTTCAATTCTAGGTGATTTGATTTCAGAAGTTGGAGGTGAGCATATTAAATTGACCACCTTAGTCAAAGACAATGGTGATGCACATGTTTATAGCCCAACACCACAAGATGCTCAAGCCGTAAAAAATGCACAATTATTAGTGGTAAATGGCCTTAATTTTGAAGGTTGGATGCAACGTTTACTTGAATCATCTCAATTTAATGGGGTAAAAGTAACTGCATCAGATGGCATCAATGTTTTACAAATAAGTGGGCATGAAGAAGAGCATAAAGAACACGCTGATAAAAAAGAGGAGGCTGAGCATCATCACCAAGGGCCAGATCCACATGCATGGAACAGTATTACCAATGTAAAAATTTACGTGAATAATATTCAAAGCGGTTTAAGTCAAGTTGACCCTGATAATAGCCAAGAATATAAAAAAAATGCAGCCATTTATATCGCAAAACTCAATAAATTAGAAAGTAAACTGCGTAAAAAAATGGAAATGGTGCCATTAACCCAACGTAAAGTGATTACGCCTCATGATGCCTTTGGTTATCTTGCTCATGACTTTGACCTTGAGTTTATGGCTCCCCAAGGTATTAGTACCGAATCTGAGGCGAGTGCATCTGATGTTGCTACAATCATTAAACAAATTCGTCGAGATAATATCAATGCGGTATTCATAGAAAATATTGCTGATAACCGTATGGTTGAGCAAATTATCCGTGAAACTGATACTAAGGTTGGCGGTAAATTATTTTCTGATGCCCTTTCTGAGCCTGAAGGTCCCGCATCAACTTATCTAGATATGATAGAACATAATGTAACAACTATTGTCGATGCATTAATTCGTTAATTCGTTAATTCGTTAATTCGTTAATTCGTTAATTCGTTAATTCGTTAATTCGGTTATCTGGGATTTAAAAGTGGCCAAATACATTTGGTCACTTTAATCTTCATGCGTATAAAAGAACATTTAATTAATATGAAAAAAAACCTTAAAAACTTATGTTTTATTATCATTATTAACCTGATTATTCCAATACATGCACAAGCTCATCCTCACTCCTGGATCAGCTTAAAAACAAAAATTGAAGGAAAAGGAAATCAAATATCAGGTTTCACCATGTCTTGGACTTTTGATTCAATAACATCTGCTTACATGCTTGATGGAGAAGATTTATCTGCGGAAAATAAATTAAAAACCTTAACAAAAATAAAAAAATCGGTGATGGAAAATATTAATTTAGAGCATTACTTTACTTATTTTTATGATGGTAAAATACCAATTAAATATGCTTTTTCCAACCAAGGTACCTTAACGCAACATGGCTCAAAATTAACACTCGACTTTTATATTCCTCTTTCTAAACCTAAAGCAATATCAAACCGTCCTTTCAAGCTGGCTATTTTTGAACCAAGCTATTATGTCGATATGAGTTGGGATAGCAAAAGCGATATCGAATTATCTCCTGAATTAAGCCAATTTTGCACCTTCGAACTTATTCCCCCAACCCCAACACCAGAGCAAGTTACCTATGCAATGTCATTAGGTGTTGATGAAGATCCCGATGATGCTCTCGGACAGCTTTTTACTCAAACAGTAATCATTAATTGCCTTAAATAAGGAGTTAGCGTGAAAAATAAAATAACCTTCAACACAACAACGTTTAATAAAACCTGGTTATATTTTACAAGCATTATCTTTTTAAGTGTTGGATATGCTATCTGGCAAGCTTGGCCTGCATTAATGATGGCCAGTATGCACTGGCAAAAAGAAATAAATGAACAAATAATTGAGTTATTATATTCAGCTAAAACTCAACTCTTGGCCTCTGGTTTTTCACTTATCTCTGTGGCTTTTATATATGGTGTATTACATTCCCTTGGCCCAGGCCATGGTAAGTTAATTGTTACAACGTATCTTGCAACTCACCCGACTAAGGTCAAAATAAGTTTAATACTCACCGTTTTGTCTGCTTTGCTACAAGCAATAGTGGCTATCGTTGTTGTCTCAATATTATTGCTGCTATTTAATTCAACCATGCGCGAAGTCAATAATGAAGCGAACCACTTCATCAGTTTAAGTTTTTATTCCGTTGTTATATTAGGTTCAATCGTCATCTGGCGTAATATGAAGACACTTTTCAAAGAATTTTACTCTCGCCCTTCTACTATCAAAATAACTGCCATAAAACCTATTACCAATAGTATTAAGCATAGCCATAATAATATGTGTGGTTGTGGCCATGTTCACTTCGCAGGCGCCGAAGACATTAATAAAGCCTCTTCATTTAAAGAATATTTAGCGATTATTTTTAGCGTGGGGCTTCGCCCTTGTACAGGTGCAATCATGGTCTTACTCTTTTCTAATACCTTGGGGCTGTATTGGCTAGGGATTATTAGTGCATTGTTTATGTCAATTGGTACCGCATTAACAACCTCTAGTATTGCCATTATGACAACAATAGGGACAAAGCTAGTACAAGGTTACTTAAAAAACGGGGATAAAAATAATATTCACTTTAAAAGTAAAAGAAGAAAAAATATCAATACTTTAGTTAAATTAACGGGTGGCATTTTATTAGTATTAATGGGGGTTATATTATTAAAATCTCAACCAGTTGGCATGTCAGCGGTATTTTAAATAAGTAAATAAACAAATAAACAAATAAACAAATAAAACCTGATAATAAACAGTAGACTTTCAAGGAAGTACTATTAAATACAACATCATCACTAATGATTAAGAGAGGGTTAATAATTATATTACCCTTTATTTTCAAGTATAGTCACTCGTTAAACCTAGCATACATTTATATAATAATGAGTGGTATTCACTAAGTCGGTTTGTGCTCCTTTACGCCCTAGAAAGAGAAGGCGCAATCGCCCCCGAAGCACCTTAGCTCATCTAATTCTCGTTTTAATCGGACAGAATCATCTCGTCTTCGCTCGTCGAGGTGGGCTGATGTTTTTAGCTTTGAATTTCGCCCTTTCGACGACTTTACTTTCTCTCTGCCAGCAGAGAAAGTAAGCAAAGAGACTGGCACCGAGTCGCTTTCTGAACCAACCAATTCCGCCATTTTAAACGTACCGTTTCGGACGTGCATCCATGCACTAGCCGAAACTAATACAAACATCCTGTTTGGCTTTACTAAAATGAGTTCATTGATTGGGAAAGCTCAACGGTGGTATTTTTGCAGCCGCGCTGAGTTTTGATTTGATCATTAACTAATTGATATTACTGAGTTCAACGTTTGGGTGTCCACAATTTATAGTTATTTCTTGAAACTTAAATTTATATTTCTTCTTATCCAATCCAATGAACTCATGACGATAAGAGTTATCTTTTGGGTAAGAATTTATAAAAATTTCAAACAAATACCCTAAAAACACAAGACAAACTACTTTGCTAGATTTGCCCTCATCCACTGAATAATTCCTTAAAAATGGTGAAGAAATGAAATTTCGAAGGTTTTCTCGTGTAAAGCCACCTTCCGCTGTATCTATTAATTTAAATCCACGGACTAAAATTTTTCTTTTTGAGACTGAAGAAGAAATATTTAAAGATAGTCTAATGCTCTCATTTAGCTTATTGGATAATTCGATAGCTTTATAATTTGGGCTTTCAGAAATACTTGCTCTCCAAAGGATTGCCACTATAAAATCACGAATTTTTTGCGTATCAATAGACTCAAATAAAACGCCGTCATCAAGGCGAGTAAAATCCACATTTTTGCCACTCAGAGCTTTTAGACTATATAACTCATAATTTTTGTTGAGCTTTTTCTCACAAGCTTCACATAACTGTTCAGTAGCCCAGCTATCCTGTGAATATTCAATTGGCTTATCATCTAGGCTACTTAGCTTAATCGCTTTACCACTATTATCTCTAAATATTGCCTTAAACAAGCTATCGGGAATAGCATGAGAATTACAGAGTTTGCCTTTACATCGACAGAGCTTGCATTTTACTTCCATAATTCCCCCTTAAAATAATTATGATTAAGATGCACATTTAAAGAGTGCTAACGCCCGCATAAAGTGCGGAGCAAATTGGACGCTTTTTTGCGCCTTTATTTTTTGCAAAAAATCGGACTGCTTGCGGAGTCAAATTTGATGCGCTTGTTATAACTAAATTACACCTAACCTATCAGGATTTAAGGTAAATGAACCTTGAAATTTGAATAGCATATTTGCTAGAGCTTCTGAATTTTTCTCTTTCGCGTAATCCAATTCTTGAGCTGTAATACCGGTAATTTGAAGTATATCTACTTTGCCAGATATTAAGTCGAATGATTCAGGGAATTGATTTGGTTTTACGACCATTAAGCTTGAAATATTTGGTTCAATTGACATAGGAATACGATCACCATAGTCCACTAGAGGTTTATCACCATAATGACCAACCGACACAAGAATATTGAAAGCTACTAAACTACGTAAAGCATTTATGGCCCAATCACTTTCCTCATCTGTTTCAAGGATAAACTCAGTTCCGAAACCTGAATACTCTTGCGGGTCATCTGACTCCCATGTATTCGACATGCCAGAGGTAACATAAACCCAAGTTTTTCTGTCACTCGTTGGAGCACATTTGAAAACACCAAAATGTAACCATCTCGGATCAATGCTGTCGATACCAAATTGATTTTTGAATAGAGAGGCATCTAACGGGTAAATACCTTCACCAGTACCGCCAAATAATTCTGGATATACTTGTTCTTCTCTTTGTTCCCACGAATCTTCCAGCAGACCCATAATCTTCCTTTAGTTATAACGAGGCTGTAGAATTTCTCATTTCAGCCTGTTTATTTTAAATAAAAATGACAGTAGCTTACATTTACTTGAGATTAAATAGATTATTTTGTTTTTATTAACTAATTGATTAAATTGAGTCATAA
>NZ_CBRF02000019.1 GCF_000470315.2 Psychromonas sp. SP041
TGTAATAGTGAAACTCAATGAAAGACCAAGAAAGAAATTAGATTACAATACGCCAGCCAAATTAATGGCTGAACATATGGCAGCTATAGCTGCTTAGTCGTTATGCACTTCAGACTTGAATCTGCCAAAAACAATATTATTGATTATTCCTAATATTATGAATCATAACCTTTATTGTTAGATTATAAATATTAAGATACAAATCAATTAGTACTTTTATTCATCCAGCACAATGGATTGACGTGTCATGCATAACGCTAATAATTCATTTAATGAATGATAAACCGAGTCAATATATTGTTTGGCATCTTCTTCAAATGGAATCGCTTCACCAATCACCACATCACAGTTAAAAGGCACAAACACCCTTTCACCTTTAGGTAATGCTCGGCCAAGTCCATGCATCATCACGGGAACGACTTTTAAGGATGGACGTTGTTTAATAATGTGGTGAATGCCTCGTTTTAATGCACTTAACGCTTCGGGCTTTCCACGAGAACCCTCAGGGAAGATGAGTAATATATCGCCATTGTCTAATGCTTTATGGCACTCAGCAAAGAGCGCTTCTTTGTCTCGTATATTGCTGCGCTGAATAGGAATGATACCTATGATATTCAGAGAGAACCAAGCAACGACTTTATGACATAAGAAATAATCAGCAGCAGCGACTGGTCGTATTTTATGGATCTGACTGAGTGGATACAGGCTCATTAATACTAGGGTATCTAAATGGCTATTATGATTTGCCACCACCATCGCAGGACCTGCTTTAGGTAGCCTTGCTTTGAAAAAGATATTTAACCCTAGCCCCAACAACACCATTGGTTTAACTAATAGTGCAAAAAATAGTATTTTTAAACAACGATTCATAAACTGTCCTTGTTAATGCTATTAAGCCTAATTGTTCTATTAGGCTCTGTAATGATGCTATAGGGTTTAGCTTAGTAGCATAAGTAGTATAGAAAGTGGAAAAACAATGGAGCAGTGTAGATAAGGCTATCGATTCGGTCTAATAACCCGCCATGTCCTGGAATTAGTGTGCCACTGTCTTTAATGGCTAAATCTCGTTTAACCGATGAAATAACCACGTCGCCAACAAACCCACTCACTGCAATTAACGACCCTGCGACAAACCCTTGCACCATGGTTAATGGTGTTAAATAAGGTGCGAGTAATCCTGAAATAATAGTAACGGTCACCACACCACCAATAAACCCTTCCCATGTTTTTTTAGGACTGACTTTCGGTATAATTTTATGTTTTCCGAACGTTTTACCCCAAATATACTGGCATACATCATTAAACTGCGTAATAAAAATCAAAAATAATACAAGCCCTAAGGCTCCTGCTTCTTCATTAATAACAGGCAGTTGCAACAGATAAGCAATATGACTAATGCACAGTACTGATAACATTACAGCCCAATGAATAGTGCCTAAAGAACGAATAAATCCTTTGGTTTCGCCAATAAAAACAGCTCGCATCGGTAAAAACAGAAAGACGTAAATAGGGATAAAAATAAGAAACATGCCATACCAAGCTGTCTCAACCCAATAATATTGAGCCGGTATCGCTAGATATGCCCATAATAAAACACGCCTATCAGCTTGGCGCGTAGGCATTATTGAGAAAAATTCTTTTAATGCGAGAAAGCTTAATAATGCAAAAAATGTAATTGAAATAGTGGTTGGTGCTAATAAGATCCCAAATAAAATGGCAATCATCCACCACCAAGATTGAATTCGCTGTTTTAGCTCAGTGTAATCAACAGACGGGTTTTTACGTTGTAAACGTAATCGAATTAAAGAGCCTGCGATTAATAAAAAAATCACAAACAACATCATATAAAAAGAGTGTAACGGTATATTAAACATTATCGTTCTCCTTACTCTGATTAATGGTTTGATCCGTTGTTTGAGGTGACTCTAAATACTGGTAAGCGTCGCGGCTGCGGTTAAATATAGTGATCACACAACCAATACAAATACTGAACAATGCTATTAGTAGAATATAACCTTGAGTATCAAACAAAAGTGCTTCAAATGGCATTAACAATAGTGCGAATGTCATAATAGCCATTCGATGTTGTTTTGCCATTGGTCCGGTAAATAAAGTCGGAGCACTCATTGACGTAGCCAGTACGCGTACATAAGCTGTCATTACAGCTAACAATCCGGCTAACCAACCTAACTCTGTTGCCCATGGAAAAACAGCAATGGCATAACCTGCACACACCAAAATTAATGGGTCAGCGACTCTATCGGGAATATCATTAAACAACTCACCTGAAGGCGTTGATTTTCCGCCTTCCATCGCCACCATTCCATCGAATAAATTACATAATAATCGGCATTGAACCAATATGGCGGCTAACCAACTCAACCAAATGCTACTGCCTGAACCGACAGCAATTAAACATAGACCAGATAAAAGCGCAAAAAAGACACTAGCGATTGATATTTGATTAGGGGAGATATTACGTTTACTTAAAGCAATCGCGATTTGATTCATTATTTTTAAATCACGAACTTTTAGGGGGCGACGAGCATCTGAGTCTGTCATTCTGTTTCCTTACAAAACCGATTAGTAAAAACCACTTAACTATTATCACTTAATCATTAATATACATTTTTATGACATATTACTTTAAATTATTTGCTAACGGTATCTAAGCTTTTGTTTAGACGATTATAAATTTAGAGAGTAAAATACCAGTAACAAATACATTGATTTTATACCTAATATTTTTGCTATTAAATGATGTACTGAACAGCTAAAAAAATGACTGTATTTATTAACTCGCGACTAACATAGTCAATAGAAGTTGTGTAATATCAGATCATTATCTATCCACCTATATATCGAGCTCCTCATGGAAGTTGAACTATTAGAAATTCAAGATTTTATCAGCCAACACGCCCCTTTTGACCAACTTCCCGAAGAAGCATTAGCTGATGTTGTACGCAGTGTTGAAATTTCTTATTACCGTGCAGAAACCAATATTATTGACTTTAAAGATGATATTAATGAGCTGTATATGATACGTAGTGGCGTAGTTGAAATTTATAGACGTAATGGCAACCTTTATAACCGATTAGATCAAGGGAAACTCTTTGGTCAAATGGGTTTATTAACCAGTAATAAAGTCCGTTTTCCCGCTAAAACGACCAAAGATACCCTCTTATATTGCATTCCAGGTTCTGTTTTTTATGATTTATGTGATCGCTTTGAAAGCTTCGCTGATTTTGTAGAAGCGGAAGATAGCACTCGCTTAAAACAAGCAGTAGAAAATAAAAGCGATAATGGTAATGCACTAACGACCTCTAAGGTGAAAACCTTATTAACCAGAGAGCCGCTGATTTTACCGAGTGATAGTAGTATTCAATCTGTTGCAAAAATAATGGCAGAAGAAAGCCAATCAGCCGCGTTAATTAAAGACCCAAGTATTGATGACCAAGAAGGTTACAGTTTTGTTGGTTTAATTACTGAGCATGACCTTTGTGCAAAAGTAATTGCCTCTGGCTTAAGTGTTGAAACACCTGTATCCGAGGTGATGTCTACAGAGTTAATGTCATTAGATCATAACGCCTATATTTTTGAAGCAATGTTAATTATGTTACGCCATAACGTACATCACTTACCTATTATGAAAAATAAGCGCCCAATCGGCTTAATTGAAGTCTCTGACATTATCCGTTATGAGTCTCAAAACAGTTTGTTATTTGTAAGCAGTATTTTTCAACAACAAAGCACTGAAGATCTAGCCCAACTATCTGTTCAATTAAAAGATTGTTTTGTACGAATGGTTAATGAAGACGCCAATTCACACATGGTTGGACGAGCGATGTCTGAAATTGGACGTAGCTTTAAGCAGCGTTTATTAGAATTAGCAGAAGAACAGTTTGGACCACCGCCTATCCCATATTGTTTTTTAGCGTTGGGTTCAATGGCACGTGACGAGCAACTCTTAGTAACAGACCAAGATAATGGACTGATTTTAGATAATAGTTACGATGAAAAGTTACACGGCAAATACTTTGAAAAGCTATCTCACTTTGTATGTGACGGCTTAGATGCCTGTGGTTATGTTTATTGTACTGGCGAGATCATGGCGACCAATCCAGAGTATCGTAAAACGCAAACGCAATGGGAAACTTGTTTTACCGACTGGATAGATAATCCCAACCCTAAAGCATTATTAAACTGTAATATTTTCTTTGATTTAACCGGTGTGTATGGTCGAGTGAAATGGGCTGAACAGCTTAATGCCTTTATTTTACGTCGAGCAAAAAAGAACAATCGATTCCTTGCTTGTATGGCGCGTAATGCGCTTAATAGAAAACCACCACTAGGTTTCTTTAAAGACTTTGTAATGGAAAATGATGGACGACATAACAACTCCATCAACCTAAAACGTCGTGGTACAGCCCCACTTGCTGACTTAATTCGAGTGCATGCTTTAGCGATCGGTTCTCAATCTCAAAACTCTTTTGATCGTTTAGAAGATATTATTGAAGCGGGTATATTGCCTAAATCTAAAGGTGCTGATTTAAGGCATGCCATGGAGTTAATCTCCTTAGTACGTTTACGTCATCAATCATTGGATGTTGAGTCTGACATTGAGCCTGATAATAATATTGAGCCAGAGAATATGTCCGATCTTGAAAGACGTAATCTTAAGGACGCATTTTTAGTATTAAGTAATGCTCAAAACTTTTTAAAATATCGTTACACAGCAAACAAATTTTAAGGTTTATAGATGCATAATTTTACTAATAAAAAAATCTTAAATTGGAATGCTTATTTACAGTTACAGGCGCAAAACTGTAAAGATTCACGGCTCAAAACATTCTATAAGACAGGCACTTACCATGATGACACTTTGTTAAAAGACATCGAGTTTGTTGCTTTAGATTTTGAAACAACAGGTTTAGATCCTAAACAAAATAGTATTATTAGTATTGGTTTAGTGCCTTTTACCTTAAACAGAATATTCTGTAACCAAGCAAAAAAATGGTACGTTAATCCACAAGATAAGCTTGAGGAGGAGTCAGTGATTATCCACGGTATCACTCATTCTGACTTGAAAGGTGCACCTGATTT
Organism: Psychromonas sp. SP041; assembly: GCF_000470315.2. GTDB lineage: Bacteria > Pseudomonadota > Gammaproteobacteria > Enterobacterales > Psychromonadaceae > Psychromonas. Next base: position 5,104 of record NZ_CBRF02000019.1, read on the forward strand.
AAGACGTATTTTAAATCAGTTACTTGATGAATTAGCAGGTAAGATTGTGGTGGTACATTACCGTAATATTGAACGTGACTTTTTAGATTTAAACTTACGCGCATTGATTGATGAAGGGATTATTTTCCCAGTGATTGATACGATGCAAATTGAAGCTGAAATTCAGAATAAACAAATACAAGGCTTTTTTAATTGGCTGAAAGGTAAAAGACCAGGTTCTATTCGTTTAGGAAATAGTCGTCTGCGTTATAACTTACCCGGTTATCAACCACATGATGCATTAACCGATGCGATTGCGACTGCAGAGTTATTACAAGCGCAAGTGAGTTATTATTACAGCCCTGAAACACCGATTAAAAACATCTGGTTATAAGCTTTAAACAACATTGAAATGAGTATTTCCTTATCGTGAGCGACGATGAGGTAATACTTTAAAGCCAATGAATCAAAGATAGATTGGAAGAAGTGTAGCCAGAGTCAATATCTATAAAACGCAACGTCTATAAACCACATCTATAAAATGCCACTTCTATAAACACCACATCTATAAAACGACACACAGTTGCACCACCGTTTAGCCTCATGTCTTTGTAGCACTAAATCCCTCTATTGAATTTACCCCCTCCTTTTTATTAATCGCACTTTTTTAATCGCACTTTTTAAATGATACTTTTTTCAATCGCATTAGCTTTCATATAACCGTTAAGTTTAATTTCTAACCTCAATTCTGATTAATGAAAGCGGCATTAGATTTAAAAGCATAAAGCTATATTTTTGCTATTCAGTGCCGTTAGTTTTGCGCAGTTCGAGGCGAATTATTGAAGCAATAACGGGTTATTGAGTATTGAGAGATTATTTAACGCAGAAATCTATGGATATAGCGGTGTTGTATCGCTTTGCTTATACTGAATTGAGGGTGTTCTATACATCCCATTGACTCAGTCTTACTAATACAAACCCCATAAAAAAAGCGGAATCACTTTTAATGATTCCGCTTTAATACAACGAATAGTCAAACTATTGCTGCAAACTAATAGTGAAAGCTACCTATTAAACTAATAATAGTGAAATTAGTAGCAGTCAAACTAGCTTTTATTATGTTTTTCAGTACGCATACCCATCAACAAACTCACACACATTATTAACAGAATAATAGTGAATGGTAATGCCGTTGAGATAGCACCCGCTTGTAGTGCTTGGATAGCATTTGTGCCGCCAACCCAAAGCAATGCAATTGCGATAGCACCTTCTATTAATGCCCAGAAAATACGTTGTGGAACAGGCGCATCAACTTTACCACCAGCAGTAATACTGTCGATAACTAATGAACCAGAGTCAGAAGAGGTAATAAAGAATACCAATACTAAGACCACAGCCAATAGTGAAAGAATGTTACCAAATGGTAATTGGTCAAACATTTGGAACATAGCAAGCGGTACTTCAGTTAAACCGTTTGCACCTAACTCACCGACGTTATTAATGATTTGATCAATCGCGACACCACCGAACACTGACATCCAAAGAATGGTGACAACCGTTGGAATAATTAATACAGCGATAAGGAATTCACGTACCGTACGACCACGTGAAACACGTGCAATGAACATACCTACGAAAGGAGACCATGAAATCCACCAAGCCCAATAGAACACAGTCCAACCGTGCATCCACGCTTCATCTTCACGACCAATCGGGTTACTTAGCGGGATAATGTTTTCTATATAGCCCATTACAGTCGTAGGAATAGTGCCCATTGAAACAGCCATTGTCACTAATGCAACAAAAACAATTAATACAATCGCTAATAACATATTAATGTTACTGATGACTTTAACACCACCATCAATACCACGTACAACCGATACAACGGCTAACAGTGTGACAACGACAATAATGATGATTTGCGTTAATAAGCCATCATCAATACCAAATACATGATGAAAACCACTTGCAGCTTGTTGAGCGCCTAAACCTAAAGACGTTGCAAGACCAAACAAGGTTGCGATAACAGCAAAGATATCAACAATATGACCAGGCCAACCCCATGTGCGATCACCTAAAATAGGATAGAACACAGAACGCATTGAAAGCGGTAAACCTTTGTTATAAGCAAAGAAAGCTAATGATAATGCAACAACACCGTAAATTGCCCAAGGGTGTAAACCCCAATGGAACATGGTTGCGCCTAACGCTAGCTTAGCCGCTTCTGGTGTATTAGGTGTGACATTTAATGGTGTTTCATACCAACCAGTGAAATATGCAACAGGTTCAGCAACCCCCCAAAACATAAGACCAATACCCATACCGGCAGCAAATAACATTGCTATCCAAGACATGGTTGAGTAATCGCTTTTAGCATCATCACCACCAAGGCGAATTTTACCAAAAGGTGATACCACTAAGGCTAAACAGAAAACAACAAATATATTAGCAGACCACATAAATAGCCCATCAAACATACCTATAATTTGCCATTTTAACCCGTCTAATGCCGCTTTTGAAACTTCAGGGTCAACTAACATAATCGCAATTAAAAACAGTGCAATGAAACCTGCACTAAATCCAAAAACAGGATTGTGAACATCAAACCCCCATTTTTGAACATTATCCTGACCTACAGTGTAATCGGTGTTATCGATACTGTACTTATCTTTATTTAAACTCATTAATCCTCATTTAGAGCATACCGCTCTTCATTATTAATCCATTTGACCGAATGCATAATAACAAACATATGTCGGTGAAACATAATAGCAAAATCAATGTCACATTTCAGCGGTACATTATCAATTAGCTCATATTTATCTGAAATTGGTCTAAAACTGACCATTAGAAGGTAATAAAAATAACAATGGATTGTCATATATACTCTCTCATTTGTTCTTATCTATTCTCTTGTCTAATATTTTATATACGGTGATATCGACTTTAAAGGTTACACATAAAAAACGTCTTGATGCTGCTAACAAGGCTCACTTCTTTAACTGTTTTATCAAAAATATTGTGACTAAAAAAGATAACGATAACTCATTGTTCTTGTTGCTTAATTAGACCTCCTTATTAATACAAACAACCTTCTCAACACTAAGGGAAATGATAGATAATTAATGGTTTTGGCATTACAATGCTTTTTTACCTTTTTTATGTGGAATGTTAATGGCACTTCGAATTGCAATAAATGGTTATGGGCGTATTGGACGTAGTGTTGTACGAGCACTATTTGAAGGTCATCATCAAACACAAATCGATATAGTCGCGATCAATGAATTAGCGACACCCGAGGCGATTTGTCACCTAACTCAATATGATTCAACGCATGGACGCTTTCCTTTCGAAGTCACACAAAGCCATGACTTACTGATAATTGAGCAGCACCCTATTCAATTATTAGCGTTTAAAGACATTAATGACTTACCTTGGAAAGCATTAGACATTGATATCGTTATTGATTGTACCGGTATCTATGGATCAAAAGCGGATGCCGATGCACATTTGTTAGCGGGTGCTAAGAAAGTAGTGTTTTCACACCCAGCCGATCAAGATGTCGATGCCACGGTTGTTTATGGTGTTAACCACCAACAATTAACGGGTAAAGAGCAATATATTTCAGGGGCATCTTGTACAACCAATTGTATTGTTCCTGTGATTGCTATTTTAGATGACGCTTTCAGTATTAAGTGCGGCACTATTACCACTATTCATTCGGCAATGAATGACCAACCCGTCATTGACTCTTATCACCATGACTTACGTAGAACGCGAGCAGCTAGCCAATCAATTATCCCTGTTGATACAAAACTAGCAGCAGGTATAGAGCGAATTTTACCTAAGTTTGCTAATAAGTTTGAAGCGATTGCCGTACGTGTACCCACCATTAATGTCACGGCCATGGATTTGAGTATTACCGTTGATAAAAGCGTTTCAATTGCTGATATAAACCAATGTTTAAAACAGATAGCAGAAGGTGAACTAAAAGGTATTTTGGGTTACACGGAAGCGCCATTAGTGTCAGTGGATTTTAATCATGATCCGCGCTCTTGTATTATTGATGGTACTCAAACACGTGTGAGCGATGGCAACTTAGTTAAACTATTAGTGTGGTGTGATAATGAATGGGGTTTTGCTAATCGTTTATTAGATACTTGCTTACACTTAAAGAAATTATCAGAGCAGTAAGTTTCAGATTCATCGTTATGGCGTTGGTGAACTCATGAAGTTGGTGCAGATTAGGGTTGATTAATAATCGTAAAATCCTAAACTGCATAAATTGATAGTGTTATTAATACACGTTTAAGTCTTATTCAACATTCAATGCTTTCTATTCTTCTGTACAGCATTAAAGCTTTATTCTGCAGTCAACTACTTGATAGTGATCAGTTTATTATTTCAGCCATTCAATAAACGTCTTTTTAACACACCTTTATTTAGCCGCCACAAATTCAACACTACATTCGTAAGAGCCCATTTCGAATATTCGGCATACCCAAGGTCTGTTTTCATAGATAGTGCAGAGCTTTGTATCTCGGTCAACACAGATACACCATCCATCATCTAAACGTTTCATCGTTTCACCACCCCACTGATCATGTTCGATATATTGATCAGGCACACCGGTATCCGTGATTAGCATGACCTCTAATTGGCAGCACGCAGCATTGCATTTAGCACAGGTTAAATCAGGGCTATTTACTTCTTTTATTGCTATAGGGTTAGAGTCAGTCATTCATCCACAATGTAGTTATTAAAATGTAAAGTGCTAAGCCTATAGCGCTAAGCCTTTAAAAGATACCTTGTTGTGATCAACAGTTTATTTTTACTTTCAAATTTTAATGTTAAGCACATTAGTATCAGGCGAAACTGGTATCGACACACCTGTTTTAATCAAATCAGACAAAGTCACGATCATTCTTTCAATGAATGGCGATAATTGCTCAAATTCAATGTTATCCAATAGGTTTTTAACTTCTAATCCTAGTTCTGTATCGCCTTGTATTTTTAGGCGACGTTGAAAAAATAACGTATCAGGATCTTCTTTGCGGCCAGCAACTAAAATAAGGTCATTCAGCGTCGCACTGAATGACACATCGGTCTGTTCTGCTTTATCTTTAACGATAATATTGTCATCAAAACTGATGAACCACGTTAACTTCAAATCAGTCACCGTCACTTTTAACCATTTCCCCTCTAAAAAAGCTAAATCATCGTCTTCAATCGCTTCTTTAAAAATATGGTTAATGATTGAGAGCAAACATTTTTGTTGCACGCTAAATGGAATAAATTGACTGGGTACCGCTAAGAATTGAGGTGTAATGACCACAAGCTTTTGCAATAGTTTGTTACGTAATGGTATCAGCATGATATTCCTTTCAATGATCATCTTTTAAAATAAGAAACAAATTATAAACGTTCGTAAAAACCACAACTTAGTTTAAATCAACATACGTTCTATTATTGATACTTATTTTTTGAAAATATCATGATGAATGTAAGTTGTATGCCCTACATCAATAAACAATTAAAATAACTTTTTACAATAACGATATTAATAAAAATGGAGTTATTGTATGGAATTATTATGTCCAGCAGGCAGTTTACCCGCATTAAAGACCGCCATTGATTGTGGTGCAGATGCTGTCTACGTAGGGTTAAAAGATGATACTAACGCACGCCATTTTGCAGGGTTAAACTTTAATGATAAAAAACTCGCAAAAGGCGCTCAATATGTACGTGATCACAATAAACATTTACACGTAGCCATTAATACATTCGCTCACCCAGGCGAAGAAAAGCGTTGGTTTAACGCCGTTGATAAATGTGTGGATTTAGGAGCGAATGCCGCCATTATTGCCGATATTGCGACACTTGATTATGCAGCTAATAAGTACCCTGATTTAGAATTACATTTATCGGTTCAGGCTTCAGCAACAAACACTGCCGCTATCGATTTTTATCAACAAAACTTTAATGTAAAGCGTGTGGTATTGCCTCGGGTTTTGTCGCTTCATCAGGTAAAGCAATTAGCGCGTAATACGTCTATCGACTTAGAAGTCTTCGCTTTTGGCAGCCTGTGTATTATGGCTGAAGGCCGTTGTTATTTGTCGTCTTACTTTACGGGCGAGTCACCCAATACGGTTGGCGCTTGTTCGCCTGCTAAATATGTTCGTTGGCAAGAAACAGAGAAAGGCCTGGAGTCTCGTCTCAATGATATTTTAATTGATCGTTATCAAGAAAATGAAAAGGCTGGCTACCCTACTTTATGTAAAGGCAAATTTACCGTAGATAGCATTGATAATGAAGAGAAGATCCTTTACCACGCGCTTGAAGAACCCACCAGTTTGAATACCTTATCCATATTGCCTGAATTATTTATGGCCAACGTCAAATCAGTCAAAATTGAAGGCCGTCAACGCAGCCCTGCTTATGTTGAGCAAATTACTAAGGTATGGCGTGCGGCCATTGATAACTACAAACAATCACCAGCGGATTATAAAGTAGAAGCTGACTGGAATGCTGTTTTAGCCAATGTATCTGAAGGTAGCCAAACAACCTTAGGTGCTTATCATCGCGATTGGCAATAGTCGCTCTATTTTAACGCATCAAAGTTAGGATTAAATATGAAATTATCATTAGGGCCTTTATTATATTATTGGCCAAAACAAACAACCGAAGACTTTTATCAACAAGCCATGAGCAGCGATGCTGATATTATTTATTTAGGCGAAACTGTCTGTAGCAAACGTCGTGAATTGAAAGCGCGTGATTGGATAAATTTAGCTAAAGAGCTCAATCACCAAGGCAAAGAGATTGTTTTATCGAGCATGGCGTTATTAGAAGCCCCATCAGAAATCAAAGTATTAAAACAACTTTGTGAAAATGGAGAAATGTCCGTAGAAGCCAATGATATTGGCGGCATTCAATTGTTATCAGAAAAGAAAGTGCCTTTTGTTTGCGGCCCTGCCATCAATTGTTATAACGCTCATACGCTTAAGTTATTTGTAAACAAAGGCATGCATCGTTGGGTTATGCCCGTAGAACTTTCCCGAGACTGGTTACAAAAAGCATTAACAGATGCAGAAAAAATGGGCATAAGAGGTCAATTCGAAGTAGAAGTTTTTGCACATGGTCATTTACCGTTAGCTTATTCTGCACGTTGCTTTACCGCAAGGTCTGAAAATAAAGCGAAAGATGATTGCGAACTTTGTTGTATCAAATACCCACAGGGAAGAGCGACGAGTACTCAGGAAGGCCAACAAGTATTTGTACTGAACGGCATACAAACTCAATCTGGTTATTGTTATAACTTACTCAATGATATTGAAAGTATGACAGGTCTCGTTGATGTCGCACGCGTTAGCCCAAGCTCTATGGATAGCTTAACCACATTACATCAGTTCAAACAAAAGATATTAGGTGCAGAGCAATACGTTAAGCACGATAACTTACAATGTAATGGTTATTGGCATCAAATTGCAGGCCTTTCTTTACAAGGTTAATGTTGATTTACTTTAAGGGCGCTTAACCAGTAAATACATTCGCTAATGCATTAGTTAACACATTAATTAATTATGCTCATGGTTTTAACATGAGCATAAACATGGCTTCCAATCGCTAAGTTAAGTTTGTTAAACGAGCGTAGCGTAATGTACGCATAAATTGATTGTGATTGTACTTGTAAGGTCAAGACCACTGCTTTTTGGTTGTCTTGAGAGAAGTCGACTATTTGCGCTGATAAGCAGTTTAATAACGAACTCCCTTCAATAGGCTTAAGCGCAACAATCACATCACGACTGTTTATTTTTACTTGTATTTGCGATGTGGTAGGTGCTTGTTCTGCAGAAACATACAATATTTGACCGTCTAAGCACCCTTTGATCAACGCTTCTTGTTGATCATATTCTTTCACTAAGACCGTTAAAATTAATCCTTGTTGTGCAAACTTTATCAACGATAGATGACTATCTAAAAATAGCTTCTGTGGCTCACCAATCGCTTCAACTTGACCATCATTAACCAACAACATCTGTTTACTAAGATAAAACAGCTCATGCTCTGAATGAGTAATATAAAGAATGGGAATTTGTTCACTTACCTGCTTTAAAAAAGGTAATAGTAGTCGTTTACTGGTCACATCTAACGATGAAAGAGGTTCATCCATGACTAATAATGCAGGATTAGTTAATAACGCGCGAGCGATGGCAATTCGTTGCTTTTGCCCACCAGACAACTGAGTTGTTTGGTGTGATAAAAGATCTGAAAAACCTAATTTTTCTGCTAAATGGTGAATGGTAAACGTGCTGTTTTTTGCTTTTCGTACTGCCAATTCCAAGTTTTGTTGCACATTCAAATGCGGGAATAGCCTGGGTTCTTGAAAGACAACGCCGATGTTCCGATCTTCCACTGCTAACTTATGGATCTTGTTATTACCATTAGATCCTAACCACTGTTGTCCTTGAAAGGTAATATTACCCGTACAGCTTTCTAACCCTATTAAACAACGTAATAACGTGGTTTTACCTGCGCCAGAATCACCAAAAATGGTACACACACCGGATAAGTCAACTTCACCTTTAAAGTGTAAATCTTTACTGTGCTTGTCTTGCCCTTTAAAGGATTTTTGAATATTAAATTTAAGCATTTAACACTCTCTGTTGACGTTTTTGCAGGAACCCATATATCACCACCAGCAAAGAGGTCGAAAAAGCTAATAAGATGAAAGAAAGTTGATGCGCTGAACTGTATTGCAGAGATTCAACATGATCAAATAAGAGAATAGATAACACTTGCGTCTCCCCAGGAATGTTACCACCAATCATCAACACCACACCAAATTCGCCAATGGTATGTGCAAAACCTAATGCACCAGCAATAATAAAACTAGGTAATAACATTGGAAATATTATTTTGTATAACCGTTCATACTTTCCATAACCAAGTGTCGCACTGACTTCTAAATAGCTTTTGTCTAAATGCACAAAAGCACTTTGCAAAGGCTGAACAACAAAGGGTAATGAGTAGATCACTGAAGCAATCACTAAACCAGTAAATGAAAATGCCAATGAAGTATCGTTAAAGCTCAACCACCATTCGCCTAAAAAATGTTCTGGAGAAAAAGCGATTAATAAATAAAAGCCTAAAACAGTGGGAGGTAATACTAAAGGTAAGGCGACAAGCGATTCTATTAGCGGACGTATTTTTGTTTGGCTGCGCGCTAACCACCACGCCAAAGGAGGAGCAATGATCATCAGCAATAACGTAGTCAAACTCGCTAATTTAAGGGTTAACCAAATTGCTTGGTAATCTCCAGCGCTTAGCATTAATTATAACCCTGAGATTTAATCTGTTGTTGTACTTCCTTAGACAGTAAAAAGTCTCGAAACAAATTAGCTTCCTTTAACTTCTTATCATTGAGTACGATACCTGATTGTATTAATGGTTGATGCCATGCAGTGGGAATTAACAAATAATGCTGTTGATTTTTTTGTAGTACTGCGGCATACGATACTAACCCTGCAACAACATTTTTCGATTCTACAAATTGATAAGCTTGGTTGATGTTATTACCTTGTATGTACTGCAGAGATTGCCATTTATGTGTAAATTCAAGCGATTGCTGTGCAGCAATACCATAAGGAGCAAACTTAGGATTTGCGATGGCGAGCCGACCTGTGTAAGCCATAAAATCATCTATTGTAGGATTGCTTAAAGCATTGGGTTGCCAAAATACTAAACGCCCCTGTGCATAGATAAAGTCTGGTTGTGTTGTTTTGTTTTCTGCTTTTAATAGATCGATATGTTTTTGATCTGCTGATAAAAATAGATCAAAAGGAGCACCACGTAATATTTGTTGGTACAACGTGCCCGTTGAAGCGCTAGAGATATTAACGTCGATAGCGTATTTATTAGAAAATTGTTGTCCAATATCTAATGCTAATAATTTAAAGTTGCTAGCGACTGCAACGTTTAAAGCAGCATGACTTTGGAGGCTGACTAAACCAGTGAATATAAAAAGAATAATGCTTAGGTATTTATTCATTAATGTTAATAACCTTTATGGAAATGCTCAAAATGGCGATGCTCAAAAAAAAGGGTTCAAATACAGAGGTGGAGAACTCTATCCCTTAAACTAGAACCAATCAAGCATAGAGGGCGGTGTAAGAAAGTGAATACAGTAACAAAGTGAATTCAAAAATTGATTCGAACATAACTTGAATCTGCCACTTAAAACATAACTTAGAAAAATAAAACCAAATCACTTTACGATGAAACGTATTAACCACTTAAAAGCGCCATTAAACAATAAAACATAGCAGCATCATACAGTGGCACCACATAGCAAAACAATATAGTAAAACAACATAGTGCACCGATTAATAAAAAGCCTATTATTGCAACTAAATCACCACGTGAATTAGTTTACTGTTTTATTTAACAGCCCACTTAGACAGCGCATCTTGATCGACTTCGCGAGCATCTACCCATTGAGTTTCGCCATTCGACATGGTTTCTTTTTTCCAAAATGGTGCTTGAGTTTTTAAGTAATCCATGATGAATTCACAGGCAGCAAACGCATCCCCACGATGTTGGCTGGCAATACCAACAAATACAATTTGGTCTGAAATAGCCAAGTGCCCTACACGATGAATCACAGTCGACTCAATAATGTTCCAACGCTGTTTTGCTTGTTCAACAATGTCTATTAAGCACTTTTCAGTCATACCAGGGTAATGCTCTAACGATAAATCGCTAACACTTTGACCATTATTAATATCACGTACTAAGCCTGTAAAAGTCACAATGGCACCGACCGATGTTTTACATTTTAAGCGGTCGTATTCTTCTTGCTGATTAAAGTCTTGTTCTTGAACACTGATCATTTATCCGCCTGTCACCGGTGGGAAATAAGCTACTTCGTCACCGTCTTTTAATAACACATTGTCGTTAACCATCGCTTGATTGACAGCTTTCAAACAAAGCTGTGACGTTAAAATAGTGCTCCACTCAGCTTTGTGTTCAATCAAATATTGAAATAGCTGATCAGTATTTTCAACGGCAGTCGCATCGACTTGTAGTTCTCGACAACCAAGTTGTTCGCTCAGCTTGGCAAAAAAAAGTACTTTAATCATTTAACAACCCTATTCTGCGGCTTTGAAGTGGCCAGATTTTCCACCTGTTTTTTCTAACAACTTCACAGCGGAAATAACCATGTCTTTTTGAATCGCTTTACACATATCATAAATAGTTAATGCTGCGACCGATGCAGCCGTTAATGCTTCCATTTCAACACCTGTTTTACCCGATAATTTACAGAGACTTTCAATACGTACTCTATTGTATTCAGGCTCTGCAGTGATATTCACTTCGACTTTAGTTAAGGCAAGTGGATGGCATAATGGAATAATGTCTGATGTTTTTTTAGCGGCCATGATGCCTGCAATGCGAGCAGTGGCAAATACGTCACCTTTATGATGTTGACCATTAACAATTAATGCTAGGGTTTCTGCTGACATATCGACATAGGCTTCAGCAATAGCTTGACGAACCGTCACTTCTTTTGCTGTGACATCAACCATATTAGCTTTACCATCTTGGTTAATATGGGTAAAAGTAGCAGACATTATTTAGCTCCTAGGTGCGGCATAAAGTTGCATGGTTTATGTTGAGCGTTGATTTGCTCTTCAATTATTTTAGTCCAAGCTGTTTTACAAGCACCAGTAGAACCAGGCATACAAAAAATAACGGTATTGTTAGCAAAACCCGCTAATGCACGACTTTGGATCGTTGAAGATCCAATTTCCTGATAAGAAACAGCGCGGAATAACTCACCAAATCCTTCTACTTGTTTATCAAATAACACAGATACCGCTTCAGGCGTTGTATCACGGGCTGTAAAACCAGTTCCACCTGTGATTAACACAACTTCAATTTTCTCATCTGCAATCCACTGCGACACAATTGCGCGGATTTTATACGGGTCATCAATGACAATTGTCTTATCGACTAGTTGGTGACCTGCCGTCGTTAACGCTTCAACTAAATACCCACCTGATGTGTCAGTCGTTTCATTACGCGTGTCGGAAACTGTTAACACTGCAATTTTTGCAGCAGTAAATTCTTGGCTTGATAAATGACTCATATTAATCCTTGTTGATCTCATTCTAAAATACACGATTATATTGTTTAATTCTTTTTGTTCTTATTTAGTATCACTTTTCTTTATTTGGTATTGCTTTATTTGGCATTGCTTTGCTTAATTGGGTATGGCCTTGATTACATTGTTTATTGCATCGCACGTAATAGGGTTAAGCAGTGTTGCCATTGTTCCGGAGTATTCGTATTTTCAAATCGAAATGCGTTTTCTTCTTTTTGATTAAACCCTTTTATATCAAGGGATTCAAGTAGGCGATACAAAGAACGGTGTTTTTTATTGGTGGTAGTAACAACGTCAGCTAAATAATCTAACAACGCTTGGTTTAATGTGAGCAACATAGGAAAGGTTGTTTTCTGATAGTAAACACCCTGCGGGATCGATAACTCAGTATTTGTTGTGTTTAATGTCAGAAAATACTGTAGTAAATAACGGCAGTCTTGTTCAGCTAATAACGGCATGTCGACAGGAATAATAAACATTGCGTCATAATCATGATAAAGCTGCTTAGCACATGCCGCAATTCCTGCAATTGGGCCTAAGTCAGTTTGTTGATCAGCAATACAATCAAAGCCTTCATATTGTCCACTTACAAAGCAATCGTCGAACCCAACGCGATGTAATAGGTCAACGCTTCGTTCCAATAAAGTTTGTTGTGCAATAGTTAGCGTCGCTTTATCTCGCCCCATTCGTAATGACTGTCCACCCGCTAAAACAACACCTGCAATTTTCACATCAACACCTAATGATTTCCATACACTTTCATGCACTTCCATACTAAAAAATAAAACTATACTTACTTTGCTCTGTATCGCTATTAAATTGGAGCATTTCAATATCATACCAATCACGATAAATAGCTTATTCAACGTTGTACATCGTTTAACTCGCTTTATACCATAAACAAAAAAGGAGCTATAAGCCCCTTTTTATTGATTAAAACACCAATTTTAGTATCTAAACCATTGTAACAACTACGTTGCTGATCTGTTCAACTATTTATTTAAGCTGAACAAATCATTGTTTTGAGAGTAATAAACATTGAGTCATCAACACTAAATAATCAATTTACTCCGTACTCAATTGCCAAATAGAGTGTTACTTATTACTGCCAGCCTTCAATACCTTTCATATCAGGTAATTGATGTGCAATCCCTTTATGGCAGTCAACACAGGTTTTATCACCAGAGGCAAGCGCTGTTGAATGTTGGCTTACACTGCGTTTACCTTGTTCACTGAAGTCCATATATTCAAATTGATGACAATTACGACATTCTTGTGAATTATTTTCTTTCATTCGCTGCCATTCACGGTTAGCTAAATGAGCACGACGTGCTTTAAATTTCTCATCAGTATCGATTGTCCCCATTGCAAATGCGAACAATTCTTTTGATGCTTGTACTTTACGCACAATTTTATCAGTCCATTTATGTGGCACATGGCAATCAGAACAAATAGCACGCACTCCTGAACGATTAGAATAGTGAATGGTTTCACGAATTTCTTTTACGATAGGCGCATGACAACCTGAACAAAAGGCTTCTGTATTAGTTGCCTCCATTCCAGTATTAAACCCACCCCAAAAGATAATGCCTCCTAGAAAACCAATGACCAGGATAAAGCCAAACGAGGCTGTTGAAGGTGACTTCATGATCACCCATAAACGCTTTAATAGTTTAAGCATATTTTGTGCTCCTGCTTAGCGTAACGAATCAACCGGGGTAAATGTATTATCTACTAACGGCTTAGCATCTGCCTGCGTTACGTGACACTGTAAGCAGAAGTAACGACGAGGTGACACATCTGACAATGTTGTACCTTCACGTGTAATAAAGTGCGTGACGCTTACTTTCGTTGCCCCCATCGCACCGGCATTTTTAAAGCTATGGCATGACAAACATTTATTCGCGTTTAAATTCACCTGATAACCTCGAATAGAGTGAGGAATTAAAGGCGGTTGTTGCACATAATTTCGATCAATCAAGTGTTGTTCACGTGGTACTTTTTTTAAAGCTTCTGCTTTATTTACATCTGAAACTTCAACTAAACCACGTAACGAGGGCACGCCACCATTATGAGTTAAAACAACTTCTTCTGTGCTAAACACAGCAGGCGAAGAAAATGCGATGACAGAGGCAGTGAAGATCGCTGTTAATATTTTTTTCATACTCTTTCTCCATTTTGTTACAACTGATATGAATAAGTTATCCGTTGTAACAAAGTGCGCTAAATTTAAATAAGTGCTCAATCATATAATTAAGCGGCATTATAAATACCGCATTTAATTAGGCTTTTTTAGTGATTTTAACGGCACATTTTTTATAGTCAGTTTGTTTTGACAATGGATCAGTTGCATCCAGCGTTATCTTATTGACTAACTGCTTTGCATCAAACCAAGGCATAAACACTAAGCCTTTAGGCGGACGGTTACGACCACGCGTTTCAACACGAGACGTTAGCTCACCGCGTCTTGACGCCATCACAATTTGATCCCCGCGACGTAAGCCACGTTGTTGTGCATCATCAGGATGCATAAATACAACTGCATCTGGAAATGCTTTATACAATTCAGGTACACGTCTTGTCATCGAGCCTGAATGCCAATGCTCAAGTACACGTCCAGTGCTTAACCATAAGTCATATTCTTCATCTGGAGATTCTGCAGGTGGCTCGTAAGGTAAAGCAAAAATAACCGCTTTTTTGTCTGCATGCCCATAAAACTGGTAGCCGGTTCCTTTTTCTACATAAGGGTCAGAACCTTCTCTGAAACGCCATTGTGTTTCTTTACCGTTCACCACAGGCCAACGTAAGCCACGTTCTTCATGATATCTATCATAAGGTGCGAGATCATGACCATGGCCACGTCCAAAACTTGCATACTCTTCGAATAAACCTTTATGAACGTAAAAGCCAAAATGACGCGCATCATCATTTAGTTGATCATCTTTGATTTCATCTAAGCTAAATGCATCAACATTGCCATTTCGATACAGTACGTCGTACATGGTTTTGCCTTTAACTTCTGGCATTTTAGCGATCAAATCTTCGCTCCAAACCTCTTCAATCTTGAATCGTTTAGCAAACTCCATCATTTGCCATAAATCAGACTGCGCACCTTCAGGCGCTTTAACTTGTTGATGCCATACTTGTGTACGACGTTCGGCATTACCGTAAGCCCCCTCTTTTTCAACCCACATTGCTGTCGGTAAAATAAGGTCACCGAGTTGCGCCGTGACGGTTGGATACGGGTCTGATACCACAATAAAGTTCTCTGGATTTCTGTAACCCGGAATAACTTCTTCATTAATGTTGGCAGCCGCTTGCACATTGTTATTACACATCACCCAGTAAGCATTCAATTTGCCATCTTTTAACATACGGTTTTGTAAAACGGCATGATATCCAGGTTTAGCAGGAATAGTCCCTTCCGGTAATTTCCATAATTTTTCAGCGATAGCACGATGTTTAGGATTATTAACCACTAAATCTGCAGGCAAACGATGCGAGAACGTACCCACTTCACGAGCAGTACCACAAGCAGATGGCTGACCCGTTAAAGAAAACGGACCTGAACCTGGTTTTGATATTTTGCCTGTTAATAAATGCACGTTGTACATTAAGTTATTAGCCCACACACCACGAGTGTGTTGGTTAAAGCCCATGGTCCAGTATGACGTTACTTTAATGTTTGGATCAGCGTATATTTTGGCAAGTTTAATCAGTTTATCAGCAGGTACGCCTGACATTTTTTCAGCATACTCGACATCAAATTCAGAAACATAATCAGCAAACTCTTCAAATGACATTGGCGTTGAAGCACCTGAGTCAGGATTTTTAGCCGCCGCTTGTAAAGGATTAGTAGGACGTAAGCCATAACCAATATCTGTAGTACCTTTACGGAAATTAATGTGTTTTTTGATAAAGTCTTTATCAACCGCATCATTTTTAATAATGTAATTTGCAATAAAGTTAAGAATCGCTAAATCAGTTTGAGGCGTGAAAATCATCCCGTTATCTGCAAGCTCAAAAGAACGATGCGTATAGGTAGATAATACATGCACGCGTACATCGGGATTACTTAAGCGACGATCGGTTAAGCGCGACCATAGAATTGGATGCATCTCTGCCATGTTTGATCCCCATAAGACAAAGGCATCAGCATTTTCAAGATCATCATAACAACCCATTGGCTCATCAATACCAAAGGTACGCATAAACCCACCTACGGCAGAGGCCATACAATGACGCGCATTAGGATCTAAATTATTACTGCGAAAACCTGCTTTTAATAGTTTACTCGCAGCATAACCTTCCATCACAGTCCATTGACCAGAACCGAACATACCTACTGACGTTGGCCCTTTCTTTTTTAAAGCGGCTTTAAATTTTTCAGCCATGATGTCAAAAGCTTCATCCCAAGAGATAGGTTCAAACTCGCCTTCTTTATCATAGACGCCATTGGTCATTCTTAATAAGGGGGTTGTTAAGCGGTCTTTACCGTACATTATTTTAGAAAGAAAATAGCCTTTTACACAGTTAAGTCCTTTATTAACAGGTGCTTCTGGATCACCTTGTGTAGCGACCACTCTGCCATTTTGTGTCCCTACTAGCACACCACAACCTGTACCACAAAATCGACATGGCGCTTTATCCCATTTGATTTTAGTAGCATCTTTACTGGCAATAATATTGCTCGCAGAGACAGGTAATGCAATGCCTGCTGCCGTTGCTGCAGCAGCCACTGCTTGTGCTTTCATAAAATCACGTCTGGTAAATTTCATTGTGCTTCCTCGCTGTTATTTTGCGTAGATTGTTCAAACTCATGGTAAACAAGACTCGTATGTACAACGCCGTCTATGTCATTAATATTATCAATACACTTCATTATTTCTCGTTGGTTTGCAGCTTCTATCACTACAATGGCTTTACCTTTTTCAGTGACCGTGACCAATTCCGCTTGTTGTGACTCTTCAATGCAAGTTTTAAGGTTTGATATATTTTCAGGCTTAACATGAACAATTAAGCTCGATATATGCAATTCATCTGTTCTCATTTACTTTCCTCATTGACTGTCTTCACCTTTCCCTTACCTAACTTTCTATTTTTATTGCCATCATCTGATGGCATCATCTACTTTCTTCAATATTAATTGCGCTTGTTGGGCAAGGTGAAAAGCAGGCGCCACAGCCATTACACTTTTCTAAATCAATTTCTGGAACTGCATTAATGCCAATTTTAAAATGTAGCGCTTCTTCAGGACAACTTTCCCCACAACTTCTGCAATACACGTTTTCAAGTGCTAAACAGGCATCGCTAATCACTGCTTTTTTATGCCAAGCTTGCTCTGTTATTGGTGTAAAAATATCTTCTTGGCAACTTTCAGCACATTTGCCGCAAAAGGTGCACTCTCCCAATGAGAAATCAATCACAGGGAAACCACCGTCTCCTTTTAAGATAATATTTTCAGGGCAACTTGTTATGCAGTGTCCACATTGAGTACAGCTATCCAAAAATTGCTGTTTGTCATCAATCCACGGCATTAAATTATTAATAATAAGCTCAGATTTACGTCGAAATAAATTGCGCTTTTGCATGTCAACCATAGGCATAAAATAAATGTTAATTTAATGTAAAATAAGATAAGTGTAACTGTAGCAGAACTATTTTATGAAGTGAGACTGATTGGATGTTGCTTGATTTGGATCAAGTGAATTTATGAGGTATTTAGACATTCTCCGCAAAAGCGGAGAAATTATAAGCAAATGAGTAACTAACCGCCGATAGACGCTAAGTGAGGAGTACCGCCTGTTAACCCTAGATCAAGAAAGTGTGAGGATTTCTTTTCTTTTAAAGCGGCTAAAATAGTCGATTTTAACTCTGCTTTATCAGCACTATTTTGTAACAAGTGGCGAAGATCAACGCCATCTTCACCAAATAAACAAAGGTGTAAACGTCCAACAGCAGAAACACGTAATCGATTACAATTATCACAAAAATCTTTACTGTAAGGCATTATTAAACCGATCTCTCCCAAATAATCAGGATGTGAAAAAACTTCCGCAGGGCCATCGTTAGCATGTCGCGTTTTTTGAACCCATTGTTGACTTAGTAAGACATCTTTAATGCTTTGACCAGAGAGATGATACCGATTAAAAAACTCTGCATTATCATCGGTCTGCATTAACTCAATAAATCTGAGTTGTATTGGTTGTTTTTTTATCCAAGTTAAAAATGTACTGAGGTCGTTATCATTTAACCCTTTCATTAATACACTGTTCACTTTGACTTGTTCAAAGCCCGCAGTAATACAAGCATCAACACCTTCCATTACTTTATGGAAAATATTTTTACCCGTAATAAGATTAAAAGTATTGGCATCCAAGCTATCTATACTGACGTTAATGGCACTTAGTCCAGCTTCAAACCAATCTTCGGCATGTTTACTTAAATTAAACCCATTAGTGGTTGTCACCACCTTCTTAATACCATCAGTATTCGCTATCTGTTCGATGATATTAGGGAAGTCTTTACGTAAACTCGGTTCTCCACCTGTAATTCTCACTTTACTGGTGCCTAATTCTGCAAAAGCATTAATTAGGTTTTGTATTTCATTTTGTGACAAAAATTGCTTTTGATGAGTACGTTGGTAGCCATCTGGCAAACAATAATTACATTTGAAATTACACTCATCAGTAATAGATAAGCGTAAGTATTCAAATTTTCGATGATACTTATCAACTAGTTGCATGGTCAGTTCCTTTCCAAACACGGGAGGCAAACCCATTTCTAAGTTTACCCTTCTTAACCATTTATCAGTTAAGCGGCTTATATCGCATATTTAAAAAAATATGTTAAAGTTAGCGATATAAGCTCGGAGCTAAATTAAATATAAATGACATAAGCCTCCTTTAATAACGGAAACTCAATCAACATGTTACCTACAATTCTTAACTATGTCTTAACTATGTATGAAGATTAATCTACTATTTCATTCACTTTCTATTACGAAAGTGATTACAACGATCGCTTTACTGATATTAATCATATCAGGATCTCATATTTTTATTTTCCTTACGACAACGCATAGCCAAAATATTAATAGGGAAGCAATTAAAAATTTGGTTATTCTCAAACATGAAACCCAAAACTTCATCAACATGAAGAAAGTCGATCGCAATGACATCGTTACTTCGTTTAATAAGTTCTCACCACGGCTTGCGAATAAGTTACTCGAAAAGAAATTTTTTGATGTTACTCATATTTCCACGGCAAACACAGAGCTAAAGTTTCAATTATTAACACTACAAGAAAAATTCAGTGAACTCTCAGATGCTAAACTAGACATACAACTAGAAAATTTAGTCGATAACATTATGTTGACGGTGAAACAGTATGACCTCCTGTTAGAAAAAGAAGCGTCGGTTATCTTCATTTCTCAAATAGTCGTCTTTTTATTTATATTACTTATTTCATTATTTCTATTAGTTTATTGCCGTCGATACATAGTCACACCACTTAATCAATTAGAAGAAAATGTTCTGTCAATTTCTAACCATCATTTTAATGTTGAGTTTTTAGATCATTCAAACGAAATTGGTGTACTTTCAACGGGTTTAAAAAGCATGTCAGCAGAGCTTGAGTCTTTAATTGCGGCCATGCAAAAGAAAGTGTTCGATAAAAAAACTGAATTAGAAAGTGCCAATGAAAGTATTCAATTCTTATTCACTATTTCTCAAAAGCTAAGTACGGTTAAATTAACTCACCCTATTATTATTGAAGCGTTAAACGCATTAGCAAAACAAACTAACCTGACAAAATTATGTTTAGAACTTGTAAACGGTGTGCAGATAGACAGTGACTATGGCTGTGCAACTGAAAATCAAAATAACAAACGTATCCCTATTATTATTAATGGCGAACCTTATGGTTATTTAAACTATATTCAAGCAATCGCAACAGATGAAAACACATCTATCATCGTTAGCTTTAGCAGCTTGTTAGCCCGTGCTTTATATCAAGAAGAATACAGCTTACAAGAACAAAAACTATTATTAATGGATGAGCGAGGTGTTATTGCTCGTGAGCTCCATGACTCTATCGCACAGGCCCTTTCATTCCTTAAAATACAATGTACGGTATTAAATCGTCAAATTGATTCAAATGCCGACAGTGAACAAGTTAAAAGCTCAGTAGGTAATATTAAAGAAGCGGTTACCGATGCTTATGTGCAACTTCGTTCATTACTTTCTACTTTCAGATTAAACATCAGTGTTTCTGACTTTAAAGAAGCGGTGTTAATCATGACGTCTCAATTACAAAAACAAACAGCAGCAAAAATCCAATTAGGATTATTTGAATCCAACTTCCAAACCCATGCCAATCAACATATACATTTATTACAAATAATAAGAGAAGCCATAATAAATGCGATGAAACATGCAAATTGTGACAACATTGTTATTAATTGTGTGGTTATTGACCAAAAAATTGCAACACAAAAGGTTATTATTACTATTTGTGACGATGGTGTAGGAATAGAAGAAAAACCAGGTAAAGATAACCATTATGGAATAGAAATCATGAACCAAAGAGCAAATGAGCTCAATGGTATATTAGAAATCAAAAACTTACCCGTCGGCACAGAAATAAAACTTATATTTGAAATTTAGCTTTTTATTAAAAAATCATTTATATTTCATGTTTATTATTTTCTTAAATTCACATTTATACTGATTTAGTATGTTTAATTTAAATATTACCAGTAAAGGAATCACAAATGAGCAATGTATCTACCGTTATTGTTGTTGATGACCATCCCCTTATGCGCAAAGGCATTACACAACTATTAAGTATTGACCCGAACTTTGTTGTTATCGACGAAGCGACCAATGGTATCGAAGCTGTCAGCATGGTAAAGAAACAACACCCTGATATGGTGTTGTTAGATTTAAACATGAAAGCGGTTTCCGGTTTAGAAACGCTTAAAGCATTACGAAATGATGGTATCACCAGTAAAATTGTTATTTTAACGGTATCTGATGCTAAACAAGATGTTATTTCATTAATCAACCAAGGGGCTGACGGTTACTTATTAAAAGATACCGATCCAGAAATCTTATTGGATAGCTTACACCGTATCCAACAAGGTAAATTAGTGGTGAGTGAAGGTTTAACACAATATTTAGATTGTTTAGATCAAGAAAACAACATTAGAGAGAAAATCGCGACATTAACACGCCGTGAAAATCAAATCATGGAAGAAATTTCACGAGGATTAAGTAACAAAGAAATTTCTGAAAATCTTAATATTTCAGAAGGGACTGTAAAAGTACACGTTAAAAGCTTACTTAAAAAATTAGCAATTAAGTCTCGTGTTGAAGCAGCAGTATTATTCTTAGAGCAACCCAAGTAATAAACGCTCACATTAGAAAGTAAATCGGTGTTATGAAATAACATATAGCGATATTATCTCAGCTAAATAACCTTTATTTTGGTAAACTCCCGAAATAAAGGTTTTTTGCTTTTGTTCGTTTACTATTCTGTTTGTTAATGCACCGAGAATACAAAAAATTTATGCTTTCAGACTCACTCAAAAAAGAAATTCGCACTAACTACGAGCTTATTACTCAATCATTACCGCAATTCAAAGCGCGTAAAGCTCAAAACTATTTAGTCGCAGAAATAGCAAAAGTGCTAGCAGGGAATTATGACAAGTCACGTCGTATATTAGTCGCCGAGGCAGGTACAGGTATTGGTAAATCATTAGCTTATATTTTAGCGGGTTTGCCGGTCGCATTAAGACTCAACAAAAAGCTTATTATTTCAACTGCAACGGTTACCTTACAAGAGCAGTTAATCAGTAAAGAGCTGCCCTTCTTTCTTCAGCATAGCGATTATAAGTTTACCTTTACGTTAGCAAAAGGCAGACAACGCTACTGTTGTGAGCATAAATTATTAAATCTCCAAGCGAATGATCCAGAGCAAACATTATTGTTCGCAGAAAAGCCGCAGGCTGGCGATACTGAATTATTAGCTAAACTAAAAAATGCATATTTAGACGGAAAATGGAATGGCGATCAAGACAGTTGGCCAATGCCTATTCCTCGTCGTATTTGGCAACAAATCATTTCAGATAAACACAGTTGTAAAAAAGCCTTAGCGAATCATCGTCAATGTCCATTTCATCGCGCTCGAGATAATATCAATAAAGCAGACGTCATTGTGGTGAACCATGCATTATTGTTGGCTGATTTAGAGTTAGGTGGCGGTGTTATTTTACCTGAACCAGATGCTTGTTTTTATGTACTGGATGAAGCACATCACTTACCAAAAATTTCGCGTGATTTTTCAAGTGCAAACGTCAACATTAAAACCAGCCAAGATTGGCTTAAAAAAATAAAACAAGTCAGTGCCCATGTTAACCGAGTGGTGCATCGTCAAACGACCATCACGCCTGGTATTAATATGCTAGAAAGTGCTAACGAAATGGTTAATGACTTAAAAAGTATTGAGCTCTATTTTAGAGATAACCCACTCGATTACAATAAATCAAACCAATATCGATTTTCGATGGGTGAAGTACCACAACCGATTGTTAATGCATTAATTAGTTTAAAAGAAGAAACGAAAAAATGTTTAAGTGCCGTTAATAAGCTATCAAATATTACCTCTGAAGAATTAAAAGACGCGAGTATTAAGTTATCAGATGCTGAACCAATTTTAATTGAAACAGGTTTCTATATTCAGCGCTTAGAAAACTTAGCAGCATTATGGAAAATGTTATTAAAAGACCGAGCAACAAATCAAGCTCCTATTGCGGCATGGGTAAACAATGAAAATGATGGATTCACACTCTGTGCGAGCCCATTAGAAGTCGGTGGTTTATTAGAATATATGTTGTGGTCACAAGCGGCAGGTGTCATTTTATGTTCAGCAACGTTAACCTCATTAAACAGTTTTGATTACTTTATGCGTCAAGCTGGCTTAAAAAATAATGACGGCACTCAATACTTGCGCTTAAAATCGCCATTTGACTACCCTGCTATCTCGTTGAATGTGGCGAAGATGAAGTATGACCCAACAGAGAAAGGTTTTGATAACGAATTAATCGATAATATTGCTCAACGTATAGAGGACAAAGCAGGTAACTTAGTTTTATTTGCTTCGTATTGGCAAATGAACTTGGTCGCAGACAAATTACGTCGAAAGTTTCCAACGTCTTTGTTAGTACAGGGTGAAACATCGCGTACTAAAATGATCACCACTCATAAAAAGAACTGTGATCAAGGGTTAACGAGTATCTTATTTGGTACCGGTAGCTTGGCTGAAGGGTTAGACCTTCCTGGGCATTACCTAACCAACCTTATGATTACTAAATTGCCTTTTGCTGTGCCAGACTCTCCTGTCGAAGAAGCCCATGCAGAATGGATAACATCGAAAGGCGGTAATCCGTTTATGCAAATAACTATCCCAGAGGCCAGTAAAAAATTAATACAATCTTGTGGCCGATTAATTCGTAAAGAAGAGGATACAGGAAAAATTACTATTTTAGATAAACGAGTTGTTACCAAGCGATATGGCAAAAGCTTAATCGATTCCCTTCCTCCTTTTGCTTTAAACGTAGAGAAATAAGATGACTGAGTTTGCATTAGATCCAAACAGTTGGATGCTATTAGCATTAGTAGGCCTAGCTGCAGGATTCATTGATGCTGTGGTAGGTGGAGGTGGAATGTTAACCGTCCCTACTTTATTAAGCGTTGGTTTACCGCCACATTTAACCCTAGGAACCAATAAACTATCTGCAAGCTTTGCCTCTGGTACAGCGGCTTTCACTTACTTTAGAAAGAAGTTATTTGATCCACAGTTTTGGAAACATTGTTTTTATAGTACTTTTATTGGTGCATTATGTGGCACAATTTTGGTCAATTACATTTCTACAGAATTCCTCAATAAGTTTCTACCGTTAGTGATATTAGCCGCCGCTATTTATACTTTATTTAGCCGAGTCAAAGAAATTGATAATGCTATCTTGCCCGAGCAAACGCCCTTATTAAAAGTTAAACAACGAATTCAGGGGCTTATTTTAGGGTTTTATGATGGAATATCAGGCCCAGGAACGGGTGCATTTTGGGTTATTTCAAATATGCGTTTGTACCGTTTAAATATTTTGTTATCCAGCGGTATCGCAAAGGCAATGAACTTTACCAGTAATTTTGTTTCACTGTTAATTTTCATATACTTTGGTCAAGTCAATTGGTTTATCGGTTTAACCATGGGTGCTTGTTTAATGTTAGGCGCTTTTATTGGCGCCCATTCCGCTATTTATTTCGGCGCTAAGTTTATTCGCCCTTTGTTCATTATTATTGTGTTAATAATGGCCATTAACCTTGGATATAATGCATGGTTCAGTCAATAGACTTAAAACACTTAAACGCTTTATTTACACAGCTTGAAGCGCTTAGTTTGCGTTGTCGGGAGTGGGATAATAAAGTCACTTTATCAGAAAATAAATCATTTCGTTTTGAAGTACATTTATTTAATGCGAGTAGCTTAACCCTGTCTGGTTACTGCCAACAAATCCATACCACCTTTGAACATTTAAAACACGTTATTACCAAAGACATGGGTAATACCATCATCAATTATGAATGCGAAAAGTTTATCAATCAATTTTCAGCTTTATTGAATATTGTGAATCAGTTGGATGCAGGAAAAGCGGAAGGTTTATATAAACGCTATTCCACACAGCAAGAAAAAGTATACCAACAGTTACAACGCCAGTATCAATATGAAAAAAGGTTGTTAGCCATGATAGATGAAGAAAATACCCTTTATCGAGATGCGACTAGTGCACATAAAGAAATACATAAAACCAGAGTCGGCGTACTCAAAGAACGTTATCAAAAATGTAATGAGTTCACACAATCATTAGAATTTAAGATGGAAGCATTAGACAATGATTAACCGTAAAAATGAACAAAGTACCAGTCTAGAAACTGCACCAGAAGAAATAAAACTAGCAGTCGATTTAATACAACTGTTAGAAGAAAATGAACTTGAATTAGAAACAACGATTCAAGCGTTAGAAATTGTATTAGCAGACTTTAAAAATAAGCGAAAGAAATAACCTATTCAGAATAAATGAAATGTTTAAAAGCGCATAAAAAAGTAAGTAATAAAAAATAGAAGTAGAAATAGAAGTAAAAAGGAGAACAATTGTTCTCCTTTTTTGCAATCTTGTCCTTATTTATGACAAGGACTTAGTTGGTACTGGAAGCTATCTACTGTCTTTAGATAGCTTATAATTTACAATGCTTAAACTTTACGCCAAGTTGTGCCGTTAGCACCATCTTCAAGTACGACGTTTAAAGCGGCTAATTTATCACGAGCATCATCTGCACTCGCCCAATCTTTATTCGCTCTTGCTGTATTACGTTGAACGATTAACGCTTCTATTTCAGCTGCTTGGTCGTCTGAACCGCTATCACCTTGCAAGAAATGATCTGGATTTTGCGTTAATAAACCCAGTACGTTAGCAAACTTAACTAACATACTTGCTAACTGTATTGCTTTTTCTGCGTCATTTGATTTAACACGATTAAGCTCTTTAGCGAGGTCGAATAATACGGCTAATGCTTCAGGCGTATTAAAGTCATCATCCATTGCTTTAACAAAACCTTGATAAAACTTACTTTCTTTAACGGTATCATCTGACGTTGTAATGTCAGTAACATCAACATCGCGTATTGCTGTGTATAGACGTTCTAGGCTTGCTCTAGCTTGCTTTAAATTATCTTCAGAGTAATTTAATTGGCTACGGTAATGACCAGAGATTAAGAAATAACGCACTGATTCACTGTCATAAACATCTAATACATCTTTAATCGTAAAAAAGTTATTCAATGATTTAGACATTTTAACTTTATCGACTTGTACCATACCTGAATGCATCCAAGTATTAACGTATTGGCCATGATGTGCACAACACGACTGTGCAATTTCATTTTCATGATGTGGGAAGCTCAAATCCGAACCGCCACCGTGAATATCAAAGACTTCACCTAGATGTTTTTTGTTCATCGCTGAACATTCGATATGCCAACCTGGACGCCCTTCTCCCCATGGAGATGACCACGCAGGTTCACCAGGTTTAGCCATTTTCCATAAAACAAAATCAAGCGGGTCGTGTTTACTGTCTTCTACTTCAACACGAGAACCAGCCTGTAGCATCTCTAAATTTTGCCCACTTAATTGGCCATATTCAGGGAAAGATGAAACAGAGAAAAGTACATCACCAGAATCAGCAACATACGCATGATTTTTAGCAATCAACGCTTCTACCATTTCAATCACTTCAGGCATGTGGTCAGTCACACGAGGCTCAATATCGGGTCTGATCATATTTAATGCATCAAAATCAGCATGCATTGCATCAGTAAATCGAGTTGTTAATTGGTCACACGTTTCACCGTTTTCATTGGCGCGTTTAATGATCTTGTCATCAACATCAGTGATATTACGAATAAAATTTAAATCGTAACCACTAAAACGCAAGTAGCGAGCAACAGTATCAAAAGCAACAAATGTACGGCCGTGACCTATATGACAATAATCGTAGATGGTAACACCACACACATACATTCCCACTTTGCCTTCAACAAGGGGTTTAAATTGTTCTTTACTACGAGTTAGTGTGTTATATATTTTTAACATTTTCCATCCAATGCGATTACTGTAAAAAGGCTTATTCTAACCTGCTAAAGTGACAAATTCACCCTTTGTATTTAATGAATTAACAGGTTATATCGAAGGCAGTCATTAACTGCTCAAGTATTATGCTACAAAATAGATATTAACCCAGTATCAAACAAAAAAGAGAGTTCTTTTTCTTTAAAAATCATCACTAACGAGTAATCGATTTGGATACGTGGCATTGAGCCTCTTTTTAATTTCATTGCTATTAAGGTACAATAAGGCTCTTTTTAGGATAGGATTTTATAATGATTACTTTACACACAAACTTTGGCGACATCACATTAGAAATGAATGAAGAAAAAGCACCGAAAACGGTTGCTAACTTCATTAAATATGCAACAAGTGGTCATTACGACAATACCATTTTTCATCGTGTTATCGATGGTTTTATGGTTCAAGGTGGCGGTTTCGCACCGGGTATGGAAGAAAAAGATAGCCAAAAACCAATTAAAAATGAAGCAAACAACGGTTTATCAAACGTTAAATATTCTGTCGCAATGGCTCGTACGATGGAACCACATTCAGCGTCAGCTCAGTTCTTCATCAATGTTGGTGATAATAAATTCTTAGACTTTAAATCAGAAACAACTGATGGTTGGGGATACTGTGTATTCGCTAAAGTAACCGCAGGTGAAGATGTAGTCGATAAAATCAAAGGTGTTGCAACAGGTAACGCACATTACGTACATCAAGATGTGCCACTAGATGATGTTGTTATCACTAGCGTTACAGTAGCGTAGTTATTATGCGCACTTTATTCATTGCAGATTTACATCTCAGCGAGAATCACCGTCATATCACGGATGCGCTTTTTGCTTTTCTTGAAAAAGAAGCAACTAATGCAGAAACGCTTTATATTTTAGGCGACATGTTTGAAGTATGGATTGGAGACGATGAACACACACCTTTAATGGATGAAGTGGCGCAAAAGCTAACCAGTTTTGCTAAAAAGAATAATGCTAAAATATTTTATATACACGGAAACCGTGATTTTATGATCGGTAAACGTTATGCAAAACAAGCTTCAATGACCTTGTTACCTGAACACACTGAAATAGATTTATACGGTATAAAAACATTAATCATGCACGGCGATACACTTTGTTTATTTGATAAAAATTATCAACGTATGCGCAAAGTCATTCATAATCCAATATTGCAATTCATATTTAACTGCTTGCCGTTAAAATTGCGTAAACGTATTGGATGGAAAATCCGCACGGCGAGCCAATCTAAAAAAGTGTATAAAAATACTAATATGATGGGCGTCACTGAACAAGAAGTCATTCGCTTAATGGAACATCATAAAGTACAACGTTTAATACACGGTCATACTCATCAAGCTTTTATTCATGACTTTACGGTTAATGAGCAAGCAGGACAAAGGTTTGATGTAGGGGATTGGTATACAAACTTGAGTTTTGTTGATGCTAACCCTGAGGGTGTTGAGTTAGTGATTTTACCGATAGATTATTACCAGCAGTAACACAGGGTTATTTACAGTCAGCAAACGAGTTAATTTATTAAACAATATAAATTAACTCGTTTTTCTATTTTTAATTCTTAGTTCTTATTTCTTATTTCTTATTTCTTAATTCTTATTTCTTATTTCTTAATTCTTAATTCTTAATTCTTAGTTATGGATAAATCCTATTCACTTTATAAATACTCTTACCTTTCTTTTAATAAACGTCGTAATACTTTTCCGACATTATTTTTAGGCAACTCGGTCACAATTTCTATTTGTTTAGGCTGTTTATAGCGCGTCAAATACTTTGCGCAATGGGTTTTAATGTTTCCAACGGTAACCTTATGATCGTTTAATACAACAAACAATTTAACTCTTTCCCCCGTTGCTTCATCTTCAATCCCAATAACAGCAGCTTCAAGTACACCGTCCAATTGAACCACTATATCTTCAATTTCATTAGGATAAACATTAAAACCAGAGACTAATATCATGTCTTTTTTACGATCGACCAAATACAGAAGTCCCTCTTCATTAAACAATCCTATGTCACCACTTTTAAACCAACCATCATTAAAGGCTTCTGCAGTTTCAGTTGGGCTATTCCAATAACTGACCATGACTTGCGGGCCTTTAATTTCGATTTCGCCGACACAATTAACGGTATCGACAATCTCATTTTTATCATTGATTAAGCGCAAATCAGTTCCTGGCATAGGCAGTCCGATAGAACCATCATGTACATCAACATTATAAGCATTAACACTGACCATCGGTGCACATTCAGTTAATCCATATCCTTCAATAACCGTACTTCCTGTCACTTCTTTCCATTGTTTAGCAACCTTGGTTTGCGTTGCCATCCCACCCGCTAACGTGATTTTTAAATGAGAAAAATCAACGGTATTTATTTTAGGGTGATTTAATAATGCATTAAACAATGTATTAAGCGCAGTAAAGTAAGTAAATCTATATTTACTTAAGGTTTTAATGAAGGTATCTAAGTCGCGTGGGTTGGTAATGAGTAAGTTGGTAGCCCCTCTTTTAATAAAGAACAAGCAATTTACAGTTAACGCAAAAGCATGGTAAAGAGGTAAGGCAGTAACAATCATTTCTGTTTCTTGTTCAATCGTTAACCCAAAGACTGCATCTGCTTGTGCAAGGCTTGCCGCCATATTTCGATGAGACATAACAGCTCCTTTAGATAACCCCGTTGTCCCTCCGGTATATTGTATAAATGCGATATCGTCTAAGTTAATAACAGGACGAATATATTGACCTTTTGCGCCCTCTTTTAACGCATTTCGATAACTTTTCGCACTTGGTAATTTAAATTTAGGCACCATTTTTTTGACATAAGCGACAATAAAGTTAACTAATTTACGCTTCATCAGTGGTAATGCGTCACCAATTTTAGTTAAGACTACATGCTCAATGTCAGTCTCTTTAACAATGCTTTCTAATGTCTGTGCATAATTAGAAACGATAAATATTGCTTTAGCTCCGGAATCGTTAAGTTGGTGTTTTAATTCTGAAGCGGTGTATAAAGGGTTAACATTAACAGCAACTAGGCCTGACCTTAATATACCTAATAAAATAATAGGGTATTGTAAGAGGTTAGGCATCATTACCGCAACGCGGTCGCCCTTTGATAATTGAGAGGTTTGTTGTAGATAAGTGGCTATATCACGCGATTGTGACTCTAGCTCTCTGTAGGTTAACGTTTCATCCATGTTGATAAAAGCAATGTGATCTGCATATTCATCGAATGAATGTTCAAACATATCAACTAAGTTGATTAGTGTTTTTTCATTAATATCGCTGCTAATACCAGGTGGATATTTATCTAACCAAGGTTTAAACATAATCAACTCCTACTAAAATAAAAAAACCGACTATAGAAGTCGGTTTTTATTTTAATACCGAACAATTATCTATAGGTTGGCATAATCCAAAGTGATGTGGCCAGCTTCAATTAAAAATGCATCAACAGGTTCAAAATCATCTGGTATATCATCTAATGATTTAACTTCTTTTAAACCTGCACGTTTAAGACGTTCATTCGTGCGTTTTAGGTTATCGACTTCATTTGCTTCTCGCTCAGAAACGCGATCCTTTTCAACTAATGAAATACTCGTTTTATCTTTTTCAAGTTTATATTCATTAATGTCATCGGCTAAATAACCAAATTCAATTTCATCTTTAATACGTGTCTTATGATCTAATGTTAGCTCTTTTATTTGTTCTTGCAGATCATCAACTTTATTATATTTTGCTGATTTAACATTATCCCACGGTAACGCATTCTTCGCTAAACTTTCGCCTGTATCTTTAGGGTCGATCGCAGTTGGGAAAGCAATATCAGGAATCACACCTTTATTTTGTGTGCTTCCACCATTAATTCGGTAAAATTTTGCAATTGTATATTGCACTGAACCGACAGCATCTTGATTAGTATCATAATAACGTGCAATACGTCGATGTTGTTGAACCGTCCCTTTACCGTAACTTTGCTCACCAATAATAATCGCTCGACCATAATCTTGTAATGCAGCAGCAAAGATTTCTGATGCAGAAGCACTATTACGATTAATTAATATGGTTAAAGGACCGTCATAAGAGATAGATTCGTTATCATCTACTTGCACAGAGATTTCTTGACGACTATCTCTCACTTGCACAACAGGGCCTGTTTTTATAAATAATCCTGTTAACAATGTTGCTTCGCTTAATGCACCGCCACCATTGTTTCGTAAATCAATAACAATACCTTTAACATCTTTTTTAGCTAATGCAGCTAACTCACGGTCAACATCTTCACTAAGCTTAATGTAAAAGCTTGGAATAGTGATAACGCCAATATTTTTACCATCAATTACTTCTACTGATGATTTAGCTTCTCTGTCTTCAAGGTGAATTTCTTCACGCACAATATTAATGACTTTATTAACATCGCCAGCTTTACCCGATAGAATTTGTAACTGAACCGTTGTGCCTTTCGGGCCTTTGATTAATTCAACGATATCGTCTAAACGCCATCCAACAACATCAATAATTTTCTCGCCTTTTTGGCCGACACCGATTATTTTGTCATCTTTTAACAATAGTTTAGATTTATCTGCAGGGCCGCCAGGGACAAGACTGCGAACAACAGTGTAATCATCTTCAAGTTGTAAAACGGCACCAATCCCTTCTAAAGAAAGATTCATTTCCATTTTAAAACGTTCAGCATTACGAGGCGATAAGTAACTTGTATGCGGTTCAATGGTGTATGCATAAGCATTCATGAAAGTTTGAAAAACATCTTCACTTTCAGTCTGCGTTAAATGCTTCAGAGCATAATTATAACGTTTAGTTAGTAACGTTTTAATTTCAGGCCACTTTTTATCAGATAACTTTAATGTCAGGGCATCCGATTTAACGCGAGCTTGC
Organism: Psychromonas sp. SP041; assembly: GCF_000470315.2. GTDB lineage: Bacteria > Pseudomonadota > Gammaproteobacteria > Enterobacterales > Psychromonadaceae > Psychromonas. The sequence goes on from NZ_CBRF02000019.1 coordinate 36,903, forward strand.
CAAAGCATATCTAACTCTGTTTTATCTTTAGCCCAAGCTGCATCACTTCGATCGTATTGATACTCTTCTTCTGTATCGAACTTAATTTCATTGTCTAATAAAGATAATGCATAAGTAAAACGTTCAAATCGACGTGTTAAGTTAAGTTGATAAATTGCGTAGATTGAATCTAATTGACCAAACTTCAAATTATCATCAAAAGTGAATTGATATGCTTTCATATCATCAATATCACTTTGCATGAAAATTTGTTTATTAAAGTCTAATTGTTCAATATAACGTTCAAATACCTTGGCAGATAATTCGTCGTCTAAAGGAATATATTTGTAATGAGAGCGACTGAATAAGTCGCTCACTCTTTTCGCCACTTTTGCATGTTGAGATTCTTGCTTCAACTGTGGAATATCTTTTAAAGAGACACTATCGGTGGCGGAAAATGTCGCCCCCACAAAACATAACTGAGAGAGAATTAATGCATGACGAAAGAGTTTTTTCATTAAAAAGACCTTTTATACGATTAAATGCTTAGCTTTAACTTTCACAACCATTCCTGAGTCTAGTTGTACTTGTACTTCTTCTTTTAAAATTTCTACTACGGTTGCAGAGACTGGAGTCTTACCTAAAAGAACTTTGACTGATTGTGCCACTTTTAGTTCATTATGGTTAGCTTCTTTATATTGGCTTAAATCAATCTCAGGCTTTTTAGCTGCTTTTTTAGGCGCATCTTTTTTACGACTTGGTACAGATACTTTCTTAGCAGCACGAGCAGGTGCTTTATTTGATTCTGTTTTTTTCTTATTAGCAAATGCTTTTTCTTTACTTTCTTTTAGTGACAATTGAGCGTGGTCAGCATGCTCTTGTGACACTTCATCACCTTCTACACCGTCTAAGTCGATACGTTTAGTACCTGCTTTAACACAGTGAAGGTAGCGCCAGCTCATTGTGTATTGACGTAACGCGCCTCTAAGCTGTGTTTTGCTTACACGCGTTTCGTTTTCTAGACGAGCCGCTAATTCTTGGAACACACCAATTTTTAATGGTTTTGCAGACTCTGAACCAGCGATGAAACAAGCTGGGAACTGTTCTGTTAAGAAGGCAATGATTTGTTTGTTATTTGTAAACTTTTCTGTGATTTCCATGTAAAACCTAATATTTAAAAACGATGTTGAAAGATATCCAGAGTAAATCTCTGATTATCATTAAGAAAATTACTCGGTAGTATAGTGTTGCGTTTATTAAATGTGAACCGAATTATTGTTATAGGAACCTATTCCCGTCAATTTATTGATATTTATTATGAAAAGTTAAGGTTTATCAGCTTCTTCTACACCTTTTTTATAAAAACAAGTAATATATTTACATTAATTTTACGATGTTACGACTTGATTATCATTAAAGAGAGACCGATGAAACCAGAATTATTATCACCAGCAGGCACATTAAAGAACATGCGATACGCTTTTGCTTATGGAGCAGATGCAGTTTACGCAGGTCAACCTCGCTACTCTTTACGTGTTCGAAATAATGAATTTAATATCGAGAAGTTACAGATTGGCATTAATGAAGCGCATGCTCAAGGTAAAAAATTATACGTTGTTTGCAATATACAGCCTCATAATTCTAAATTAAAAACATTTATTCGTGATATGAAGCCCGTTGTTGATTTAAAACCAGATGCATTAATTATGTCCGATCCTGGTTTAATCATGATGGTGCGTGATGTTTTCCCTGATATGCCTATTCATTTGAGCGTACAAGCGAATGCAGTCAATTGGGCCACCGTTAAATTTTGGTATCAACAAGGTATTGAGCGCGTTATTTTGTCTCGTGAACTATCACTAGATGAAATAGAAGATATTCGTTACCACTGTCCTGAGATTGAAATTGAAGTTTTTGTACATGGCGCATTATGTATGGCTTATTCTGGGCGTTGTTTATTATCTGGCTATATTAACAAACGCGATCCAAATCAAGGGACGTGTACTAATTCATGCCGTTGGAAATACGATGCGCATGAAGCCCAAGAAAATGAAACCGGTGATATTGTTGCTATTCAACCTGCTGAACCTACTTTAGGTAGCGGACAAACAACAGACCAACTATTTTTGTTGCAAGAACAAGGTCGCCCTGGTGAATATATGCCTGCTTTTGAAGATGAGCATGGCACGTATATTATGAACTCGAAAGATTTACGGGCGATTCAACATGTAGAGCGCCTTTTAAAAATAGGGGTTCATTCATTAAAAATTGAAGGGCGTACCAAGAGCTTTTATTATTGTGCACGAACAGCGCAGATTTATCGTAAAGCAATGGATGATGCAATCGCTGGCCACCCTTTTGATCCATCATTAATGAGTTCTTTAGAAAACTTGGCGCATCGTGGTTATACCGAAGGTTTCTTAAGTCGCCATACTCATGACCAGTATCAAAATTATGATGTTGGATATTCAGTAAGTGACACGCAGCAATTTGTAGGCGAAATAATGGGCCGTAATGCTCAAGGACTTGCTGAAGTTAACGTTAAAAACAAATTTTTAGTGGGTGACAAACTAGAATTAATGACACCACAAGGTAATATCAACTTTAAACTTGAAGAGCTACATAACCGAAAAGGCGAATTAGTCGATGTTGCGCCAGGCTCTGGCCATACTTTATATATACCCGTACCAAAAGAAATTGATTTGAACCACGGCTTACTAATGCGTAACCTTGCTCAAGGTAATGACACCCGCAATCCGCACTCTAAATAAGATGGCTTAGTTATAAAATGGTACTACTATAAAATGGCGCTGCTAATAGAAGATAGCTGTATCAATTGTGATATGTGCGATCCAGAATGCCCAAATGAAGCAATAACATTTGGTGCAGAAATATATGAAATAAACTCAGATCTTTGTACTGAATGTGTTGGTTTTTATGAAAAAGCAACTTGTGTCGCTGTCTGCCCTATTAACTGTATTATCGTTGACCCGAACAACAAAGAAACACAAGAACAGTTGTTAGATAAGTTCGCTAGTTTATACGTTAATTGACGGTGTCGTTAACCGCTAAATTTACACAAGGAGATATCTCCGAACACATTATAAAAATGGCACTCACCAATGTAATTGGACTGAGTGTTTTCTTTATTGTCGATCTTGTCGATATCTACTTTATTAGTTTATTAAATCAACCTCTGCTTTTATCTGCCATTGGCTACGCTGCTGCAATTTTGTTTTTCACAACGTCTATTACCATCGCAATGATGATTGCAAACTCAGTTGTTGTCGCAAGAATGATTGGTCAGCAACAAGAACAACAAGCTAAACAAGCAGCAATGACTTGTTATGTGATCACCTTTATTATTAGCTTATTAGTTAGCTTCCTTATTTTTTGTAACGCAAATACCTTATTAACATTATTAGGCGCTAAAGGTGACGAATTACGAGCAGCAAGTGATTATTTAAGTATCACGCTTATTGCATTTCCTATCATTGCACTCGGTATGCAAATAACCTCAACATTGCGCGCACTAGGCAAAGCAAAATTAGGTATGTATTGCACGATTACCGCGGGCGTAGTTAATATTATTCTTGACCCGTTAATGATTTTTTATTTTGAACAGGATCTTAAAGGTGCCGCTTTTGCTTCCTTGATGGCTAAAAGCGCGATGTTATTACTGGCGGCTTATTATTTATTGATCAAAGCTAAATTTATAACGAAAGTTGGATTTACAGCGTTTAAAAAGCAAGCTCAATTTATTTTAAAAGTCGCACTCCCCGTGTCACTAACACAAATGGCAACGCCGCTTAGTCAACTTTACATTACTTATGAAATAGCTAAATTTGGACCAAGCTTTGTGGCAGGCTGGGCTATCATTAGTCGATTAATCCCTGTTGTTTTTATGATGCTATTTGCGATGCCAGGTGCGATAGGGCCAATCATTAGTCAAAACATTGGTGCAAGGCAATTCAAACGCGTTAAAACAACATTAAACCAATCACTTAATTTTATTATTAAATATGTCTTTGTATTGGCATTAGTACTTTCTTTATTACAAGAGTATTTGGTTACCTTATTTAATGCACAAGATGGCGCAGCTATTATGATTCGGTTTTTCTGCCAATATATTAGCATTACTTTTATTTTTGTTGCCATGAATTTAGTGGCGATGTCATTTTTAAATAATGTGGGTCACCCGAAAATAGCAAGCTCCCTTAATCTCGCAAAAATGTCGTTAGGCACAATCCCTTTTGTGAGTATTGGCGCTTATTATTATGGTGCTCAAGGAATACTGATCGGTCAAGCATTAGGCAGTGTTATATTTGCTATCATGGCAATTATGATATGCTACCGAATACTGCGTAAATTAGATTATAATTAACTCAATACGAACGAATTTATTGTATTAATTTCATTAAATTACCGAGTTAACCTATCCTTATGATATTTAATATTTTATTTCAGCTTATCAAATGTTAAATTAGCCTTATTACTCTAATGGAATAGCAAACACTATGCGTTTAATATGCTTATTGTTCTTAATTGTCAGCCTCAGTGGTTGTTATCAAAATAAAGCGCTGACACAAAATACGCTTATCTATTGTACAGATAGTCAGCCGACCTCATTTAATCCCCAAATAAGCGATGACATCGCGAGCTTAGATGCAACAACTCATCAAATATTTAGTCGCTTAGTAAAAATCGACTCTAAAACCAATGAGTTTGTGCCTGATTTAGCAAAAAGCTGGGAACGTAGCGATGACAAACTTCGTTATCGTTTTACATTACGTAATAATATCAGTTTTCATGAAACCGATTACTTTCAGCCAACAAGGTTTTTAAATGCAGACGATGTGTTGTTTAGTTTTAATCGCATGCTGGATGTAACGAATCCTTACCATACTGTTAATAATCAATCAGTAAATTACTTTTACAACCACCCTTTTACTAATTTATTATCTGCAATAAATAAAATTGATGAACATACCGTTGAGTTTGTTCTATCAAAGCCAGATGTCACTTTGATTGCTAATTTAGCAGCACATTACGCAGTCATTCATTCTAAAGAATATAGTGAACAGTTACTAAAAGAAGGACATCCAGAAAAAATTGATTTTCAGCCGATCGGCACAGGACCATTTAAATTTAAGAGCTTTGATAATAACGGTACTATTCGTTATACCAAAAATGATCTTTACTGGCAGTCGATGACTAATATCGAAAATCTCATTTTTTTCACTAACCCAAGCGCAACAAAACGTTATACTAAATTGTTATCTGGTGAATGTGATGCTATCTCATACCCAGCTGCTAGCCAGTTAGAAACCATTAGTCACAATAAAGAAATCACTTTAAACAGTAAATCTACCGCGAACATTTCATTATGGGCATTCAATACTCAACAAGATAAGCTGAAAAACCCTAAAATTAGACAAGCCTTAGCACAAGCTGTCGATACAGAAACTATTTTAAACGCTGTTTATTTTCAGAGCGCAATACAGACAGAAACATTATTAAGTAAACAATCATGGGCATTAAAGCCTCGTTTTGATAACGATTTATTTAACCCTGAACAGGCAGAGCAGACATTAAAAGATCTACACTTTGATTTTTCACAAACACTACGCATTTTACTATCTGATAGCTCCGATGTATTTAATCCTAACTTTCATAAAACGGCTGAATTAATTCAAGCAAATTTAGCGGCTGTTGGCGTTAAAAGCCGTATCGATGATTTACATGAAATCGCATTAAAAGCTAAATTAGACAGTGGAAATTACGATACTTACTTAACGGGAATTAACGTCCATATTAATGATCCTGATAGTATATTTAGACCATTACTCAGTTGTAACTCTACTCCAGAAACAGGAAACAGCAGTAACTGGTGCTCTCCTAATACACAAGTATTGTTAGACCAATCATTAACTGAGTCTAATTTCGCACAACGCATTAAAAACTATTATCACATCCAAGATGAAGTTTTTAATCAACGTCCGTACTTACCTATTGCACATGTTTTAAGATTAGATGCGATTTCAAAATCGATCTTGAATGTAGAAGTGAATCCATTAACCGGCATTAATTTTCAGAATGCCATTAAACAAGATTTGAATTAATATGCTGTCATTTTTAATCAGACGTTTAAACCTACTATTAATCACTGCGCTTATTTTAACTATTATTGCTTTTATGATTGATCGTACTGTGACAATCAGTCACGCGACGACAACGTTAGATCAAAGAAATTATATTGCACAGTATTTTTCTTATCTATGGCAGATTATAAATGGTAATTTTGGTTATTCCTCTATTGATCAACAAGGTTTACTAAAACGCGGACTCGTATTTTTTGCTTCTACATTAGAGCTCTGTTTTGTTGCTTTATTATTTTCAAGCTTAATGGCGATTCCGCTAGGATTACTTGCAGGGTTATTCAGAAATACAAAACTTGATTATATGATCATGACTATTGCTATCATCGGCCTTGCACTACCTGTGTTTTGGGTCGGTGTGATGGCTATTTTATTACCGAGTATCGGAGGTGATATTTTACCCGTTGATGGTAATTTAAGTTTAGTGTATGACATCCCAGTAGTCACAGGTTTTTTATTAATTGATACTTTATTGGTTACTGAACAATATGGGTTTTTCGCGTTTATTGACCGCGTTGCCCACTTGATATTACCGGCGTTGGTTTTATCCTTTTTCTTAATTGCGGAGATAGTCCGTTTGACACGTCACTCGATGACCATGGTGATGCGCAGCAACTATATACAAACGGCTTACGCTAAAGGTTTTTCAAGAACTAAAATCGTTTTCACTCATGCACTGAAGAACGCATTACCACCCATTATTCCCCAATTACGTTTACAATTAAGTACTATTCTTTCATTTGCCATGACGGTAGAAATTGTATTTAACCTAAACGGTATTGGAAAATGGTTATTCATTTCTTTAAAATCTGGTGATTATCTCGTGCTTCCTGCAGGTATGCTGATTATCACCGGCTTTATTTTAATATTCAGTATCGCCACAGAAATCGTTATGGTACTCATTAGCCCACTAAGAAGAGGTTCGTTATATGTTGATAAATAACGGGTTTAATGAAGATAAAATTCAATCTCCATTGCGTTATATCTGGTCTATTTTTAAAGGTAAAAGCATTGCTGTCGTCGCAATGTGGTTGATGATTATATTAATTACAACCTCAATTTTATCACCTTGGTTTATGCCACATTCCCCCCTAACACAAGACCCTGAGAGCATGTTACTCCCGCCCTATTGGGCCAAAGGTGGTAATATAAACCATATATTGGGCACTGATGATTTAGGAAGAGATACACTATCTCGTTTATTTCAGGGGTTACAATTCACCTTAGGTGGCGCTTTAACTATTACGTTTTTTGTCGCTTTTTTAGGCATGGTAATTGGTGCAGGCGCAGCGTTAACTAAAGGCGTTAAAGCCAGTGTTTTACATCATTTATTAGACGCTCTGTTAGCGATACCTTCTTTACTTTCTGCATTAATATTAATTACTATTTTTGGACCTAGTTATACCAACTGTTTAATTGCCATTGGACTTTCACTCTTACCTCAATTTATACGAGCCAGCTACATTGTCATTGAACAAGAATTAAGTAAACAATACATCGTTGCTTTGCAATTAGACGGTGCGACAAAAACACGGTTATTTCGCTATGGCATTTTACCTAATATTTTAGAACCAACGATTACTATCCTTAATCGCTTATTCACTATGTCTATTATCGAAATTGCAACATTAGGTTTTTTAGGTTTTGGTGCACAGTTACCACAAACAGAATTAGGTTCATTAATTGCAAACAGTATGGAGCTTATATATCTATCTCCTTGGTTAGTGACCTTTCCGGGCTTAGCTATTTTCCTCGTGATCGTTATCGTGAATATTTTTGCAGAAGGTCTTCGCCACGCTGTTATTGAAGGAGAAGAGTAATGGCTTTATTAGATATCAGAAATTTAAGTATTGATATTGAGACGGCACAGGGCAAAATTCGTGTTATCGACAAAGCCTCTTTAAATATTGTCGATGGTTCAATACACGGTTTAATCGGTGAGTCAGGCTCAGGAAAAACCCTCATTGCTAAAGCTATATTAGGGTTACATAACAGTAATTGGACGGTGACGGCTGACCGCATGTTCCTCGGTAAAACAGACCTATCAAAATTATCACAAAAAGAGCGACGTCAGATTCTAGGGACTGAGATATCAATGATTTTTCAGGAGCCGAGTTCTTACTTAGATCCCAGTCAAAAAATACATACTCAAATAGAATCGGTTTTACCTAAAAAAACAATGCAGCAACGCTTCAGACGTATTTTAAGTAAAATAAAGCGTGCTCATATTTCATCAAGACGTTTACAAATTAAAGAATTGTTACATAAAGTAGGCATTCAAAATGATGTGGCGGTTTTAAATTGTTACCCTCATCAACTATCTGAAGGGGTATGTCAAAAAGTCATGATTGCGATGGCGATTGCTAACAACCCTCGATTAATTATTGCCGATGAACCGACAACCTCAATGGAAGCGGTAACACAATCACAAATATTCCGTTTGTTGTACAAGCTTAATCAGTTAAACAATACGACATTACTCATATTAAGTAACAATTTTGCCAATACAAGTGGCATATCAGATTACATGACCTTAGTTTATTGTGGGCAAACAGTAGAATCCGGTTCGTATAAGCAAATTATGGGTTCAGCAATGCATCCTTATACGCAAGCGATGCTTAAAACAATGATCAATAATGAAGAAATCTATGAGCATAAAGCACAACTTTATACTCTGCCGGGTAACATTCCCTCTTCAAATCAATTACCCATTGGTTGCCGTTTAGGGCCAAGGTGTCCTAGAGCACAACGTATTTGTGTAAAAAATCCTACCTTGACGATCAAAAAAGGTCATAGTTTTCGCTGCCATTACCCAATCAAACTGAGTTAATTATGCCGTCATTATTAAAAGTTACTAATCTTTGTAAAAGTTTCACACAACCTTCTGGGTTATTTACCACGCGTGAAAAAGTAGCCTATGGCCCGGTTAGCTTTAGTATAGAAGCAGGACAAACATTAGCAGTGGTCGGTGAAAGTGGATCAGGAAAAAGTGCTTTAGTGAGAACCATCGCGGGTGTATTAAAAGCAACTTCAGGTAATATATTCATAAAAGGAGAACCGCTCGAATCTCTTAGTTCTCAGCAACGATGTTTATCTGTTCGTATGATATTTCAAGACCCAAGCAGTTCATTAAATCCAAAAATGACGGTAGGTAAAATCCTCAATGCGCCTTTAGAATTAAATACTAATAAGAATGCAACTGAACGACATGATAAAATTATTGAAACATTAAAGCTAGTTGGGTTATTACCTGATTATTTAGCTTTCTTTCCTAATATGTTATCAAGTGTTCAAAAGCATCAAGTCGCCATTGCGCGTGCGATGATTTTAGACCCCGACATTATCTTAGCGGATGAAATTTTAACGACGTTAGATATCTCACTAAGGTTTAAAATAGTTAACTTGTTACTTAAAATTCAAAGAGAAAAAGGAACAAGTTATATTTTTGTTGCTCACAACATGCATTTAGTCAAACACATGAGTGATCAAATTATGGTATTGCATCAGGGGAAAATAATAGAAAAAGGTCCAACAGCAACTATTTGTGAACACCCTCAACAAGAACAAACAAAATATTTACTATTAACGCACCAACCAGACTACAGAAAGTAACTTATAGTTGACAAAATTATCATAAAAAAAGATACTTTACCTTATAGCTTAATTATAGTTATCAATATTTACCTTTTGCAGTTGTCTTATAGCAAACACTTTTATCAGTTTTCAACTATTTTGTAACTAATTGTAAGCCTTACTAAAAATAGAGGTTTAATGGTGAGCAATAAAATTAAATAATTAATGTAAATAGTGTAGTGTAATAAAATTAAGCAGCCACTTTCCAAAGTCTAATCACATCAAGAGGCACCCTACTTGAATAATTTCAAACACAGCCTTTGGGCCTCTAGCCTATTTTTTATAGTTCTAGTTGTTACATTAACTATTGCTGCCAAAGCAATGTTTAATACAAGCCTATTACATCAACAGCAATTATTAAGTGAGAGTGAGCAATTATCTTCTTTACCTGATATCACATCATTAAATCAGCTTACTGAAGTGATAGATATTGATAAGTTTAGTTACATCAAGATAAGCAATGATCAACTGTCTTCGCCTCTTACATTTGATAATGAGTCAGGAGTGATCTCTTTCGCACATAAATTATTACCTATTGCCGAATCTTTAGAAGTATCAACAACGACAAATCAAATCATTGAATACTCAGCAGCGAATATCAATCTTTACCAGTTGTATGAAAACATTGTTTATTCAATTGTAGGCGGCTTACTACTCACTTTCTTATTTAATAATATTATCTACTTTAGACTGTTTAACTATATTGAACGCATGATCGTGGGTGAAATAATTAATAATAAAGCTAAAAAGTCGCCTCTTAAGACAGTTTCAAAACACATTGAAGATAAAAGGCATTTATTTGAAATACAGCTTCAATTAAAAGAAGAAAAAATCATAAAATTAACCAGCCAAGCAACGATGGATAATTTAACTGGACTAAGTAATCGCCATGCATTCCGTAAAGAATTAACACAATTTTTATCTGATGAGTATCAACAACAACATGCAATACTTTCTATTATAAGAATATTTGAATTATCAGCGGTTAATATTACTCGGGGGTCGCAACAAGGTGATGAATATATACTCAGTATCGCGAATATTATTCGTGATGTTGCCGCTAAATTTAAAAATGTAAATGTATTCAGAATTAGCGGTTCAGATTTTGCCGTCATAGCACATAACATGAGTATCACTAATGCCCAAAAATTCAGTAATGAATTAAAAATAAAATTCGACCAATATCAATCTATTAATGATTTAGAAAGTGTTGCTTTTAACGGTGTAACATCGATATCTTCTAACCAATTACCAGAGCAAGTCTTAGCCCGTGCTGATATCGCGCTAGCTAAAGCACAAATTAGCGGTTCAAATGCGTGGGCATTTGAAGATAGTAAAAACAACAACCAAGAGTTCGATCTGGGCGAAAAATATTGGCGTGCAGTAATTATAGACATTATGGAAAAACGTTCATTTTCTTTCTTACAGCAACCCGTTCAGGCAGTACATCGCAACATGAAAGGTTATCAAGAAATATTCACTCGATTCATCGGTGATAATGATAATACTATTCCAACAAGCACTGTTTTTTCAATGGCACAAAGGACTGATACCATTATTAAACTTGAGAAGATAATTCTTGAGAAAGTGATTTCTAATTACCGCGGTAAAGCCAAACCTAATACACGTTGGGGAATTAATGTAAGCTCTACTGCGATACAAAATAGTAGTTTTATTATTTGGTTAGAACGGTTGTTATTAAGAGAACCAGATATTGCCAGTTCATTGTTTTTTGAAATACAGGAACGATTATTAGACAGCAATTTAGCGTCTAGCAAGCGCTTTTTTGATATGTTAAAAAGAGTCGGTAGCCACTCAGTGATTTGTAATTTTGGTAAAGGTATTGGTTCATTTAGTTTATTTAAAGAATTAAAACCCGACTACATTAAAATTGATGCAAGCTTAGTAGCTGATCTTGAACATGATAGTTCAAATCAACAATTCATCCGCATGATCATCGATGTTGCACAGCGTATGGAGTGTCAGGTCATCGCAGAAGGCATTGAAAACCCAGAGCAAAGACAGATACTAGAAAGCATGTATATTGATGGGGTACAAGGTTTCTTGATTGCCCGTCCAACTGAGTTGTAAACTGATACAGTTTAATTGAATTTGTTGTTTTAGTTACTCATTTCACACGATAGAGTTTCTAAAAATTAAGAGGATAAAAGTAAGTTAATTAACAGTGTAAAATAAGTTAATCACTTGCTTTCTTTAATTACATTTACAACATGCAAATACGTTATTTTGATCAATCAAACAGATGGCTTATTTATACTGATTGCTATTAGCCAGCTCTTTACATTCACTCCCCTCTTTTTATACAATGCGCCTTGTTTTTACTCTCTCTAAACAAGGCTTACCATGACGCAACAACTTTCAGACAAAGAATTATTCGACCTTAAAAAATTAAACAAAGTGTTGCGCAGACAAACAGGTCAAGCGATTGCCGATTACAATATGATCGAAAATGGCGATAAAATCATGGTTTGTTTATCTGGCGGTAAAGATAGCTATACTTTATTGGAGATTTTAAGCCAATTAAAAAAAGTAGCCCCAATCAAGTTTGATATTATTGCCGTTAACCTCGATCAAAAACAACCAGGGTTCCCTGAACACGTTTTGCCTGAATACCTTGACCAATTAGGTGTCGATTACAAAATAGTAGAGCAAGACACATACAGCATTGTGAAAGAAAAATTAGAGCCAGGTAAAACCACTTGTAGCCTTTGTTCTCGTTTACGTCGCGGTATTTTATATAAAACAGCAAAAGAATTAGGGGCAACGAAAATTGCATTAGGTCATCATCGCGACGATATGTTGGCGACGATGATGCTGAACTTGTTTTTTGCAGGAAAAATGAAATCAATGCCGGCAAAATTGGTCTCAGATAATGGCGAACATGTTGTTATCCGCCCTCTTGCATACTGTAAAGAAAAAGATATTGAAGCTTTTGCCAAATTACAACAGTTTCCTATCATTCCTTGTAACCTATGTGGCTCTCAGCCTAACTTGCAACGCCAATTAACTAAAGATATGTTAAATGAATGGGATGTTAAATACCCAGGTCGATTAGAAACCATGTTTACTGCGATACAAAATGTAGTGCCTTCACATTTAGCAGATACGAGTTTATACGACTTTAAATCTATCACTAAAGACTCGGGTATTATTGATGGTGGCGATCTTGCGTTTGATAAAGAGTCTTTTGCTCAACCAGCAGTAATTGACGAAGATTTAAACAATGACTTTTATAAACAGCAACCAGCTGTGCTATTTACCGAAGTAAATTAATACATTATTGATTGAACACAATAAAAAATAAGACTTTCAGTCAACGCTTGCTTGTATTTAGAGGAGATAACAGATAATTTACTCGGATAGATCAAGTATTGGTAAGTGAAGTAATTTATAATTACAAAAATACCAGAAAAGCATTCAATTTTAATATAATAATGGAGTCAAACATGAGAACACCTCTTGTAATGGGTAACTGGAAACTAAACGGTACAAAAGAATCAGTTTCTACGCTAATTAAAGGCATTGAAAGTGCTGCAGACGCTGCGACTAATGTTGAAGTAGCAGTATGTCCGCCAGCAATTTTCATTGAACAAGTTGCGAACCTAACTACAAACAGCAGCATTGAATTTGGCGCTCAAGATGTAAGCACAAATGTTGCTGGTGCATTTACAGGTGAAACTTCACCAGTAATGGTTAAAGAGTTTGGCGCTAAATACAGCTTAGTAGGTCACTCTGAGCGTCGTCAATACCATAATGAAACAGATGCTGTTGTTGCTGCTAAATTTGTAGCAATTCAAGCACACGGTTTAGTACCTGTTTTATGTATTGGTGAAACGCTAGAAGAACGTGAAACTGACAAAACATTTGCAGTTGTTGAAACACAACTTAAAGCAGTTATTGAAGTTGCTGGTATTGCTGCACTTGAAAATGCAGTTATTGCTTATGAACCAGTTTGGGCAATCGGTACGGGTAAAGTTGCAACCTCTGAGCAAGCACAAGAAGTTCATGCACATATCCGTAATTGGTTAAAAGCACAAAGTGAAGTCGTTGCTGAAAAAGTACAAATCCTTTACGGCGGTAGCGTTAAAGCAAACAGTGCAAAAGAGCTATTTGCTCAAGCAGACATTGACGGTGGTTTAGTAGGTGGTGCAGCACTAATGATTGAAGAATTTGTTGGTATTATCGAAGGCGCTAAATAAGCCCTTTCAATAACACTAAAATGATAAAAGGCACTTTAATGTGCCTTTTATCATTTTATTTCTACTTTCCCTTCTGATACCAATTACGTTAAGTATGTGATCTAAATTTGGCGCAGAAAAATAATTCAATTCGACGCGTAAATTGAAGTAAATTTTTGCTCCCTTTACAAAATTTACAACAAAGAAGTGAGTTATTTTAGCAAACAAAATAGATCAGCTATTTATCGGAGTTAATATTACTTTGGTTTATTACGCTCTTCTCTTATTTTTACCTTTAGCTTCTTTATAACTCTTTCTAAAACAAGCTAATCTCACAACCTATCAATAAAAATTAACACTATTTTATGATCTAAAACAAAAACACTGCACAAGCTAAAATCTGATGTTATGATGTTATTAATTATAATTCATCAACTGGAGTACATTATGAATTCTTCAATTAATATGACCAAGCCTAAACGCGCTAGTGTTTCAATTAATACAGTATTAAAGAACACTTACATGTTATTAGGCATGACATTAGCATTTAGTGCTGTTACAGCAACAATAGCAACAATGGTTGGCATCGGTCCAATGGCATCATTAGGTTTAATGCTAGTTGGTTTTGGCCTTTTATTTGTTGTTTCAAAAACAGCTAATTCTAGTAAAGGAATATTCTGGGTATTCATGTTTACAGGTGTGATGGGTGCATCACTTGGTAATATGTTAAACCACTACTTAACCATGGCAAATGGCCCTGCATTAATCATGCAAGCGTTAGGCACAACAGCCATTATCTTCTTTGCTCTATCTGCATATGTATTAACAACACGTAAAGACTTCTCATTCATGAGCGGCTTTTTAATGGCAGGTATGATTGCTGTTATTGTTGCAATCATTGCAAATATTTTCTTACAAATTCCATTACTGCAATTAGTCATCAGTAGTGTTGTTGTTATGATTATGTCTGGTTTAATTTTAGTTGATACAAGTCGTATCATTAACGGTGGCGAAACCAACTACATTCGTGCAACTGTTTCTTTATACCTAAATATCTTCAACATTTTCGTACACTTATTAAGTATTCTTGGTATTTTAGACGATTAATCATTAGCTTTAAGTATTATGAAAAGCTTATTAATAGAAAGCGTACTGTAAAGTACGCTTTTTTTTGCCTATAATTTACTATCACCTTTATCAATACTTTATTAATACCAATGGAATTAAATAAGTGATCAGAAATTGCGCAGGAAAAATTAACACTAATAAGGCGTGAGTTGTAGAAGATAGTTGTTCTCACTTCAAAACTCAGAATGCAGTTAGGGGGGATTTTAACCAGCAAGAATGATCACCTTATTAATTCTATTGGTATAAGTGTTTCATTAACACTAATGAGCCGACTTGATGTATACAAAGAAATTACTACGAGATACTAATTAATGAAAAAATTGCTTTCTATCGTTCTTACTCTTTTATTGACGGCTTGTGGTAATTCAGAGCTGCTTACTCCTCTTAATAACCAACAACCTATTTTAGCTTTCGGCGATAGTTTAACTTATGGCTATGGTGCAGCGACAGCGCAAAGTTATCCAGAACAACTTAGTCAACTATCGAACATGGAAGTTATTAATGCAGGGATCAGTGGAGAAAAGAGTAAACAAGGATTGGAGCGATTAGGTGCTTTATTAGATGAACATCAACCACAACTATTGCTTCTATGTCATGGTGGTAATGATGTGCTTAAAAAGCAAAACTTAAACAGTATGAAAGAAAATCTAGCTCAGATGATTGAAATGGCGCAAAGCAAAGACATACAAGTCGTACTTATTTCAGTACCGGGCGCGTCTTTATTCTTACCTGATATTAAACAATACCAAGAACTTGCAGAGCAATATAATATCCCATTAGAAAATGACATTATTAAAGATGTTTTAAAGAAACCTTCATTACACAGTGATGCAATACATCCTAATGCCCAAGGTTACCGCTTAATTGCAGAAGCTGTTTATGCCTTATTAGAAGATAATGGTGCGTTATAGTAACGCACCATTTAAATTATTTTATAGTTAAAGATTAATGGCTGTAACCTAACTCTTTAGCTGGCTCAATATTACTGGCCGTCCAAGCAGGATAAATTGTTGCAACAACACTCATCACAAAGGCGACACCAGCAATAATAAATACTTGTTTATAATCTAGTTGCGACGGTAAGTAATCAATGAAATAGATATCACCAGAAAGCAATTTTCGTCCTAACAACTCTTCAAAAGTACTAAAAATACTGCTTAAGTTGATGGCTAAATACACGCCAAGTAAAGCGCCGAAAATACATCCCACTAACCCATTAAAGGCACCTTGAACAATAAAGATAGCGCGTAAAGACCATTTATCAGCCCCCATTGTTTTTAAGATGGCAATATCTCCACGTTTTTCATTAACTGCCATTACTAATGTAGATACAATATTAAAACAAGCAACAGCTACTACTAAGAGCAAAATCACGTACATCAATGATTTAACCATTTGTATATCTTGATAAAGGTAACCTTGACTGGTGATCCAGCTCTTTATATACATATAAACAGGGATGCTATAAGCCACTTCTCTCGACAATACCTGTGCCTGTAAAACATCATCGACCTTAAATGCGATACCAGTAGCATGATTAAGATTAAGCATTTCTTTAGCTTTATTAATATGGATAAAACCTAATGTACTATCGACCTGACCACCCATTTTAAACGTGCCAGTTAATGTAAACATAAATTTACGTGGCGCTCTTAACTTATCACTGCCAGTTTGAGGCAACAATAGGGTTACATGCTCACCGACAGCTAAACCAAGTTCCTTAGCAACAGGTTCACCTAAAATAATACTGCTGTCAGTGGTTGATAATAATTCCCAACCACCTTGTTTAATATACTTTTCAACGGCGGTAACTTGAGTTTCCGTTTCAGGTGTGATCGCCCTCATTTGTAAGGCTTTCATCTTAATATTGTTTTGTAGCAAAGCATTCATCACAATATAAGGGCTCGCACCAGTTACTCCAGGATGAGACCTTACTTGTTCAAGGATGTTAGTTTCATCCTCAAAATCACCTTTGACGACTTCTAATTCCGCATGCGGGATCACGGATAATAATTTATCCCTTAACGCATTTTCAAAACCGTTCATGGTTGAAAGGCCGACGATTAAAACCGCGACGCCCAAAACAATACCAAAAATAGACGCCATTGAAATAAAGGAAACAAACTTATTTTTATGTTTGGCTTTGCTATAACGTAAACCAACAAATAACGATAAAGGCCTAAACATTATTGCGTATCCTTTAAAATGCCGTTACTCATATATAACTGTCTATCTAGCTTATTCGCTAACTGTTGGTCGTGTGTGACAACAATAAATGCGGTGCCAAATTCCGTATTGAGTTCTTTTAGTAATTGATAAACAGATTCAGCACTCTTAGCATCTAAATTACCAGTGGGTTCATCTGCAAGTACTAAAGAAGGTTTATTGATCAAAGCGCGTGCAATCGCAACACGCTGTCTTTCTCCACCAGACAACTCAGAAGGCCTATGCTGAATACGCTCACTTAACCCAACTCTATCTAACAACTCAGTGGCTTTTTTTTGTGCTGATTTTATTGATTCACCAGCAATCAATAGTGGCATTGCAACATTCTCTAGTGCACTAAATTCCGATAACAAGTGATGAAATTGATAAACAAACCCTAATTCTTGATTACGCCATTTTGACTGCTGTTTTGAAGACAATTGATGTATATCTTTACCATTGAATACAATATTACCGGTAGTAGGCGCATCCAATGCACCTAATAAATGTAAGAGTGTGCTTTTACCAGAACCAGATGTTCCGACTATCGCCAATAACTCACCTTGATTAACGGATAAGTTGACCCCCTGTAATACTGGTGTCGCTAAGCGCCCTTCTTGATAAACTTTACTTAAATCATTACATACTATTATTGAATTATTCATATCTTAATGCCTCTACTGGGCTCACTTTACCTGCGCGATAAGCAGGATATAAAGTAGCTAATAAACTTAAAAACATAGCACCAAACATGATTGAGACTATTTGTATTGGTTCATGTACAACGGGTAATAGTCGAGCGCCACCAGAGGCATTCGCTAATAAATGTAACCCTAGAAATGCCATTACTTCATTAATATAAGTACTTAATAACAAACCTAAACCGGTGCCTATTAATGCACCGATAATGCCACTAAATGCGCCTTGGATAATAAAAATGAGATTAATAGTTGAAGCTTGAATGCCTAAGGTTTTTAAAATCGCAACTTCTGCGCTCTTATCTGTCACCACCATAACCGAAGAAGATAATATGTTAAAAGCAGCGACGGCAATGATTAGGCATAACAATAACCAAATCATATTTTTTTCCATTTTGACCGCAGCAAAAAGTTCACCATGTGTGCTACGCCAATCGACGATCATTTCTTCCTTTTCAAGCGTAGGAGGCACCCAAGATTCAACAGCAAAAGGTTCTGTAAAATAAAAACGTAAGTCCGTCACTTGATCGGTGCCGATGCGAATCAAACGAGCCGCATCTTGCGCATGCATTAACACCAGATATTGGTCAACATCAGAGCCTACATTAAAGAAACCTGCGATGGTAAAATTACGTTGGCTAGGTACTTGACCAAGTGGTGTATATCGAACACCTCTTGTCGACGTTACTCTGACTTTATCACCTAAACGAACACCTAGTTTATTGGCAAGCTGATCACCAATGATAATGTTATATTCACTAGCCTGTAAGTCATCAACGCTACCGACAATAATATTATTTTTTACTGTTTGACTGCCATACTTTTCAGGAAAGATGCCTTCTATCTTGATGCCTTGTAGCCCTGTTTTGCTTTGTAAAATGGCCTCCGTATTAATCATCGGCTCAATATTGACGACTAAAGGATCGTTAGGGATTGAATCAATACGTTGTTGCCAGTTATTAATAGTTTGAGATTCATTAGTTAACTTTGCATGAGGGATCGCACCGAGAATGCGTTGTTTTAACTCACCTTCAAAACCATTCATTACAGACAAAACAGTAATTAAGGCTAAAACGCCTAAAATAATGCCACCAGTGGAAAATAAAGAAACAAACGACACAAATTGATTATTACGTTTAGATTTTGTATATCGCAAACCGATAAATACACTCAAAGGATAAAACATAGTTACCTTTTTATTTTAGTTGTCTTAATAATACCAAAAGAATTAATAAGGTGATCATTCTTGCTGGTTAAAATCACCCCTAACTGCGTTGTGAGTTTTGAAGTGAGAACAACTATCCCCTACAACTCACGCCTTATTAGTGTTAATTTTTCCTGCGCAATCTCTGATCACTTATTTAATTCCATTGGTATAAAGCATGATTGTTATTAAAATAGCGTTATCCGCCAACAATCAACATTAATAGCGCTAAATCTAGACTTAACTTGTTGATTACATTTTAATGGAGGCCATTCTAATGTATCTTTATTCGCTAAGACAGACAAAACTCCTACAATAAGGTGTTTCTGTATCATTCAATAACAGCCTGGTTTGTAGATATGAACAATAATGAATATTTTTTAGTAGAACATGCTCTTTCAATCAATTTAAAATCAATTGATAAATGCGACTTACCACTTAACCAATTCGCTTTTGAAGATGAGATCCCTGGGCCATTCAGAATGGCAAGCGATCTTGCAAAAGCAGATGCCAGCATTTTAGCGCCGTTAAAATTAAACAGCGATAATACACAAGCACTATGGAATTATCTACAGGCACAAAACCAAAAAATAAATACGTTACTGAGTTATGTACTGACTCAACAAGATGATGAAAAATCTCGCCACCAAACCATTAAGTTTAGTGCCGGTAGTATTATCATAAAAAACAACAACACATTGAAAATAGATGACAATATTAGGCTTAAAATATTTTTGCCTGAAGAATCTTCTGCTATCTACTGTTATGCAACAGTGTCAAACATTAATGACTCTGAATACGCGTTTACATACACATTTATACGTGAACAAGACCGTGAATTATTAATTAGAGCGAGTCTACATGTACAATCACAACAACTAAAAAACAGAGCAAAACAACGCGAATTAAACACTTAGATTTAGAACGTTAAATCATCAATAACTCAGTACAAAAAGTTAGATAACACATCTCATAATTAGCAAAAAAACAGTGAAAATAAGTCAATAATATGAATAATTTACTCGATATACAACCTTTAAAATCTTCTACTGACACACAACAACTTGCTAATTTAGTTGGCAGTAGTCAAAGCTTTGTCATTAATCAATGTGCTCAAGCTAATCCACAGAAGTCGCCATTAGTGGTTGTGGTTAATGACACGCCTAGTGCCATTAAGTTGCATCAAGAGTTACTTTATTTTGCTGAAGGTAAGTTTGAAGTGAAATTATTCCCTGATTGGGAAACATTGCCTTACGATCACTTCTCACCCCACCAAGATATTATTTCAACACGGATAGAAACCTTATATCAATTACCCTCGATGAAAGACGGTATCTTGATTGTGCCAGTCACGACTCTATTATTGAGACTAGCACCCCCAAGTTATTTAAAACAACATACTTTAGTCGTTAACACAGGGCAAAAGTTAGAATTACAATTACTACGAGAGCAACTTCAAGAAGCGGGTTATTACTCAGTCGATCAAGTACGAGAGCATGGTGAGTTTTGTGCAAGAGGATCGTTGTTAGATATTTACCCAATGGCCAGTAATACACCTTATCGTATTGATTTCTTTGATGATGAAGTTGATTCGATCCGTCCTTTTGATACTGAAACACAACGCTCATTACCAACGATAAAACAGATAAAAATGTTACCTGCGCATGAATTTGCAACGGATAAACAAGCGATTACCAACTTTAAAACAGCTTATAGTGAGAAATTCACTTCAAAAGTATCAACTAGTGCGGATTCTATTTACCAGCAAATATCTCAATCCAACTTACCGGCAGGTATCGAATACTACTTACCGCTGTTTTTTAATGAAACCGCCACCTTATTTGACTATCTTCCTAAACATACTCGTCTGTGTATTGTCGGTGATATTAATAGTGCCATTGATAGTTTTTGGAAAACCATAGAACACCGCTTTGAAGAACGAGGCGTTGATTTATTACGCCCTCTACTGCAGCCTATCGCCCTTTATTTACGACAAGAACAATGCTTTAAACGTTTAAATGAATTTCCTAAATATCAATTACAACAAGATTCTTTTGCAGCGCCTAAAGCAGGTAAAACTAATTTACCGTTAACAACCCTGCCAGATATAAAAATTCATCATAAAGATAAAAACCCACTGGCCAACATTGCAGCTTTCATTGACGACTTTCCTGGTAAAGTATTATTAAGTGTTGAGTCAGCTGGGCGTAAAGAAGCGTTATTAACCTTATTAAGCCCACTTAAATTATCCATCAAATCAGTCGATAGCATTAGTGAATGCCATCAAAATAAAAATAAAGTGTCTATTACCGTTAGCCGTGTTGAGAACAGCTTTTTAATTATCGACAGTCAATTTGCTTTTATTACTGAAACGGAATTACTTGGCAGCAAAATTACGCAACGTCGACGTCAAAATAAAGAGAATCAAAGTGAAGAAAGCTCTGAACATATAGTACGTAACCTCGCAGAATTAAAAGTAGGTCAACCTGTTGTTCATATAGACCATGGTGTTGCACGTTATTTAGGGTTACAAACGATTGAAGTATCAGGCAGCATTAATGAATTTGTAACACTTGAATACCTTCGAGGTGACAAATTATATGTTCCAGTAACCTCCTTACACCTTATTGGACGTTATAGTGGCAGTGATGTTGAAACAGCACCCATTAGTAAATTAGGTAATGATACTTGGGCTAAAGCTAAAAAACGTGCTGCTGAAAAAGTACGTGATGTCGCCGCTGAGTTACTTGAAATTTACGCACAACGAGCGGCGAAAAAAGGTTTTAAGTACCAATTTAATCAAGCTAATTACGCCGCCTTTAGTGATGACTTCCCTTTTGAAGAAACGCATGATCAGGCACTTTCTATCAACTCTGTTATTTCCGATATGTGTTCATCACAACCAATGGATAGGCTCGTTTGTGGTGATGTAGGGTTTGGTAAAACAGAAGTTGCAATGCGAGCTGCATTTATGGCGACGGATAATGCTCGACAAGTTGCTTTGCTCGTCCCAACAACGCTTCTTGCACAGCAACATTTTGAGAATTTTCGTGACCGATTTGCTAACTGGCCAGTTAAAATAGAAGTGTTATCTCGTTTTAAAACAGCAAAAGAACAGAAGCTTATTTTGCAAGAAGCCGCTGAAGGTAAAATCGATATATTAATAGGTACCCATAAACTATTAAGTGATGGTATTAAGTTTGCCGATTTAGGCTTATTAATCATCGATGAAGAGCATCGTTTTGGTGTTCGTCAAAAAGAAAAAATCAAACGCCTTCGTGCTCAAATTGATATTCTAACGTTAACTGCGACACCTATTCCACGAACATTAAACATGTCTATGAATGGTATGCGAGACTTATCCATTATTGCTTCTCCACCTGCTAAACGTTTAGCAGTCAAAACATTCGTTGAACAAAAAACAGATCAAACGATTAGCGATGCCATCACTCGTGAAATTATGCGCGGTGGACAAGTTTATTTTTTACACAATAATGTTGAAACCATTGCAAAAGCGGCAGCCGACTTACAAGTTTTATTACCGCAAGCCCGTATTTCAGTTGCGCATGGTCAAATGAATGAACAACAACTTGAACGCGTCATGTCAGATTTTTATCATCAGCGTCAAAACGTTTTGGTGTGTACCACTATTATTGAAACAGGTATTGATATTCCAACAGCCAATACCATCATTATTAACAGAGCAGATCACTTAGGTCTTGCTCAATTGCATCAATTACGTGGTCGAGTGGGCCGTTCACATCATCAAGCTTATGCTTACTTATTAACACCAACGCCGAAATTAATGACTAAAGATGCTAAAAAACGTTTACAAGCAATTAGCTCATTAGACACATTAGGTGCGGGGTTTACCTTAGCAACGCACGATTTAGAAATTCGTGGTGCAGGTGAATTACTGGGTGACGAACAATCAGGTCAGATAACCAGTATCGGCTTTAACCTTTACATGGATATGCTAAATCAAGCAGTTGATGCATTACGTAATGGCCAAGAACCAAGTTTAGAACACCTGTTAGCCACACAAGCAGAGGTTGAGTTACGTATACCGGCACTGATACCAGATGATTACATTCCAGACGTTAATATGCGCCTTTCTTTATACAAACGTATTGCGAATAGTAAAAATAATAATGAACTAAATGAGATTCAAGTTGAACTAATTGATAGATTTGGCTTGTTGCCTGACTCAACAAAAAACTTAGTTGCGGTAACCGCTATCAAACAACGTTGCTCAAAACTGGGCATTGCACGCATTGAAGCACATGCTTTAGGTGGTGCAGTTACCTTTACTGAACATTCAAAAGTAGAGCCGATGTTTCTTGTTTCGTTACTGCAAACTCAATCAAATACCTTTAAACTAGACGGTCCAAGTAAACTGAAATTCACCATGGCACTAGAAAATAGCGCAGAGCGCCTAAATTGGTTGAAACAATTACTTGATAGCTTTAAATTACACCTAATTAAATAAATCCCAGAAAGGATAAGCTTTGAATTTACGTTATATTTTACCATTACTGATCGCAACAACATGTTCATTTAATGTACAAGCAGGAGATCGTTGGTTTGATGTTGAAATTATTGTCTTTAAACGCAATGTTGATGTAAAAAATGTCAGTGAACAGTTAGATCAGAATAATGTTTATTTAAAACAACGTGATCGCCTAGAAGTCATTAAAGCAGAGCCTGCAACAAGTTGTTTAGCAGGACAACCTTGCTTACATAAACAAAACCCAGTTCAAATAACTGATAATGAAATGGTAAAGGAAGGCAATAGACTTATATTATTAAAAGAGTTAAGACTTAAAGAGCAACTTAGAAGACTTAATAATCATCAATTATTTACGCCACTATTACATACTGCATGGCGTATGCCGATTCAAAATAAACAAGATGCATTACCTATTCATTTGTTTGCAGGTAAAAACTATGCATTAGATATGCCTCAATCAGCTAAGCTTGAAAAAGCACAAGCAACAACAGTATCAAATGAACTGACAGCAGATTCTAAAAAGTTAGATGTATTAGCGTCACTACAAAAAGATGAAACCCTACAAGATCTATATGAAATAGATGGTAATTTTTTGATTTATGTTCAACATTATTTACAAATAGATGCACAGCTCATTGTTAGAACAGAAACAGAAAAACCAGTCTCTTCATCAGTATCAGTACTAGCAACTGAAGCGCCAACTGTTGATACGGATGCAACGGCAGAAGTTGTTGCTCAAGAACCCGTTCCTAAAAGAAATGTTAGAACAGAGAAAGTAATAACAGAAACGTTGTTTGATCAAACAAGACGTTTAAAGAGCGGTGAAATTCATTATTTAGACCACCCTCTCTTTGGTATTATTATCCAGATACGAAGATAGTTTTTAAAGTTATACCCGTTACCATTCAAGGTGCATAATTCATAAAGCAGTGAAGTGAACAGATGCTAGGTAGAAAGAGGAAGTTCTAACGGGTTAAATCGACAATTTATAACAACCAATGTGTTTGCTTTACCGCTTTCCCACTGGGTTGTTAGCTTTAAAACCAACTCTGCGTTGCAACCTTCAATAAGGAATCGACATTGCCATCATGTTGCGCCTTGATTTGAAGTCCAAGCTAACAACTGAATAAAGCTCCTTGAGCGGTAACAGGTGTAATATAATAAGCCTAATCTACGAGCTCTAATATAATAAATCTTATTTAAGATAAGTCAGGGCTATCATAAAAAAGGAAGCTAATTAGCTTCCTTTTTTATTTCTACACTCACTGGAAAGCCTTAAACCGTTCGACTTTCCCATAGTTTTTTTGCTTTTTGTAATGCTTCATCTTGCGAACTATCGGGCTGCATTTGCTTTAATACCATTGCAACAGTAGTGATAACAGCAGCATCTCCATAAGCATCTTCAATCTCTTTATTCCAAACCTTCAACAAGTACTCGGCAGACACTTCTGTATGAGCACCTGAAAAATCTTCTAAGTACGTTGGCCAATCTTGCTCAACGTATTGAGCTTTTCCATTTACTTGCGTTACACCACAAGCCAAAGTAGAAACACGAGGATTAACTTCACTTTCTCCACCTTCTCCTTTGAATGCAATAATGCTGTGTTCATTATTTAATAATGCAGCTTGTGCATGAATCTTTTCATAACTTTTATGAAATACGCCATGAATACTGTAGGGCGCATTACTTGGATTGACGCTTCTAGCAACCGTATTAAGTGGAGTACGTAAACCAACTTGCTCGCGTAGTGCCAATAATTCAATGAGTTCAGGGCAATAAGCTGATAAAGGCACATACACCAATGAATCATTTTCTAACGCAATTTTAGCTTTCTCAGGTGTGTCGGCAATAGCAATGTTAAGTAAAGGACAGGCTGACTCAACTTGGTATTTCACTAAATCAACCGTCATGTGACCGTGTAAAAATATCTTCACGCCATTGGCAGCAAGCAACTTAGCGGCTAACAGTAACCAAGGTGGCTGTCTTTTTTTGCCCGCAAAACATGGCCAATCAAGATCAGGTGTTAATCTATGCCAATCATTTGAAACTTTAGTACGCAGTGCTGCAATATAGCCGGCAGCTTCTTCGGGAGTTTCACAACGAACACGTTGTAACATCAACAATACAGCTAACTGTAATAAAGTAGCATCGCCATTTAAGTAATCAGTTAAGGCTTGTTTTGATTCATCCATGGTTAAAGGACGACGGCCTTTTTCACCACGACCCGTTAATTTAATATATTCACTAAACATTATCATTCCTTTTAATCGATGAATATTTCACAAAGACGTAAGTTAAAAGATCGACTAACAATTAACTATTAACTATTAACTATTTGTCAGTAACAGCTATTGACTAATGATCCGGTCACAGCACAGTTAAAAACAGTGATTAAATGTAGTCATATAGTTGCGTCGCTAAGCAATCAACAACCGCAACGGGTTTAGACAACATTAAGATATCGCGACCATGCACGCCATAACTAACGCCTAGACTATTTACACTGGCATTAGCAGCCATATCTAAATCATAACTTGAATCACCCACCATCAAAGCTTCCGATGGGTTTATATTCAATTCTGTTAATAAGGCGTAAATCATCGATGGATCTGGTTTCGAACTAGATTCATCAGCGCATATTGTGGCTGAAAACAAATGTTCAGTATTTGTTTTGCTCATCATGCGGTTTAACCCATTACGCCCTTTACCTGTTGCAACAGCAAGCGTATACCCTTGTACTTTCAGATTAATTAATAACTCAGCAATACCATCATAAAAAGGCGTGTCGATGTCATGCATTCTATTATATTGATCTCGATACGCTTCAACTAATAACGCATGTTCAGTTAATGAACCGTTTGGAAAAAGTTGTTGCATCGCTTTTAATAAACTTAAACCAATAATATTTTTCACCGCCTGTTCTGCAGGTATTGTTTGCTTTTGCTGTTTGGCAGCTTGTTGCATGCACAGAACAATTTTATCAATGGAATCCATTAAGGTTCCATCCCAGTCAAAAATAATTAATTGATATCTCATATTAGCTTCGCTGTAACTTCTCTAATAATTCCTCTAAACGAGGGCAAAGTGGCGCACTTACGGTCATTCTTTTCTCAAGCACAGGGTGAAAGAAAGTAATATGAGCTGCATGTAAAAATAGTCGATTCAACCCTAATGCTTTCATTTTACTATCAAAGGTTTTATCGCCGTAACGTTCATCACAAGCAATATTATGTCCTTTACAAGCCGCGTGAACACGAATTTGATGTGTTCGGCCAGTCACTGGGCTCGCTTCAACTAATGTAGCACCGTCATAACGTTGAACAATTTTAAAATGTGTTTCTGATGCTTTTCCTAACGGACTCACTTTAACCACGGAATCTTGAGGAATTTTTAATAGAGGTTCACGGACTAAGCGGTCTTTTATATTCCACTGCCCTTTTACTAAAGCAAAATATTGCTTTTTCATGGTTTTTTGACGAAGTTGTTCATGTAATGCACGTAACACACTGCGTTTTTTAGCAATTAATAAACACCCTGACGTTGCTTTATCAAGACGATGTACTAATTCTAAAAATCGAGCGTCAGGTCGTAATGCGCGTAATCCTTCGATGGCGCCAAAGTCCAAACCACTTCCACCATGAACGGCGAGTCCTGATGGTTTATTAAGAATGATTAAACCTTCATCTTCATAAACAATCTCTGACTCTAAGTTCTTAATAATGTTAAGTTTAGGTGACGGTAACGCATTGTCAGGATCAACTTTAACAGGCGGGATACGAACACTGTCGCCAACCTGTAATTTATAATCTGGTTTAATGCGTTTTTTATTTACTCGAACTTCTCCCTTACGCACTATTCTATAGATCATGCTTTTAGGCACGCCCTTAAGATGTAAGCGAAGAAAGTTATCGATGCGTTGTTGTGCATTTTCTTGAGCGATGTCAATAATGCGTACTGAGTGATTTATCTGTTCCATTCGTTAAGTTTATCACGCCTGATCGCATAATATATAAAAACTTTGTTGCTTGTAAGTAGATATAAATGCGACAATAACAAAGTTAATGCCTCGTGATTTTATGACTATAAAGTCGCTGGTAGGCATAGCTATTATGAAAGCAAATCAAATGATTAGAATGTAACGCTGCCATGTTAAATTAATTTTGATTTAACATTTTTTGTATCCGCTTTTAACGCACCTCAGAATACTTCCAGTCGAGAGATTGTATAACCAGACATGAGGTCAGCATGCAAAAAACAGTTAGTACATATAAAAACAACGAAAAAATTAAACAAGAGTTCACAAATGAAAAGAATGTTAATCAACGCAACTCAAGCAGAAGAGTTACGTGTAGCCCTAGTAGATGGGCAAAAGCTGTATGATCTTGATATCGAAAGTCCTGGTCACGAACAAAAGAAAGCAAATATTTATAAGGGTAAAATCACACGTGTTGAAGCAAGTTTAGAAGCTGCATTTGTAGATTACGGTGCTGAGCGCCATGGTTTTTTACCGCTTAAAGAAATTGCTCGCAACTACTTCCCAGAAGGATATTCATTCAAAGGCCGCCCTAACATCAAAGATGTTATTAAAGAAGGCCAAGAAGTTATTATTCAAATTGAAAAAGAAGAACGTGGCAATAAAGGTGCAGCTTTAACTACCTTTATTAGTTTAGCTGGTAGCTACCTAGTATTAATGCCAAACAATCCACGTGCTGGCGGTATCTCTCGTCGTATCGAAGGGGATGAACGTTCTGAATTAAAAGCCGCTTTATCCGACCTTAAACTACCAAATGGCATGGGCTTAATCGTTCGTACTGCTGGTGTTGGTAAATCAGCTGAAGAATTAGAATGGGATTTAAATGTCCTTGTTAATCATTGGCAAGCGATTGACCAAGCGTCAAAAACTAAATCAGCTCCTTTTTTAATTCACCGTGAAAGTAACGTCATTGTACGTTCAATTCGTGATTATTTACGTCGTGATATCGGTGAAATTGTTATCGATAACGCAAAAACATTTGAAACGGCTAAAAGTCATATCGAAATGGTGCGTCCAGACTACGTAAATCGCCTTAAATTATACCAAGGTGAAATCCCACTATTTACACATTACCAAGTAGAAAGCCAAATTGAATCAGCTTTCCAACGTGAAGTACGTTTACCGTCTGGTGGTTCAATTGTCATTGACCCGACTGAAGCATTAACCTCTATCGACATTAACTCTGCACGTGCAACACGTGGTGGTGATATCGAAGAAACAGCATTCAACACGAACTTAGAGGCAGCAGAAGAAATCGCGCGTCAACTACGTTTACGTGATTTAGGTGGTTTAGTGGTTATCGATTTTATCGATATGACACCTGCTCGCCATCAACGTGAAGTTGAAAATAGAATGCGTGAATCAGTACGTCAAGATAGAGCACGTATCCAATTAGGTCGAATTTCTCGTTTTGGCTTAATGGAAATGTCTCGTCAACGTATCCGCCCTTCTCTAGGTGAATCAGCTTCTCGTGTATGTCCTCGCTGTCATGGCCAAGGTACTATTCGTGATAATGACTCATTATCTTTAGCTATTCTTCGTTTAATTGAAGAAGAAGGCTTAAAAGAAAATACAGTTCAAATCCAAGCTCGAGTACCCGTTGCCGTCGCTGCTTATTTACTTAATGAAAAACGTAAAGCAGTGGCTAAAATTGAAAACCGTCATGGATGTGAAGTTTACATCGTACCTGATGCAAACTTATTAACGCCTCATTTCGAAGTTAAACGTACACGTAAAGATGGTAAAGAAGACATCAATTACGATGCGTTAGAAAAGCAACATACAGTTTATGTTCCTAATATTGCTCAAAAAGAGCATGAAGAACTAGAAGAGCCTTTATTAAGCGGATTTAGTGCACCAACTAAAGAAACACCTGCTGCTAAAGTTGAAACTAAAGCATCACCAGTAACAAAAGCCCCTGATAATTCAGAGTCTTTAGTCACTAAGGTTATTAATGCAATAGTGAAATTCTTCAGTGACGATTCAAAAGTTGAAGCTAAAACAGAAGTTCAAGCAAAACCCGAACCAAAAACTGAACCGAACCGTACTCCGCGTAACCCTCGTAATACGAAAGGTAACCCAAACCGTAACCGCAATGAAAAACCAGCGGATAGCTCAACTGAACGTCGCGGTAACCGTAAACCTTCAGATCGTAAGCCTTCGGATCGTAAACCAACACAACAAACTAAAAAGTATGAGAATGAAGTAAAACCTTCTCCAGAAAGTACTGAAAAGACGAATACTCAAGAAGTGGTTGTGGCTCGTCGCAAACGTCGTAACATGCGTAAAAAAGTTCGTGTTCAACAGCCTGAAAACGTAGCAGAAAGCACAGTTGAAAATAACAACTCAGAAGTAGCTGATACTAATGTAGATGTAACAATTCAGCCTAAAGCAAACGTTGACACTAAAAAGCCTAAAGCTAAAGTGAGAAAATCACCTGAAGCAGCTAAAAAAGTTGAAGCAAATCAAGCGCCTGTTACTGCAGACAACTCAGCTGAAACAGAGACTACAGATAACGTACCATCATCAAATGATGAAGGTTACACACCTGTTGAGATTCCGCAGCGTCGTTCTCGTTATTTACGTAATAATGGACAACGTAACAAGCGTGATCAGCAAGATGATCAACAAGCTCAAGCAGTGACAAGTCGTTACCCAGAAACGGATACGAACTCAGACTCTGATACAGCAAATGTAAAAGCAACCGTTCCCGTTGCTAAAACAGTTGATGAAACTGCTGACAATAAAACACCACAGCAAGAAGTTGAACAACTTCAACAAATCGCTGAGCAATCTCCTGTGACACAAGCACAAAAGATCTTGCCAGTAGAAAAAGCTAAAACAACAGCTAAAGTAGAAGAAATTGCTACTCCTGTTGCCACTGAAACAACGGCACCTATCGTTGAAGAAGTTAAAGTTGAAGCACCTGCGGTTACTGAAGCAGCTGTTGAAGAGACAAAAACTGAAGAGCCTAAAGTTGAAGTACCAGCAATGGCTGAAGCCGCTGTTGAAGCTCCTAAAGTGGAAGAAGTTGAAGTTAAAGCAGAAGAAGTCAATGTGACGCCTGCAAAAACTGAAGCAACTGAAGCACCTAAAGCAACGACAGTGCCAGCAAGTAAAAGTGGAACAGTTAGTATCGCTAAAGGTCAATCTACATCAGCAACGGTGAAGACAATCTCAGAGCCATTAGATTTATCTAAAGAGATTACAATTGTTGCAGCAACAGAACGCCAAGCAATTGTAAAAGCAACACAACAAGCTGGTAGTTCATTTGCAAGTAATAAAGCAAGTAGTGACACAGTAAAAACATCGCTATAACTTAGTAGGTAACATTTTAGTAGGTGATACCTATTAATAAAAACGGATATTTCTATGAAGTATCCGTTTTTTTTTACTGAAGTTTATGTGCTAAAAGTTTAGTATTAGCATAATTTATTAATTATTAAGGTCAGCATGACACATTAGCTGATCTGTTTTTTCATTATTCAAGGTAACGATATGAGCGAAACTATACATAACAAATTATTGATTTTAGGATCAGGCCCTGCAGGTTATACAGCTGCCGTCTATGCAGCTCGTGCTAACCTTAAACCAGTATTAATTACAGGTATGCAACAAGGTGGACAATTAACAACGACAACTGAAGTTGAAAACTGGCCAGGCGGTGCAGCTGATATGACAGGTCCAGGTTTAATGGAAAGTATGAAAGAACATGCTTTACGTTTTGATACTGAGATCATTTTTGATCATATCAACGAAGTTGAATTAACTAAGCCTCCTTTTACACTTAAAGGTGATACAGGCACGTATACTTGTGATGCATTAATCATTGCAACAGGGGCTTCTGCACGTTACTTAGGTCTAGATTCAGAAGAAGCATTTAAAGGGCGTGGTGTTTCGGCATGTGCAACTTGTGATGGATTTTTCTACCGTAATCAAAAAGTAGCGGTTGTTGGTGGTGGTAATACCGCTGTTGAAGAAGCGCTATACCTTTCTAACATCGCTTCTGAAGTGCATTTAGTACATCGTCGTACTACATTCCGTTCAGAGAAAATTTTATTAGACCGTTTAAACGAAAAAGTTAAAAACGGTAACATCGTGTTACATACAGACCGTACTTTAGATGAAGTATTAGGTGATGATATGGGCGTAACAGGCTTACGTTTAAAAGATACATTATCTGATAAAACTGAAGAATTAGAAGTAATGGGCGTATTCATTGCTATTGGTCATAAACCAAATACTGATATGTTTGTTGATCAATTAGAGATGAATCACGGTTACCTGAAAGTACAAACAGGTAGTGAAGGTAACGCAACTCAAACCACTATTCCAGGTGTATTTGCTGCGGGTGATGTTTCTGACCATATTTACCGTCAAGCAATCACTTCTGCAGGAACGGGTTGTATGGCTGCGTTAGATGCTGAAAGATATTTAGATAATCTATAAATCCTAGATCATTGAGAGATATTTAGATACACAGCCAAATATAAAAAAAGACTGCATTTGCAGTCTTTTTTATTTTAATGGCTATTCATTTTAAGAATGATATTCGTTACAAGCGAATAATGTATTTTCAATTAACGTGGCAACTGTCATTGGACCAACCCCACCAGGTACAGGCGAAATCCAAGCCGCTTTTTCTTTTGCCGTTTCAAAATCTACATCACCGGTGATTTTCCCGTTCTCTAAACGATTAATACCCACATCTAAGACAACAGCGCCCTCTCTGATCCAGTCACCTGGGATAAAGTTAGCTTTACCACGTGCAACGACTAATATCTCAGCTTGTCGTACATGGTATTCAAGGTCTTTAGTAAAGCGATGACACGTCGTTGTTGTACAACCTGCGAGCAAAAGCTCTAATGTCATTGGGCGACCCACAATGTTTGATGCACCAACAACAACCGCATGTTTACCATGTAAATCAATATTAATTGACTCAAGCATCGTGATCATTCCGCGTGGTGTACATGATCTTAATAATGGAATACGTTGTGCTAAACGGCCAACATTGTAAGGATGAAAGCCATCGACATCTTTACTTGGTTTGATACGTTCAATCACTGATGTTTCATCCAAACCTTCAGGTAATGGAAATTGCACCAAAATACCATCAATCGTTGAATCTTCATTCAGTTCATCGATAAGTGCTAATAAGTCCTGTTGAGATGTCGTTGCTGGTAAATCGAATGCTTTAGAAGTGAATCCTACTTTTTCACAGGTACGGCGTTTACTTTGTACATAAATTTGCGAAGCAGGATCTCCGCCCACTAACACTACAGCCAGACCAGGTACACGTAACCCCTTGTCTTTACGGGCTTGAACCCCAATAGCTACTTTATCAGTAACCTTAGCAGCAATCGCTTTTCCATCAATGATTTGTGCAGACATCAAACATTACTCTTTTTAGTTAAAAAATTCGACGCTATTGTCGCAAAACTCACTTAAAATGTCACATCAAAGATACAAAAATTAGTAACTTAAGCTTAAGAATTAAGGTTAAAATCAACTCTTTGATTCACAACCTTTTTTTATGCTGTGATTCAGCTTTATAAAGTCATCGATAATGATGATAAGTTAACTATACGAGCTCGATATAGGTTATTAACACTTAACCCAAGTATTTTATCAATAGCAATGATCCTGTGCCGACACTGATTGCTATTAACCACGCTAATGAGAAATAGTACATGCAATACTCTTTTGCTTTAATGCTTAGACGATTAATTTCTGACTCTAACGCACACTCTGGATTTCGTGTTGTCATTGCAATGGCATGCACCTTTATACCTGCATTATTTGACTTTCATCTAGGCTTATTTGAACAATCTAATTTAGCGGTTTCACTGTCACTTTGTTTGGGTGTAATGGCCAGTGCGATTGTTGAAGTTGATGAAAACACTAAGGAGAGAAAGAAATTCATTGCGACGGTTATCGCTTGCTTCTTTATTGCAGCCTCAAGTGTTGAATTGTTATTACCCTACCCTACTTTTTTTGCCCTCGGTTTAGGTATTTCTAGCTTTGCTTTTATGATGTTAGCAAGTCTTGGGACGCATTATACTAAGATTGGTTTTGGTGCGATTTTAATCGCTATCTATACCATGATAGGGCACAAAGCTAACGTCGTTTGGTTTGAACAACCTCTTTTATTAGCTATCGGCGCACTCTGGTATGGTTTATTTGCGATTTATTGGTCGCATTTAAGTCCTAACAGAACCTTGCGAGAACAACTCTCACAGCTATTTTATGCGATAAGCCGATATCAATTACAAAAGTCAGACTTATTTGATGCACAAAAAGGCAATTCCAAACAAGCCATTATTGATACGAGACAGAAACTAGCCGTTTTAAACATCAGTATTATGGCGCGTTTAGAATCCTCTAAAAGCATGATAAAAGGTCAATACAAAGCGAATAGACGACAACAAGAATTAAGTTTATTGAACCAATATTATTTAGTCGCAGAACAAATTCATGAGCGTATTAGTGCTAGCCAATATTTATATAGTCAATTAGAAAATACCTTTGGTCGAAGCCAAATACTAGAAGGGTTTCACCAACTACTTTTACAATTAAGTACCGATTGTCATCAAGTAGGGGCAAATATTAGTGAAAAAAAACGATACCAACATTCACGTCGTTTAAAGTGGACAATAGAAGCCCTTGCTGATCAACTTTATGTATTAAAACAAAAATTACAATTATTCGATAATAATCAAGAGGCCATGCAAGCTTTACAAGCTATTTACGACAACCTGAATGGGATAGATAACCTGCTGCATTCTTTAACTATTAATAATAAAGAAAACCCAGTGATTGTTGTCGATAGCGAGAAAAAGCAACCTCTTAACTTCTGGAAAACAATCCGAAAAGCCTATAAACAAAAAACACCGGTATTTAAACATGCCGTGCGTATTAGTCTCTCATTAGTAATTGCTTACCTTATCCAAGTGCAGTTTCAACTTAACAATGGTTTTTGGATCCTATCAACCGTGTTATTTGTTTGTCAGCCTAGTTTCAGTGAAACACGTAAACGTCTTACATTGAGAAGTTTTGGTACACTATTAGGCATACTACTGAGCTTTCCAGTTTTTATCATGATTGAAAATGAGATATTACAATCAATATTAATGGTCGTTTCAGCATTCTTATTCATTAACTACGTACGAACAAATTACGGTTTAGCCGTTATATTTATTACTTTATTTGTAATGATATTAACTAATCTCCTGGCTCCTTCCGGTATTGATGTTTTATACGCACGCATTTATGAAACGTTAATTGGTTGTGTATTAAGCTTTTTAGCGATTAGCTTTATTTACCCTGATTGGCAATTCAAACGCTTCCCTGCTTTAGTAAATAATCATTTGCTCAATAGTAGTCGTTATTTTAAACAAATAGCACAGCAATATCAGTTTGGGCGAAGTGAAAGCATTATATTCCGCCAAACTCGGTTTGCATCATTCAAATCGGATGCTGCATTGACTTCTGCTTGGCAGAGCATGCTTTTTGAACCTAATTCAAAACAACATCTAAAACAAGAAGTCTTTGGTTTAGTTAATCGTTGTGATGCATTAAATTGCTATATTGCAGCCCTCTCTTCACATCGCCATAAGATTGAATCAGAACAGGATTTAGCGCTATTAAAGCAACTTTTTGTCGCCACTTCAGAGCAAATTTTATATACCTACCGCCCTGAATTAAAAGAGACTGCGATTGAAAAAATTGAAATTGAGTCATTTCAATTATATAAAGAGACAATGTCAGATGAATCTAAATTAATTGTTGAACAATTACGATTGATTGCTTTTACCGCGTTAGATATACAAGCACTTTTACAAAAAATTGAACGTAGAGCACAGCGCGAATCACCTTCGCTTGCCTGAATAACTTGTACAAGTGTAAACAATGTAAAAGATTGCTCTTTTTAGGATAGGCAATTTATCACTTTTAATATAGAATTTTGCTCCAATAAAGCGCTCACTAGGTAAAGGAATTAGACTTGATATTTAATGGTCAAGAAATTGCAACAGATGCACAAGGTTACTTACTCGACTCAACACAGTGGGATGTAGCATTAGCAGATGCAATAGCACAATTAGAAACGATAGCAATGACAGATGAACACTGGCAAGTTATCTATTTTGTTCGTGATTTTTATGAGCAATTTAATACTTCACCAGCAATTCGAGCACTGGTCAAAGCGATGCAAAACAAATACGGTAAAGAAAAAATCAATAGCCGTTATTTATACAGATTATTCCCAGATGGCCCAGCGAAGCAAGCCACTAAAATTGCTGGTTTACCTAAACCAGCGCGATGTATATAAGCACAATATAAAGGAAAGTTAATATGCCTAAGGCAAGTGATATCAAAAAGAATACTGCAGTTGAATTTAACAACAGTGTTTACATTATTAAAGACATCGAACGTTCAGTACCTCAAGGTCGTGCAGGCGGTAGTTTATATCGTATGCGTATGTACGATGTTGTTTCTGGTGCAAAAACAGATGAAACATTCAAAGACAGTGACATGCTTACATTAGCAGACTTAATTCGCCGTAATGTTATGTTTTCATACCTTGATGGTGATGAACTAGTCTTTATGGATAGCGAAGATTACACGCCATACAACTTAAATAAAGACAGCATCGCTGATGAAGTTTTATTTATTGATGAAAATACACAAGGTTTACAAGTTGTTATTGTTGATGGTGCACCAGTAGGTGTTGAATTACCGGCAAGTGTTGATTTAGTGATTGTAGAAACAGACCCTTCTATTAAAGGTGGCTCTGCAACTGCTCGTACAAAACCAGCTATTTTATCAACTGGCTTAACAGTGCAAGTACCTGAGCATATTTCAACGGGCGACAAAATCCGTGTTAATACAACCGAAAAGAAATTCATGGGCCGTGCATAACCTCATGTAGCGCTATTTTGTAAGCTCGTTTTGTTCACCAGAAAGCTTGCAGATAATGCGTTGATTAACCTTCATAAGCCGATAATTTTATCGGCTTTTTTATAGCCATTTCACGCTTATCTACTTACATTTACCTTCTATATATAAATGTCAACGCCCTACTCTTTAAATCATTTTTATAGAAAAATTAAAATGAGTATAAAATCACAACGAGTACCTCCTTCGACATACAATCCCTTTAAATAAGATGGTTTTAAAAACAAAGAGCTAAAAAGAAAGTGAAAGAATATTAAGTTGTATTAAAAATTAGTTTTTACAAAAGAAAGGATAAATAAGCAGGATTAACGGTAAGAAAGTGATACAACGTAAACCACTTGTTTACGTCATAACACTGTATATTTCAGGCACTGTTGTAGTTTGGTGTTATTAAGTACAACAGTGCCATATTTCTACATTTACAATATTTACAACCTAAATAACTTGTTCAACGGTCAATAAACCCACTTGCATAGCCGTAATTTTTACTTCAGTGCCAGCGCTCAAAGGTTCATTTGCTTTCACTTTCCAATCAATGCCTGAGTAACGATGGTTAATCGTTTTTCCCATTAAAAGATCTTCAGACAATGTAAACTGCTCGCCAATCATGCCATTATTTACTTGGTGCACTTCACCTTTATTTTGTAATCGTTTCATCGGTTGCCAGCTAATTAAAGCAACGATTGTCGATATAATAGCGGTTGCCAATAAAGCATTAAGCATCGTCGCCGGTAAAACACCAAGTACCATCAAAATACCAGTAATAATCGTACCGAACCCAACAAAAAATAAAACGAATGTTGAAAACCCCAAAACCAGTACTTCAATTGCTAAAAGAATAAGACCCAGTACCACTAAAGCCTGCGGTAAATGTAAAAGAATATATTCCATATATCAGCCTTTATTTTTTATTTAAGCTAGTAATAATGGTCATTGCTTGTGCAACCATAGACGCCGCATCATTACCACTATCAGGTAATAATACCACTGATGATTCTTTAGCAATGGCAGCTTTAGCTTGAATCGCTTTAGTCGCTAGATCTAACTGAATAGCTTTTTGACCTGCGTCAGTATTAGCAGCTTCACCAACTCGATTTAATGCTTCTGCTTGAGCCGTTGCAACAGCAATAATCGCTTCTGCTTCACCTTGAGCTTGCAGTACTTGTTCTTCTTTTTCAGCTTCTGCTTTTAAGACTACTGAACGTTTTTGACCTTCAGCAACGTTAATAGCCGCTTGACGATCACCCTCAGATTCTAAAATTTGAGCTCGTTTAACACGCTCCGCTTTCATTTGTGTTTCCATCGCTTCCATCACGGTTGCCGGTGGCACAATATCTTTAATTTCATAACGTAACACTTGAATACCCCATGGGCCTGCTGCTTCATTGATTGATGCAACAATATTAGTATTCAGTACATCGCGTTCCTCGAACGTTTTATCTAATTCCATTTTACCTAATTCAGAACGCATCGTTGTTTGTGATAACTGCGTTACCGCGAAAACATAATCATCGATACCATAAGTTGCTTTATGTGGATCTAGCACTCTGAAGAACAGCACACCATCAACACTTAACGAAATATTGTCTTTAGTGATAGCACTTTGGCTTGGTACATCAACAGCTTGTTCTTTCAACGAACGATCTGCACCAATATGGTCAATAAAAGGAACAAGAAAGTTTAGACCTGCTTCACGAGTCGATTGATATTTACCAAACCGTTCAATTAAAAAGGCACGATTTTGTGGCACAAAGATAATTGATTTTTTTAAGATGATAACAACTAACACTAGGATAAAAACTTGTATATTGAAGATGTATTCAAATAAGAGGTCCATATTAATTCCTTTAGTAAAATTATATAATTAAGTGATAATAACGTGTTGCCTCATTAAATAACACAACTCATTACTCTCTATCGTTAACATAAAATGTTGCACTTAAATATTGTGATTCGTGCACTACATTAGTTTTTATGTTGCCATTATTTATGTCAAACTATGGCAATAATCCGTCAACATCAAAGCTTAAAGCAGGTATGGCAAGATATCATTATCAATCAGATTCTCATTACAATTAATACTATACGCAGATTATCGACATAAAAGTCACATAAATACTTAAGTTGAAATAAGCGAGGTTAAAGCGAATAGGATCCCCTTACATTAAAGATATCTAACTATCACACCCATTTTATTAGGAAAGTAACATGTCACAAAAAATTTACTGCATTGCAATGTTTAGAGCCAAACCTGGTCAAGAAGAGGCATTATTTAAAATACTACAATCACTTGAGCCTAACTCACAACGAGAAGATGGTTGTATTCAATACTTAGCAACCCGTCATATACAAAGTGACTTTGCGGCAGGAGAAAGTTTTCCTTTAGTATTTAATGAAATTTGGGCAAATAAAACGGCTTTTGAAGCGCACTGTCAGCGCAAAGAGATTGTTGCATTTTTTGAACAACAATGTGTTGCAGAGGATGGCTTAGTCGAATCTCACAATGTATGTGTATATAGCGATCAACCAAAAAATTATGACGCACCTAATTTATAATCTAGACAGTAATGTTTAAATAAAGGTAAGTTATTACCTACCATATAATACTAAATAATATCTACAGGCGCTTGGTATTATATGGTAAGTAAGCTTTTAAGTTAGTTATTAACGATATGTAACCAATCTCAGCTGCTTTATATCCTTTATAAATATATTAGCGCTTAAAAACCACTTTCTCTTATTAACACAGACATTGTTTTTACAAAAAATATTTCAGCAACACTACGTCTAACACCACTTACAACCAACGTACCTTTGGTTCTCATTTTAAATAATCTATTATTATTAAGTACATTTGCATTTATTTGGTAATAGGCATCTTCACTATACATTCTTTTATGTGCATCATTTCTCGTTGCTATATCACCACCATATTCAGAACTTAGCTCAAGGTAAGATAAATAAGGTGTTGAAACTTGAGACAAAGAATAA
Organism: Psychromonas sp. SP041; assembly: GCF_000470315.2. GTDB lineage: Bacteria > Pseudomonadota > Gammaproteobacteria > Enterobacterales > Psychromonadaceae > Psychromonas. The sequence goes on from NZ_CBRF02000019.1 coordinate 76,600, forward strand.
ATATCAGCTTCTATTGTATCTACTTCATCAATATTGGAGACAAAGTAGGACGTAGATGTAATATCAATATCTTTTATTCTATTTTCCGGACAAAATGCCCTTATCTTTAAATCATCTACATTATAAATTGACAGGATAGATTGCTTAGTATTTACCCATTGGTTAACGTTATAGCTATCATTAAAATAAATGTACCCGTCGAAAGGCGCTGTCATGGTCAAATTATTTTTCAGTTCAAGTAACCCTTCTAGTTCCTTTTCTTTACGTACTAGACTCTCTGCTAATAAATAGCTTTGTGACAAGACCTCTCTTGAACTCGCATTTTTTTTCAACTCCTGTTTGATAGATGATATTTGTTGTCTATTTTTTTCAATAGATAACGATAGAACTGGAGAGTTCAACGTCACTAACACATCACCTTTTTTTACTTGCTCTCCACTTTTAAAATTTATCGAAGTAATTTGTGCATCTTTACTAGGATAAATATCAGCATAGTTTTTAACTTGTAAAATAGCAGGTAAATAAACTTTGTTATTCCAAGGAATAAAAAGGGCAAGAAGAATAGTTAAAATAACGAGCATCGATATTACATTATTTTTGTTGAGTGAGACTTTATCTCTTTTATTCCACCAGATGGTTAACTCCTTATATATTGGCAACAATATAAACCAAATTATTTCAACAATAAAAAGAATAATACCTAATACTTTAAACGCAAAATAATAAACTAGAATAGCGATACCTAAGAATAAAAAGAATCTATATATTGCTGTTAATATTGCGTAAATAATAAAAAAATTACGTTTACCGCGATTAATATATTCAGGTGCTTCTTCTACTAAACCCAATACTCTTTTTCTGATATACCATTTAGCCATTGCGAAAGAACGTGGTTGCAAATTTTCACTATTACTCCAATCTGACAAAGCGTAATAACCATCAAACCGCATAAATGGGCTAATATTTAATAACACTGAAGTGATCCAACTTGTTGTAGCAAGCATGAACAAAATGCTATTTAAAACGCCATCAGGTGTAAATGACCAAAGGAAAGTAGCGATCATGGCGATATATAATTCTACTTTTACACCGGCTAACACTATATTTAAACGTTGATATCTTGATCGTAACTTCCAAGAATCTGTTGTATCCGTGTACAACACAGGAAATAATACTAAAAATGCAACACCCATCGAAGGCACTTTACAACCATACCTTTTGGCAGAAAAAGCATGTCCCAGCTCATGAAGACTTTTTATGAATATGAGGGAAATGATGTAGAAGAATAATCCTTCTTTAGAAAAGAAGGATTGAAATGTCGTTATATAAACATCCCAATTTCTTAAAGCTAAGAAAACCCCGATAAATCCCATAAGGAAGACAATACTCTGCCAAAGTTGGCTATAAAAAAACGTGACAGTAGGTAACTGCTTACTAAGCCATCTATCAGGCTTAAAAAGGGGAATTCTAATAAAAAGGTAATTATGTAATAACCATTTAAAAGCATTACGATGGTTACGATTACCTACATTTATCAGTCTTAAAACACCTTGGTAGTTATCGGTAACGGTTAATCCACTACCAACAATGAATTGAATAAACACATCTAAACTCGCTTGATCAAGTTCATAACCTTGAACGAGTAAGTCAGCAATTAATTCACTAGCCGTTTTATTATTATCCCATTTTGAAATCAACTGAAAAGTATCAATGGCAATTGTAAAATATTTATTTTGAATAGGATCAAAAAGTAACCACCTTTTTGATCCATCTTCGCCAGCAGAAGTTTCGAGAACTTTTAAATCTTGTCTCAATTTAGGAAGAGCAGGTTCGTCTACTTGCTCCATTACCAACCAACCCATTGTCTTATTGAAGTAATGGGTTTCTTAAATAAATAAAAGAATAAGGTAACTTTGTCTGAATATATTTTAGCCGTCCCTCTAAGGCCAATTTTAGGGATATACCCATTTTCATCAATCTGATCAAAGTCAGCAATAATTTTATAAGATAAGATGCTTTGTGGGGTTAATTCAGGCTCGTAGTAAATTTGAGATATTTTGCCATTCCAAGTATTTAACGGATCGTTATCGAAAAATATTTTAACTAGTGCATTGTCATTTAAAAAAATGGCATCCGTCACTGGTAGCATTATTTGAATTTGTATCTTCTGTTTATTTGCAATTAGCAATATTTTTTCACCAACAACAACAGGTTTACCACTCCATTCATTTGGGTCATTAATTACAATAGTGCCATTATCTTCAGCTTTAATAATCGTTTTATCAAATTGAATTTTAGCAAAGTCCATTTCAGCTTTTTTTAATTTAACTTCGGCTTCGAAACCAGCAATTTTAGATTTTAATTTATAGTCTATAAAACTGTTCTGCTTAGTTGTATGTAATTGAGCCTTCGCGACTTCAAACGTTCTTTCTGCAATAATATAACTATTTTTAAAATCTACACTTTCTAATTTAACTAATAAATCACCTTTTTTAACTACTTGATCAGGTAGTACTGTAATTGTATCTACAGCTCCATTTAATGGAGACGTAACAACAACAGGATCTTTAGCTTTGACTTCTAACGGTGATAAAACAGTAAGTCTTATGGGTAAGAACATCAGTAAAATAATAATGATGACAAAAAATTTGGCATATTTGCTGATGAAAGAACTACTTCTACGCCAAAGCTTAAAATTAGATTTATATAATGAGAATAAGAAATAACGGTAAGAAGATGCAATATGTTTAAGCAGTGCTTTTTCTTTATCTTGCCAAACAGTATTTTTAAATAAAAGAAGATAATACTCAATTTCGATATTTTGTCGTGTCATTTTTAACGGCACCCATAACAAATTCATTGGGCTAAAATCTTTCATTTCAGTTTTTTGTTGTTCGGTTAAATCTTTCTCTACATTGACAACACGTAAAGACGATGAACTATCAAGTTTAACTAAGCGTTTAGCGACATCATTAATCCATTGCGTGAATGGAGATGTTGTTTCAACAACTGATACATCTGAAATAGCTTCAACAGTTAACTTATTATCCATATGTGATAATAATATCCCTTGATCGTACGACACCAGTTCTCTGGTTTCATTGACAATAATATAAGCTAGCTCTTTTATCTCTTCGCTGTTACGACAGTTTTCCTCAAGTTGTAATAGTTGAGCAATATTTTTCAAATTAAGCCCTTTCAATAAGTTGAATTAACATGTTAAACATAGAGACGGTGCTCAGCGATAAACGTCAAAGCACCGTATCTTCAAGCATAGTTCAAGTTATTGATTACGCACTAAATAATTTTTCTAAATCATGGCCATATTGATTAACTTTGTCGTTTTGCATATTCAATTGCTCACTCAATGGCACATAAGCTGAATTATCTGACTCAGTAGTAATTTGTTTTATTTGCTCCATATTGATTTTAATGATTAAAATTCGTGTCTCATTTGTTGAATCATTATAAGCAGAAATAATTAATTCAACATTGCCCTCTTCATCTAAAATCTCATCCGGAATAGTGCCCGAAATTTGCCCAGTCAAGTAGTTGATAAATAAACCATCTGGTAAAGCTTTACCTTCTTCACCATAACTACCCGTGTACACTTCCTGTTGTGAACGATAATCATCACTGATATCAATAGTAATGATACCTGATTCAAAACCAATTTTTTGAAGTTTGAAATCCACTGTTTCAACAGTATCGTCAAAACTAATCTGACCACTCTCATTAACAGAAACAATGACATTGTCGCTTCTAACAATTCCTTCCGAAGCTCTTCCTTTGAAGTCTGCTTGTAATGTATTAGTAGAGGCAACCTCATCTAATACAACCACTTCAGTGGCTATTTCTTCATCATTCCCTTCTCTAACAATGTCTATCTCAAGTTCATTTGCATCAACAGAGTCCGAATTAGTATTAAATGATCCACTATCACTTTCCCCTGCTTCCTCTGCAATGAATGGCGTATCATTTGAAGTAGATTCAGTAATATCTGGAACAACGATCGATGGAGCAATTATTTCAATTGAAAACTCTTTGTTAACTACTTCAGATCCATCGCTAGCACTTATTACAATATCAAAGACACCGATATCATCTAAGCTGCCAGATATCACGCCTGTTTGTGGATCAAAGACCAATCCATTAGGTAAACCTGACACCTCAAATGAAATTTCATCGGTTAAATCGATATCTGTAAATTGTGATGATACATCTACTGTTAAATCAGTACCAAATGCTAACTCAGAAAGGTCTATATTATCATTTGATACAACAATTGATGAATTACTACCAACCAAATTAATACTGACATCTTGAGTAACTGCTTCTCCATTATTATCCATGACGGTAATGGTAAACACTGCATTAATAACATCACCTTCACCAAGAAAAGCGGCTGCTCCATCAGCTAATGTATAATTCCAATTAACTATGCCATTATTTGTATTTAATGGATCTTCAGAAATAGTAAATGCGTTACTGAATTCAGTTAATTGTTCTTGTGTTAGAAGGATCTCTTCACCATCTGAACTCGTCACACTGAGTGAATTCGTCGCTTCAGAAACGGTAGCAGTAGCAGATAAATCAGCATCAGTGAACGTAATCGTTCCACTCTCATTGATACTTTCTCCATCAACAATATTACCTACTACATCAATAACTTGTATCTCTGGGACATCATTAGTGCCAGTTAATGTAACGGTTATATTTTGACTAGCTTCTTCACCATTGTTGTCAATGACAATAATAGTGAAGGTAGCAGTAACCGTTTCATTTTCACCTAGAAATGCTAACGTATCTTGTGATACGGCATAGTCCCAATTAACTGTCCCGTTATTGGTATTAGAATCAGCTTCTGTAATGTTAAAACCATTACTAATACTGATTAATTGCGCTTCGGTTAATGTGAGTACTTCTCCTGCTTGATTTAATGCAACAACCGCTTCCGTCACTTCTGTTGCATCAGAGGTTCCCGATAAATCAGCATCAGTGAAGGTAATCGAACCACTATCTGTAAGTGTCTCTGCTCCATCAACAATTTCACCAACAGTATCAATTGGCTGAATAACAGGCGCATCTCCTGAACCAGATAACGTAATAGTTATATCTTGGTTAGCTGCTGCTCCCGAATCATCTGTCACAATAATAGTAAAAGTGGCAGTTGCAGATTCCCCTTCATCTAAGAAGTCTAATTGCCCTTCAGGTAATGTATAATCCCAATTAACAACGCCTTCACCACTATCAAAGCTAGTTGTTATAATACTAAATGCCTCACTTAATTGAGCAAAGTGCTCATCGGACAAGGCAATTAATTCACCATCCTCAGTCGTCGCTATAACAGACTTAATTTTATCTGACACAACAGCTGTTTCTGATAGCTCTGCGTTAGTAAAGGTAATAGACCCACTATCGCTTAGCTCTCCTGAGGCTATTTCACCAGTAACATCAACGATATCTATTTGTGGGGAGTCACCAATACCAGTCATACTAATAGTAATATCCTGGCTATCAGTTCCTCCATTATTATCAGTCAGAATAATAGTAAATACAGCGGTTATTGTTTCGCCTTCACCTAAAAATGCTAATGCGCCATCTTCTAAAGTGTAGTCCCAATTGATTGTACCTTCATTAGTATTTAACTCTCCCTCAGTAAGGCTAAATGCATTTGAGATCTCAGCTAATTGAGCGTCGGTTAATAAAAACTCTTCGCCATTAATAATCGCAGCGGTAATTGATTTCGTTACCTCTGACGCGTTTAATATTGCTGATAAATCAACATCGGTAAAGGTGATAGAGCCATTATCATTTAATCCACCTTGGCCATCGACTATTTCACCTTCTATATCTACAGGTTGAATCTCAGGATGATGCCCAGTTCCTGTTAACGTTACAACCACATCTTGAGTATCTGTGGTACCGAGGTCATCGGTGACAATAATAGTAAATGTCGCAGTAACTGTTTCCCCTTCATCTAAAAAGTCGAGTTGACCTTCAGATAAAGTGTAATCCCAATTTACTGTGCCATTATTGGTATTTGATGATAATTCACTCACACTAAATGCATTACCAATATCAGCCAATTGAGTTTCAGTTAATGTAAGTGCTTCGCCTGATACATTAAATGCCTCAATTCCTTTAACGATATCCGAGGCAATAGGACGATTTGATAAATCATCATTAGTAAAGGTAATTGAACCATTATCACTAAGTTGTCCGTCAGTTATTTCTCCTACTACATCAACTACTTGGATTTCAGGCTTATCACCTGTTCCAGATAAAGTAAGTGTAATATCTTGACTCGCTTCTTCGCCATTATTATCAGTAACAATAATAGTAAACACGGCTGTAATTTCTTCGCCCTCTCCGAGGAACGCTAATACATCATCAGCTAATGAGTAATCCCAATTGACAGTACCATCATTCGTATTTGATGCAGGTTCTGTAATACTAAAACCATTGCTGATATTACTTAGTTGATCACCGGTGAGTACCAGTAATTCACCATCTCTATCTAAAGCAGTGATCGCTTTAATTGTTTCCGTTGCATCTAATGTTGCAGATGAATCCGCATCAGTAAATGTAATAAACCCACTATCATTAAGTGTTTCTGCACCATCAGTAACGCCGCCAACAACATCAATTGCTTGAATAACGGGTGTATCGCCAGTACCTGATAATGTGATACTAATATTTTGACTCGAAGCAGTGCCTAAATCATCCGTTACTGTGATTGTAAACGTAGCAGTTGCTGACTCACCTTCATCTAAGAAGTCTAATTGACCTTCAGGTAATGTATAATCCCAATTAACAATACCTTCACTGCTATTAAAGCTTGTTGTAATAATAGTAAATGCATCACTTAATTGAGTTTCTTGTTCCTCTGTTAGTAAAATTGAGTCACCATTTTGTGAAGAGGCAACAATAGATTCAACTTGATCAGATACGGTTAATGTTTCTGATTCATCAGCATTAGCAAATGAAATTGAACCACTATCGCTAAGCTCACCAGCAACGATCTCACCTTCAACATCATCGATGATAATAGTTGGCGCATCATTAACAGGTGTAATAGTAAATGTAACATCTTGTGATACTAATGAACCATTAGCATCTTCTGCAAAGAAAGTAATGGTTTCAACACCAGTAAAATCTTCAGTTGTACTATTAATAGTTGCAATACCATCAACGATACTAATCCCAATATTTTCATTACCTATTGCACTATAAATTAGCTCATCTGTTGAGGTTTCAACATCAGAGAAATAATTTTTTAAATCAACTGTGTAATCAGCAAAGTCTTCGTTTTGTGTTTGGTCAGGAATAGTTGTGCTACCAACAGGCGTATCATTCACTGCCGTAATATCTATCGTAAACGTCGCAGTATCGCTTAACGCATTATCAATACCAGTATCGCCGCCACTGTCAGTGACACGGACCGTGAAGGTTTCAGTGGTGTCGCTTGATAACGCATCAATCGCTCCTGCGTTTGGCGCAAAGCTGTAACTGCCATCGCTTGCTAAAGTTAATGTTCCGTACGTACCCACATGGGTATCAGTGCCGTCAGTGAAGTCGTAAGTAAAGGCTGTGTCATCAATATCACTTGCTGTTAACGTACCGGTAGTTGCATCGAAGCTATCCGCTGCTGCTGTATCAGCAATGGCAGTCGTCACATCCGCTAAGGTCGGTGCATCATTTACTGGGTTAACAGTAAATACAATTGCTTGTGTCACTGCTTGGCCATCAGGATCAGTTGCCGTGAAGCTAA
>NZ_CBRF02000020.1 GCF_000470315.2 Psychromonas sp. SP041
TTGTGCAACTTCTAATTTAAATTCGGGTGAATAAGTTGGTCTTGTTTGTTTTGTCATATTAATACCTGATTAGTTAAAGTGAGTTTATCACCTCTAATCAGATGGCCAAATTCATTATGCCACTACACATGCTTCAGCTTGCAGGGATTCTGGTGTTAGGTTTGATCCTTTGACCTTATTCTTTTGACCTTCGTTATCAAAGTAAAAAGCACAAAACAACCAATACACAAAAGATCTGCAAGCTAAAGCGTGCGCCCCGAGTAATCGAACATAGAATTTAAATACAACAACCACAATCAACACACAAAAGATCTGCAAGCTAAAGCGTGCGCCCCGAGTAATCGAACATAGAATTTAAATACAACAACCACAATCAACACAAAAAACATCTGCAAGCTAAAGCGTGCGCCCCGAGTAATCGAACATAGAATTTAAATACAACAACCACAATCAACACAAAAATCATCTGCAAGCTAAAGCGTGCGCCCCAAGTAACAAACCTAAAATATAAAAAATAGCTCTGACTTCGGATGCACACTTTCTAGTGTTTAGGTTCATGCCTTTGACCTCGGTGGGTATCAACCATATACAAACTATCAAAGTTTAGAAGTTGCCTCCCTTGTTTTACACGCATTTTAGCTTCAGCATCCCACAGCGTCTGAAAATGTTGATAATGCTCAGTGAATTTAGCGGCCATCGGAGAATCGACAATCACTTCAATATCAGCCAGCTTCTTAAACTTAGCCTTCGCGGTGATCTGCTCTAACTCATAAAGCAACTCTTGTGTGCGACCAATACTAAAAGCAGGAATAATCACCACACCATTATCACTAATCGCTTTAATTAATACCTTTTCTAAACTCTTAGCTCGGTCACGTCGTCCTTGATGGTTCTTATCACCGTAAGTACTTTCAATAACGACAACATCCGCTTTATAAGGACTTTTAGGAGAAGCGAGTAAGGGAGAATAAGTTGCGCCAAGATCCCCTGAAAAAACAACGTGTTTAGCAGTCTGATCAGAGCCCTTAACATCAGCCTTAACGTCTATTTCAATATAAGCAGAACCAAGAATATGTCCTGCAGGTTGGAACTTAACTTTCGTGCGACTCGCCTCCTTTAGCGTCACCTCAAACCATTGTTGATAAGGCACCGCAATCAACTGCTCCTTTAAACGAGCCAAGCAGGCTTTAATAATCGATTGATTACGTGTGACTCCTACTTTCAGCGCATCTTCAATCACCATCGGCAACAAAGCCGCAGTAGCTTCTGTGGCGATGATCGGCCCGTTAAACCCTGCTGCTAATAAATATGGCAATCGCCCCACATGGTCAATGTGACAATGCGTTACTAACAAAGCTTGAACCGTACTAATATCAAACTCGATAGATAACAAATCATCGTCACCTCGGCCAGACGTTTCAGCACCTTGAAACAAACCACAATCAACTAGCAAACTATTATTAACGTCAACAATCAACTGATGACAAGAACCAGTCACCCCATTAACCGCACCATGATGAAGAATTTTCATACCCCCTCCTATCGATTACGAATAGCATTAATCTTAATCCTATTTTTGAAAATGATATGAGAAATGGTTCACTTATGCTTAGTTTAATTGCCTTTAAATTGTGCTCTTTTTTAGTTCAGATTCAGATTCAATTTCTTTATTTAACTTAAATCGATACTCTTCTAGTTTCGATTTAATTACAGGCCCCTTAGGCCTTGCTAAATTAGCAAGGTTCATTAAATCAAATGCAACTTTAAGGTTATCACCCTCATTTTTAATCGCCATTTCTCGTAATAAATTAATCGTTTTTTCTTCTAATGCAGGAAATTGAAAAGATCCCTTTATTGAACAAATTCTATCTACAACATCAATTAATTTTGGTAACGAGATGATAAAAGGAGTTCGACTTGCACTTTGTATTTGAAATGGTGAATTTTTATCATAAAGGAAAAATTCAGTAAGGTAACAATATGAAAAAACACCTTTAGCTAAACCTCTCCCCATTAAGTTCGATAACGTCAAATCGTTACTTAAAACGGGGCTAACCTCAAGATCACCAAATAGATCGATATCGATAGTTTCATGGAAGTAACCATAACCACTTAAGCTAAATTTGTGGCCATTGATCATAATACCTGAGTGGCCTTCTTTATTTTTAACTCGAAGGTAACCCACAGATAAAAGTTTAGCCGTACTAGAATTTTGTAGTAAAAAAGTATCTTTAACGTCTAGATATTTAAGCCTCATCAAGCTATTACTAAATGTTTTTATAGCGTTATTATTTTTTAAAGGTAGATCTTCAATATTAATAACTTTAAATGGCATGTTTCTACAATAACCTTGCTGCGGTTTTTGGCCAATATCTGAATCAAGTAACTCTTTACCAAGCACAATACCAAGTGCATAAGAAGCATCATGAGTTATGTGAATGTTATCACTAAAATGGTGTCTAGAGAATGGTGTCTCATTAAGGTCTAATACACACAAGGAATACAATCTTGAACTTTTTTTAATTTGTTCATAGTAAGTTATGGTATCTCTCTTTTTTAAATCTCTAATAGGAAAGAGAACATTTATAATTCTAGTATTAATAGAGCTTAATAAGTAATAAAAATCTTCACATAATTGATTGTACTCTTCACCAAGGGCTTCTGAGTAAAAATTTACATCGTTAATATAATGATCAATCAAAAGTAAATCTGATGACTCTATCAATGCCTTATTATTTTCAATTGTTTTAATATGATAAAAAAAAGGGACTCTACCGGAAGACAATTGTATGACTTCATGATCGAGCATTAATGCCTTAATAAAGCCATTCCCCCCCATTACTGAATTTGAAGTTCCAATAACGACAATTTTCATAAATACTCACCATTTAAATTAAAAAATGAATAACAAAATGTTAAAAGAATCATATAGAAAATAATCTAAGTTTAATTTTATTAAGTAATTTAATTTTTCTTGTCCCATTAGTAGACGATTCATTAAATATAATAAGTAACTTGTTTAAGTGATCTATAAAATTAACATGGCCGGGGTTAAAAAAATATGCAGCTTTAGCAAAAGCAAAACTTGATTCAAAATCACCTATTTCTTCAAAATAACAAGACATCTGAAAACAAACTCCACCTCTTTTCATAGGGTGAATCATGAATTTATTAATATATTTTAATAGCGCATCATCAATTAGATTATTTTTATTGAGAGGTACAGGCTCAACCCCAAAGACATCATAGATAAAGGGATTATCGACTACTAGATTAGGATTATTTTTTAATAAAATGTATAAGTCTTTATATAAACTTTTATTTTTACTTTTTACATGTTCAGCAATTAAATTTAAAATAGTAAAATCAGCAACCTGTCTAAGATAATCACGTTGCTCACCTTTTTGAAATTTATTTAATAACGGAATTAAGTGTAATTGTTTATGCTCCTCGATAAACAACTTCATTTGTAAACAACTTTCATTATTTAAAGTATTAAAAGTATCTTTATTCATTAATGAATAATGTTGAGTTCCTATATTACAACTTTGTAACACAGCATCTAATTTAGTATCTAAATCGCCTAACTCAAAATAATTACAAAGGCGTTTAAACTCTAGAGCTCCAAATGTAAAAGAAGGATTAATATTCCTATCTTTAATAACAGCCTCTACCCCTAAAACACTGAGTAAATCAGAAATAATACTTCCCTTTATCATTAACTCTTTGTTGTAAGCTCTTAAATGAATTTTAGAGACATCAAGTGTATTAAATACTTTGTGCAAGTAAGGCCAAAAATAGTTTTCTAAATTTTTTGGAGGAACAAATTTTTGGGTTTTACCGTGGCGTTTAATACTTTGATTATAATTAGACTCTATTAACTCAATAGGATTACGAATATAAGCGATAAACTCAGCTTCTGGGATAGCCTTACTTATCTCAGCAATATGCATGAAGAAGAACTCAGATGATAAAAGCAACATGGAATATTTACTTTCTTTAAAGCGAGCTAATAGATCCTTAACTTTTTGATAGTCAACTACCCAAGCACCATTTTCTCGTTGAGTTAATATTTGTGCTCGATTACCTGAGCTAATTTTCTCTTTTGTTAATTTATACTCAGGATATAAAATGCCATGTGCTGATATAAAATCAAACTCTTCGATTAACCAAGCTTGAATAGCAGATGTTCCAGTTTTACCTGGCCCCGTGTGTATAACGACTCTTTTATCTATTTTATTCATCGTCAATTGAACTTTCACTTTTAAAAATATTAGTAACTAAAAATCAATTATACGTATTAATTAATAAATTTAATACGTTAGATAGAATCGTTATTAATATACTGGATAAATTATTAAACACATTACAAGGCACTATTTAACATAAAAATAAGTTGGATTTTCATATGAAAAATTTTCAGTTAAGATTGTTAACCATGGACTATAAGCAGGATCTATGTAATTCGATAACTGCCAAGTTTTTTTCATATAATCGAGTTCTGATAAATAACGTTGGTGTTGATCAGATTCAAAATCAGAAGGGCGACTAACCGATTCATGATGGTATAATTCAATATAAGGAGACCAAATATTAAAGTACCCTGCTGTTCTTACTTTAAGGCATAAATCAACATCATTATAGGCAACGGCTAATGACTTCTCATTTAGCCCATCAACCTGTTCAAAAACATCTTTACGTATCCCTAAACAAGCCCCTGTGACAGCACCATAATTTTGAACTAATTTCAAACGATTCATATAACCAGTATCAGTACGTTTATAGTGTTTATGCCCATGTCCGGCACACCCGCCTAGGCTGAGGATCACACCTGCATGTTGTATTGTATCATTTGGGAAATATAACTTGGCCCCAACACAACCAGTAGAAGGTCTCATTAACTGAGAGACTATTTCAGTTAACCAATCAGGTGAAATAACTTCAATATCATTATTGAGTAAAACGAGTAAAGTCCCATTAGCTTGTTTGACAGCAAAATTATTAATGGCAGAGTAATTAAAGGGGTAATTATAATGAAGTAAACGAATTTTTTTTTGTTCCGCCAAACTATCGAAATAACTAATCGCATCCTCATGATCCGATTGATTATCAACTAATAATATTTCGAAATTAGTATATGTTGTTTTTTCATATAATGTATCAAGGCATTGCTTAACTAGCTTTTTACCGTTTTTTGTAGGAATGATGATCGAAACTAGAGGTAGTATATTAGGTAGATTCCAATTAACTTTATAACTCCCTTCAATTAGACCTACTTCAGCAGAAGCCCCTTTTTCTTTTAAATAAATATTTAGAGCTTCTAAATCAGATTTATCAGTAAAAACATGAGATGTATTAATAGCAAATTGTTCTCTAGAAACATGATAAAGGGTATAAGCAATATGCTGGAATAGACCTTTACTTACTTCACGTAAATATAATATACGTTGATAATGTGACTTAAAATCCAGCCATTCTTGGAGACTATTAAAGTTACATAATCTATATAACGTCAAGTTTTCAGTATAAAAAGTAGAATAAGCAAGTTCATCATTCCACTGTGGTTTATATTGTGGAGAGTAATGCTTACCGATATCATCAATAAAATCGTGATCACAGTAAATAAGATTAGTTTCGTCAGTTATTTTATTAACAAATGCTTTAAGTGCATGTTTATGTAATCGATCACCAACGAAAACTTCACCTATAAATACACTATTACTGTTGATAGGAGCGCTACTTATAACACGAGAATCAATTAAACCTAATGCTTCTAGAACAACGTTGGGAACCACCAATAACCAGTTAACATAACTTTGTTGTAATAAACTATTAATGGTTTGTATGTATTGGGAAATATTATAAACAGAAAAATCATCATCTAATACCAAAATAATGAGCATTTCATTATCTTTAATCGGTAATGCTTTTAACAGCTTATTTTGAGTTGATTTAACTAAGCGTTCTGGCTTATTTAAGCCATAAGGTAAATTAGTAAAAAAAAAATGATACACGTTAACTAAAAAAGGAATCTGTCTTAGTGTTTGTCGAATTGAAGTAGTATTTAAATTAAAAAAATATTTCATATTTAATAGCTATTAATATTAAGTGAGAAAAGGAAGGTAAATAATTAAAACTAGACTTGATTTCAGTATTTAATATTAAGAGAAGTAAGCTCTAACTTGATATATAAATTAAGTGATATTACCATATCAATTATTATGAAGAGTAAAAATGAAAATTATCATCATAAAACAGAATTTAAAAGGGCTATCTTTGAGTTTATAAACATTTCCACTCATTCACTTTTTTCTTAATAAACACACCATTTGGTCTTTGCTCCAGAGCTTTACACATAAGAGTATAAGCGGTTTTCCTATCTCCCATTTTTTCAAAGGAAAGAGCCATATCTCTTAAAGCTTCCGCTGGTTGCGTTTTATTTGAAAAGGTTAGCTCACTGAAAACAATTTTACTATTAAGCTTAAGTATTGGTTCATCTAAACGCGCAGTCGAACCTATTAACCCCATTAACAAATTATAAATAGTTTGCCATGCAATAGAGTAAGAATTGTTCATAATCGCTTTTGACTTTTCTGATATTATTTTCTCTTTAGGTACCACTTTAACGCTTTCATCATAACTGTGTATAAAAGTATTTAACAAACCGTTACCGTGTATCACACCCTTTATATTAGATATCATAAAAGGGACCATGCAGCCTGTACCACTATTAGCGATAAAGAAATCGCAGACATTTGCATAAGCGATTTTTGATTTATAATCATTGTTGATTAAGTTAACAAAATCGATAGATGTAACGGAAGAAAATTCATTTTTAATTTGATCATAAACATCATTATCTTCCACATTAATAGAGTCGTCATTTTCGTAGTTTGTCCAACCATCAACTATGACAGTAATGCTTTTGTAAATAGTATGTAGATTTTTAATAATTTCAACATACCCATCCACTTGTTCAATCCATGATCGTTTCTGCCCCGTAACACCTAACCAAATTGTGAATTCACTTTTAACTTTCATTTTAGAAGTGTTATTTTTTAAAAAATAATGCATTTTCACTGCATCTTTATCCAAATAGTTGCCCGGCATAGTACAAGGAAAAAAATAGCACCCTTTTTTAGCGATTAACTTAAAGGTAGTTGACTCGGTATCTGAGTAAAAACAAGTATTATCAGTAAAGCAATATTCATCGATATTTTTTACTGCTGATAACTTAAAATAATTTACAAACTGATCGTAAAAATAATGATAAGGCCTTTTTTGAGAAAAAATTAAACCATCAACTTTGGTGGAACTTGATGTTAAATCAAATTTAAGACTCCCCGCATCAATTGCTTTTTTTACAGTAGATACATCAGGCATATTCCTAGGATTGAATAAGACTCCGCTTGGTAAATAATAACCATCTATTAATTTAGTAATTTGAATGTAATACCAATGATTATTTAGTAATTCATCTGAAAAGAGAATAACGTTTGCCATTCCTTTCACTTTACTTACTCTAGGAAAAGTAGGTATATCAAGCAATGGGTGCTTGATTGAAATCGTTTTATTATCTAAAAGCTGAGAAATAAACGTCTCAGCTTTAGATGTATCAAAATCAAATAAATCGTTTATGTATATCATTAAAATCCAGTTATTAGAATGACTTAAAGTCTAGCGAGTCATTAAATCCACGTATATCTTGTCGTCAATCGTTCTTTATCATTAGAAAATGCATTCTTTACAATCTGACTTTCAATCTTTTTCTTTATACTAACTTCATACTCATTTTTATAATCTAACTTATTTAAAAAATTAATAAATTCTTGCCTATCATTTTTATCATTAGCGACTCGATCAAAATGACGCAACATTGGTGCTGTAGCTAATTTAATTGATGTATTTACCTTAGCTTCTTGTTTGTTTTCTACTGGTAAGTTTATGCCAATGGTATTAAAAAACAAATTCACAAAACCATTTTTTTTGGTATCGTAATCTAAAAGAAAAACATTTTCGTCACCAATATGTCGAGCCCATTGATCAACCAGTAAAGGCATCTTTATAGAGGCTAACTCTCTTTCACAAAATTCAAATATATTTTCATTCGTTTTAATTCCCCAGTTGACTTTAACCGCTTGCAAAAAAGCAGACACTAGATAGTCAGTATAGTTTCTAACCGCGACAATAACTTTTACATTTAACCCTTTTTCTTTTGCTTCTTTAAGCATAGTAGCAATATGTTTAGGATTATCTCTGATAAGAAACTCACTAGAAACGATAGTGCTACTATTTCGGTTTAATGCAAACTCCAAAAGTAATGCCCATTGCTCTTGATATTTATCCATAGAAAAGTTCGGGTGATTGGACGCAAGATCATTATTTGCACCACCATGAACACCATATGGAGAAAAACAAGCCTGATCACTAAGATTGGCAGGTAACTTAAAGCCCACATTTTGTATTGCACTGGTGGCCGTTTTACCGATGCCAGGGTGAAACACGATTGTTCTAGGTTGATTTAGATTTATACTCATACTTTATAATTACTCGCCTAAGAATGGGAAACGACCAAACTGACTAATCAGAGGTCCCCATTTTAAAATTTGTTGTTCATTTAATTCATTGCCTTCATTGAATGGGTTATCCCATCCTGCAGCTTGCCATTTGTCCATCGGGTTAAGAATATGTAAGTTAGTCAAACCAAAGTCACCTGGTATTTGAGCATCAGCCACCGCATTATCACCCACATGTACAAAAGATCCTTTATCAGCTAAGTGCTCTTTCATAAATGCCCACATAGTACCGCTATCTTTGCGTAAGTCTAACTCTGAAGACACATATAATTGATAACCATTTGTCACGCCTGCCTTTCTTAACATTAATACAATTTGGTGCTCAGAGTAATAAGTATCAGAAATAATATAAACGGTCTTTCTTTGCCCAATTAAAGCATTCAAGATATCAACGACTTCATCTTTACTTTCAATCATATCAAGGTCGTACGCAAACTCCATATCAGAATAATGCAGGGACTTTTCTTCATCCCAGCTCAACTCTTTGCCTAATTGCTGATAGGTTTCAACGATTTTAACATCACCTTTAAAATTCTTTTGCTTACGAACCGTAAACTCAGCAGCATTTCTCAATTTAACAAAGGCATGCGCATCTTTTACTTCGCCTTGCTCTACTAAATATTGACCTAACTTCAGTTTCGCATAATCAGGGACAAAATGAGAACGACGAACGAGTGTATCAAACACATCAAATGAAATGATATCAAAAGGTTGAATTTTATGAAGAAGCTGTTCTTGGCTACAGACATAATTAGCAAAAATATGGCTTTTATCTTTTGTAAAACGCCCTAATTCAGGGTAATAAAATAGCTGCTTATAACCATTACGTTCAGCTAATAGGCCAATCGTTCTTTCTAATGCATGTAATTCCGATCCATCATTAGGTAAAGGCTCAGCAGGAAAGTCTTCGTATTTGTATTCTTTCTCTAATAACTGTTTTAAAGCGTTTGGTTTAGCCCAAAACATACCACCGACAGGGTAAGCAAGAAATTCAGAATGGTCTTTAATCTGCCATTCATCAAAAAGCTTATTTTTAAAGGGCTTATTTTTAAGCCAATGATTAACCCAATCAGGCATCATCATGAAAGACGTTGGGTAATAAATACCACACTCATTATCTTTTGCCATATGAGTAATCGCCTTAGCAATAACATTCGCATCATTTAATAAAAACTCACCTAAATAATCTGCCCATTGTGTTTGTGGACGACCTGAATAGAGAGACTTTTTAGAATGCAAATGGCAAAAAAGATCATAATTTAACAGCTTTTGACCATATTCAACTAACATAGGCCCAAAATTACGACCTCGGTTGGGAACAGCAACTACTTCAATATTATTGACTGTAATTAACGATCCTAATTTTTCAAGCGCAACATCTTTTAAAGCGATATCACTGACAGAAATAAACACATCCACATTCACTGGAAAATGCTCTAAACATTGTCGATAATAATCTAAAAAGTCTTCATAAAAAACGTGTAAGCACACTGCAATTTTTTGTTTCTTAATAAGTGTAGTATCTATTTCATCATATAATTTATCTTTAGGCTCCCATCTCGGTGCAAAAGGCGTATTAATGCGCCCTTCTTTAATACCTGTTGAAATATAATGTTCAAGTGGGCTTAAACCAAAATGATATACATCTAAATTGTTTTTTAAATAATCCCAATTATTAAAAGCAGGACTTGGACTGACGCTAGAAAAGCGGCTTTTCATTAAATAATCATTAAAAGCAGAGGCTTCTGAGTCAAATGGTTTATCTTGCACATCACAGTACCATGCAAAATTAAAAAGACCATGCTTCTTTGCATCGTTCAATAAATTGGGGCTGTTATTAATAGGAACAGGTACATGTATTGGAATTTCATTTGCCGGGACCTCTACACGTTTTATTAACTTATTTTCAATGTTAACTGCAGTTTGCATTAGCTTTGGGTTACTTCTTAACACACTTCCAACCAAAGGTAAGCGATTAATTATTGCTCTGTAATTCATAATTTCAATCCAAAAAAGTCTAAACCATTAACTGTGCCTTCATTGGCAATGTCATCATCAATCGTAAAAAGAGGCCAGCTATGTTTCGGTAACATACCTTTCTTTGTAACAAATGTAGTATAGAGCGTTTCTACTTCTGCCTCTGAAAAAGAGACGCCGTGTTCAACATATTGGTTCATTTGTCTAATCGCGCCTTGGCACACCTGCTCAAGTAAATGGAACTGGTGTTGCGAAGTCACTTTACGCCCATAATAAATATCAAAGGTATTATCAGGCAAAGGACTTAAACGAATATCTTGAAACTGTCCGACCGGCGCTGTGAGTAAAGACTCCAAAAACATAGAACGGTCCAGTGGAATATACCCACCGCCCATTTTAACACCCTCTTTTAAATACCCAACCATCGTCACTTTTTTATTTTCAATCGTCTGTTCACCTGGCTTCGAGGCGATAAGATAATGCCCTTTTGTATTTTTTTTAAATAAAATCGTCAATAAAGTTTGAATGGTACCACTATAGCCAAGATCAACTAAATTAGCCGTATCAACTTTAAAAAAACCAATAGAGGTCAAGTACTCTTGATAAGCGACTCTTGAAGGTTCGATAGCAATTTTTAATTTCGCTTGTTTTTGCTCCAATAACGTTGATATTTTTTCGATATTTTCAGGGAGTGTAATAGTTTTTTGCTGCTGTTTTTCTGTAAATATATTTTTTAAACTAATATCACTTAGCATAAATCTAGATCGCATTAATTCATATAAGCTACCTTCGAATTTAAAATCTAATGACAGTGGGAAGGTCTTAGGCTCAGTTAACCCTATTTTGAAAAGGAACGCTCTAGACACCAACATATACTGGCTATTATCAACATGTCCATTAACACGACAATACTCACAATACGAACGACTAAACCAATAACCTTCCCTTGCTAAAAAAAAGATCGGCTCTTGGGTATTTATCTCTTTTGTCAGTTTGTGATTAAAAAAAGTAAACATCGGGGCAACCAGCGTTGCTCCTAACTGTTGAAGTGATGTAATTGACATTTGAGATCTCTATAATAAATTATTGATATTAATGATTAATCTTTATCTTATAGTAAAATTAACAGATTGTGTTATTTACGAACAAAATAATTATATAAAAATATAATTAGAGCTCAATATTTAAAGCTTTCTTATACTCAATTACTTTTTCTTCAATAAATAAACCACCAGGTCGAGCTTGATATGCTAATGACATTAAAGACAATGCTTTTTCTAAGTTAACTTTTTCTAATTTAACCGCTTCATCTCGAATAAAATCAATATCCAGGCTGTTTTTCAAATCCTCTAAACTAACAGTGTCGACATCAAGCCTTGGCGGTTGTGAAGACTTTATTTTTAAGAAAGAAAAAAAACGATTAGACAGGTTTATTAAACGATATTCGTCAACATGGTACAACCAATCACTAATAGTATTTATATTAGAATCTTCCCCTTTAAATTTAACCTTTTCCTGCTCTAATGCATTAATGATAGACACTTTATCTTGAAAATTTAATGCAACCTCAAGCTTCATTGTGACTTCTACATTAGCTTTATGACTTCTGGTAGCCTTAAAAGAATTTTTTTCATAGATAACAAACCAATTTCTTTTAAGGTCACTCACATTCAATTTAATGACTTGAGATTCAAGCTGAGTTAAATTGTGCTCTTCAGAAAGGTAATTTAACGCTTTACATATTGCTTTGCTTTGAAGAGTTATAGGTATAAGTTTCAATGCTGTTAATATTATTATTTTTTTCATAAAAAACCATTTTAGTTATAAATCAGAAATTGCAATTTATACATCTCTTATTTAATGATTCCTTTCCAGTGCCCGTATATACGGGTAATAAAATCAGCTTCACTAGCAGAACAAGTAATATAAGAGCAAGCATCTGCTAACCATTTTTGTGTATCTTTTTTGTTCATGTTTTCTTTAATAGTATCTAAATAGCAAGCTTCGCCCTGTTTGTAATCAGCTTTTAATTCTATTTGTGTTAACAAAGCTCGAGCAAGAGAAGAGTTAGTCTTATTAATGAGGTCTACCAATAAAAGCTTCGCATCATTTTCTTTCTCATTATTGACTAAAAAGTCACAATATGGCAGTACACATTCAGGTTTATCGCTTCCCATTTTTAAACCTTTATTAAAAGCATCTTCAGCCTCGTCCATTCTATTTAAGCGAATTAAACACGTTGCTTTATGAGTGTAAAAAAGAGGCTGTTTGGAATTATTCTTAATTGCTTTATCGTAAAAATATAAAGACTTATGAAATTTAGAAAGCTTTTGATAACAGTCTCCAAGCAGCATATCAACATAAGGAAAATAAATACCTAATGTAACCGTTTTTTCGAAGTAATTAATGGCTAAATCAGATCTTGAAATTCGCATTAATAACTTTCCAACAGCCAGTAAAAGTTCACCATTTAGACTGTATGCGCCCTCAAAAAGTTCCAGAAATTTTTTGATATCTAACTGCGTTAATTGTGCTTGAGTTGCAGAATTCAACATAATAATTAATGCTTTTTGATCGTTGATCAAAGAGAGTGAATCTAACCAATTATTTTCTAAATTATTAATAGTATTTGGCGCAGTTAGCGTACTAGTTACTTGAACGTTGTTATCTAGTGCTTTTTGATAAGAGACCCATAACTGACTATCTAGAATAGGAGCTTCAAAATAAATAGGCTTCTCATTGTGAGATTTATAATCAGATAAACTTAATAGTTCAGACCAAACAGCATCAAGTTGATGCTTTAAAGAATAAGAAAGTGAATCCCTAATACCTACGCAGGCTTCATCTCGTAATAATTCGTTCTGAAAAGGAGAAGCCGTATTTTCATTTAAATTAAAACCAAATCGAGAGTTCAACGTTGATAATATTGGTGCCCCTTCAAATAAAGCACGTTGAGAGACCAATAAAACTTTACTTTTATACTTAGTTGCAAAGTCTAAAATACGCTTATTATAAGTTAACCACATTTGTGCCGCGAGTTGCGGCTGCAACCATAACTTTAACCCTTCATTCTCTGGCTTAGGTTGAGGTAAATGGTGCGCTAATTCTCTACTATGACGGTGCAACAGAGATTCAATACAACAACTCCAGTGCCTTATAATAAAAAGGTATCGACCGTTGTCTTGCAAAACCTCATCCCAATCATCTAAAAAAAGACAAGCACGAGGATCCTTACCTCCCCAATGTTCAGCATGATCAAATCGTTCTTGTGCGTAGCGTTTAAATGGTATGGGATCATGAAGTAGCTTACATTGATCATGAAACTGTAAATTAGTGCCTGAAAGCGTTAACTGTTGATCATGTAACTTAACCATATCCCAGTCTTCGAAATGCCCTTTTGCATTACTGATATGCCCAGGCACAAGATTATCACCTAGATTTAGTCCTGCATCATATAAATAATTAGCAGTAGCAGAGGTCGCACTGCGGTGAAAACCGGCACAAATAAGAGCAATTTTTTTAGATTGAGACATTAAAAACCTAATTTATGAGAAAGTGTTTTTCAATATTAATATAAAAAATCAAAATAATTTTTTATATTAAGGCATACACATACTTATTATGTTAATCACGTTAAAAACCTAATATCAAAAATACAAACATTGTATTATGAAGGAAATAGTCATGTTGTCATATCTCCGTTATTTTTATAAAGAAGTATTAAATTGTCACATAATATTTTTTACTATTTCAAATAAATTTAACCTATACAGAACCGCAGAGATAGACATTTAGTTCACTTTAAACCTTACTATATCAAAATAAAGTAGACACTTAGCTATAATTTTTATCATTCCATAATTCATAACTGTTTAAGGTTATATAAAGTTAACTTCATAACATCAATAGCCTATAATATGAATTTATTATTTAAAGTTGAAATAACATCAGAAAATACCTAAAGAAAAATAATCAGAACAACTTCAACATAAAAGAATCATCACATAAAAACCAGTTCAGTAGACACCAATGAATCTCACTATTAAAATCGTTATTTTTTTGAAGCAATATAAGACTAATGATAATAAATTACAGATCTATGTTACTAATTAGCCCTATTTCTTAGCTATAAGCTTCATAAATGAAACAATCATTCACATTAACTTATGCTTTACATAAAATTTAATACAATTGATATAATAAAAAATTTAAACGTAAATTATCTAGCCCAATTGTTCTATCTAATACATATCGGTATATCCAAGCATTCGGATCCGTGACAACAAATAAATGCATTGTTGAGCAACCACTCATAAAAATAAAGCGACAAACGACGTTATAGTGAGATAAATTTATTGCACGATGTACCGAAAAGCGGAAGTTAACATTCTATTGCAAAGAAAATTGGTTAGTCGAAGAGTATTTAAGTATTTACATAATAAACCGTGCTTATTATTACCAATACTAAATGAGTGAAAAGAATACAATTGATAAATTGTATTTATTGTATTTATTGTAAATATTGCACTTTATCAGTTTAAATAAAGTGCAATATTCTTAGCCAGTGATAAAAACTAACTCAGCTATAGTGTATTTAAATAAGCAACTACTTTATCTACATCAGAAGGCACATCAACAGCGAGAGAACCACTTTCAACTTCCACCATGTCAACTTGTATATCTGATTCTAAAAAGCGTAATATTTCAATATCTTCAATTTCTTCTAATGGCGTTTTTTCTGCATGAGAAGTAAAAAATGATAAATGCTCTCTGCTAAAAGCATAAACACAAACCTGTTTATATGCCTTTACATAACTACCACTTTTAGTAAGCGGTATTGATGAACGGCTCATGTATAGTAGCTTCTGCTCTTTGGTTGTCACCACTTTAGGAACCGTTAAAGAGCGAAACTCTTCTTCTGAATTAATTTCGCAATACGCATTGGTAATATTACCCGTTCTTTTATACGACTCTATTATTTTAATAATATTATTAGGGTCAATAACAGGTTCATCACCTTGTACATTAATCAAAAAATCACAATCTAAAGTAAGGTTGGCCTCAGCCAACCTATCAGTGCCTGTCAAACAATCAGAAGAAGTCATCACGACCTTTCCACCAAAACCTTCAACACAATGAGCAATTTTCTCACTATCGGTAGCAACGTAAACATCTTTAGGATCAACCGCCGCACAACATTTTTCCCAAACATGTTGGATCATTGTCTTGCCACAAATATCAACTAAAGGTTTCCCAGGAAACCGGCTAGATTGAAACCGAGCAGGAATAACAACTGCATACTTCATATTATTTTCCATTTAATTCTTCCCACGATTGAATTACAACAGTGTTAGCTTCTTTACAAAGCGCCGTCATTTTGTCTTTAACATTTGAAAATGGTACATAAGCAACAAAATCAATATTATTCAATTGCGCAGCTTCAAAGTCAGACACCGCATCACCGAACATAACTGCATTGTTAGTTGTATTAGTTGCCAGTACATCCCTCACTAAATCAGACTTTTTAGCAGGAGAGCCGTAGATACCCTTAAAGTAAGTATCTAACCCTCTTTCTTTGAAAACCTGCCGTAACTCACCTTGCTCAGAGCCGCTAGCAATATACTTTTTACCGTCTAACCCACTCACAAAATCAATAAAACCAGGCGTCAAATTTGCAGATAAATAAAGCGTTTTACATTGACCAGAATAAGCTTTCAAAATTGCTTCTCTAGTCGACAACTTAGCGTCTTCATTTAACTGTAATAACGCTTCAACAAAAAACTCAACATGATGAAAACGTGAGCGGCCAAAGTTATTACGAAAGTAATCAACACATTCATTGACTTTATTAGCATCCGTTACTATTGGTAAAAGCGCATTACGCATAGCATCAATTTTTAACTGGTTAGAGTCTAAAATCACACCATCACAATCAAAAATATACACATCATAATTAGCAAGGTGGTGCATAAACAGAGCCTTTAGTTAGCGGGTAAGTCGTTGGTGTTAAAGAAACAATGTCACAACTACGCTTGTCTTTATTATATAACTCTAGAATCTTAACCATCTCTTGCTGACGTAAATCATTGATATCGTAACCATCAAAACCGACTGTTTTAATCGATGTTGGTTGAGACTCTAATAACATACTTAACACATACCCAGCAGTAATATCTGAAGGGATAATACAATGCGTTGTATTTGAAGTAAGTACATTAGCTTGAATTTCTAGACCGTAATCTAGCTTTTGTACGTTGTCGATAAGGGAAAGCTCTTCAGCAGAAAAACGGTGTACAGGTAAAACGACAGGCTTGTTAAGCTCTTTGTAACCATTAGCATCAGATAAAAATTTAGCATTATGTGAGATAACATAATAATCAATCATGTCAGCAGGTATAACATTAGAAATGTTAATGGATATAACCACTGGTTTATATTGTGTTATGTACAATAGAACTGCATTTAAATACTTTTCAGTAGTAGGTGCATTAGTAATGATTAATACATTTTTATTATTAAAAATACCATTGACTGCGTCACTACCTGACGTGACTGTTTTACTACTATTAAACGATAAAGCAGTATCTAACACAGCTCCATTATACGACGTAGTACTTTCTAGTTTACTTAAATAATCAATCGCACCGACTACTTCATCTGTCCCATAATGGGTATTAGACAATAAATTTTGAATGTAAGTCGGGTGCACATCATTTTGAGCCCCAAGAAAGTACAGTAAGTTACTACCCCAACCGTATTTTCTTTGCATTGGTTCAAAGTGTCGAATCACTAATTCATAGATAGGCTTAGAAACATATTTAGTGTCTCCTTTATCTAATACTGCCAATAAACTCTCAGTTTGTGTATTACCCGCACCACGTCCCATACCAGTAATCGTCGCATCAAGCCAACTTACACCTGCATTTTTAGCCGACAAGCTATTATCCAACCCTTTTGCCATATTATTATGCGTATGAATACCTAATGGACCTTGCCATTGAGTGCGTAACACCTTAACAATACGTTCAACTTCATCATGGTCCATGTTCCCCAGTGAATCAGCAAAATACAGCACATCTAAACCTTCCCATTCAGTAGCTTGACGGGCTTTATCTGCAATCACTTCATCCGGTTTTCCACCCGCTTGCATTAAGTTATAACCAACAATATAACCCAATGATTTCAAATGCTTTATGATAGGCCCAGAATGTTCGACTTCAGGAAAGTGTGCTGCAACGCGCACCAAGCTTAGTTTACTCTCACTTGCAGGGACAAATAAGGCATCGATCGCATCTTCAACAGACAACTCAGACTCTAAAATTGTTTTAGCATCAACCATCACGCCATAAGTAGGCCCCTCAGGTAAATCCAGTGTATTAAGGTGCGCTTCTGTAGTATATGCATAAGCCCCTAAAAATCCTGCTTTAGGAAAATTACGTAAACCAAGCTCAACATAATCAATATTGGCAGCGCTAACTGCTTTTAAATAGGCTTCAACAACAGTAGGTTCGAAGTCCCAATTGTTGTAATAGCCACCATCGCGCAATGTGCAATCTAAAATTTTCATTATAAACCTTATTTTTAAATATGTGTTTCATCTAATATATCAAACTAATATATCATCAATTATGATGGAAAAATTGACAATTTAAACTCAAAAGTTTGGAATAAATTGCGTTCTATTGAATTCATAGCCTTGCCCTACAGAAATATTCATTTGTAATAATTCATATCTATAAGCAATAAACTAAAAAAAACACCTTCGATAAAAGAATTAAACCTTTCTGCTGAAAGCCTCTAAAGCTAAAGGAAATGTTATTTTCATAAAATTTTCTGTGCTGAGGCTATAAGACACATGAAATGTACTCGATGGGCTTTCACTATGAATATCATTAATGCAATTCTCAGGTATTAATACTGCTTTAGGGTGAACATGTGCAGAAATAGCTGTCGCTCTTGCAGCATTACTAATATGTGTAACGCCATTTTTACCTGCAAAACGAGAAACCCATATAGAAGCTGTACTATGACTTGTAATAAAAAAATCAACATCAAGAGCTATTTTAGCTTTAATTTCGGCATATTCACCAATTAAGTCAATGAAGACTACTTCCGTATTGACAAAATAGCTTATCAATTTATCAGCTAAGATCTTATCTCCTGAATATAATGAAATATTTTCACCAAGACCTTTAGCATTAGTCCAGCCATCTATTATTACTGTAACGCTGAGGCCTGCTAAAATTAATTCGCGAATAAGCTCCTTATAAGAATCAACTTGCTCTACCCACGTTCTTTTCCCTGAATCTATACCTAACCATAAAATATAAGATTGAGATTTAGATTCTTTAATTCTATTAATTTTTTTATTATTATAAATTTCAGTTATTAAATAGTTATTAAGTAACTCATCACATGCGATGAATTGTTCTAACTTTATTTTATTAGTGTGCTCTCCAAACTTAATATAAAAAGAGTTAGAATTTAATTGCTCTTCTATAGTAAATGGAGAATCTAACATAATATCTTTACTTATCTTATTTGAAACTCTTGACAAGTCTAGATAAGAACTTCCTTTTAAAGAATAAACAATGACATTGTTGAGATTTTTTTCTTTTTCAAGTAAAGGTAAAAAACTTGACACTTGAAAATAGTAATAATGATAAGGACTTTTATGAAAGCAATATATTCCCCAAGAATGTGTGGGGTTAGCGTAATATTTATTTAGTTTTTCTTTGTTTTCATTTAACTGAGATGTAAGGTGGTTAATTTTAACTTTATAGTTAAAGCTACCATTTAATAAAATAACAACCGAGGAATTTGGATAATAAAAAGCGTCGATGGAAAACTCATCTTGCAGTAAATAAAATGGCTCATCTCCTTTAAAATATAAAGCATTCGAATTATTAAAAGCTAAAGAGTGTTGGCATTTAGCAATTTTGTTATGTATTGGACATTTTAACTCTAAATAACCACGTGAAAGTTGTTTAATAAACATAGCAGTATTATCAGTATGTATTATTTCTTTTAAATTCCCTTTCAACACATTGATATTAATATCTGGGTAGAGTGAAACCAATTTTTGAAGCGAATCTGTGTTTAACCAATTAACAATAATGGGTTTCTTATTTCCTACAGTACTATTACCTAATAAGTTCTTGAATTTATTTGTATCAAGAATAGCTTTATATTCATCATGTTTTTTCTTTAATACAGGACCATTTGGTCTAATTTTTAATGCTAGTTTAATTAAATGGAAAGAATAATTAATATCCTTACTTTCCCAAAAAACAGCTAATTGATAACAAAAATAAAAGTCTTTTTCCGTTTTAAAGTCATCAAGAGTAATTTTTAGCGGATCTAATTGTTTTTCACGAGTGATAGTTAATAGATTAATACTTCTCCAAGCTAAGAATTCTTTATCATTTCGCCCAGAAAAAAGCATGCTAAACATATTTTTAGTGTTAAAAGGAATATCTACAGAACGAAACTTTTCACCGAAAAAATTTAAAAAATAAGGCTTTGGCAGTGCAGAGTTAGGCACATCGACTAAATATCTCTCAGCATTACCAGTCAATACAATGTCGGGGGTTAATACTTTAACGATATCTGTAAATATATAAGGGTTTCTAAAGTAAATAACTTCCTCGAAAATCTCACTAAAAATATCCAAAGAGTTTCTAAAAAAGCTATCACCAAACAACACAATTCGTTTTTTAATGATAGCATTACCATTGAAATTAAAATCAATATGACCTGAGTTACCAGCAAGATATTCTGCGAGACTAAACCTTTGAATAACACCTTTGGTATGCCCCTCAAAATATTCAAGGTGTTCCGACATATGCGGTTCTGAGCCATACATCTTCCCTAATCCTCCTTGCCGAGTCATTTGCTTGTATATAGGAACTAACTTCGAGATATCTTCACCTATAGCAACAAGGCCTTGTTTTATTATTTCATATAGACCTTGATCGTTGTGATGTGTATCATCAAAGTAGAAGTGACGAGTTATCGACTCTCCATATATGACAGAAGGCATGAGATGCTCTGATGTGACAATAGAGTTAATGTCTACACCAATATCTTTAAAAGATTCTTTATATACACAAGGTTTAGCAGGATAAATGATGTGTAAATATTTAAAACCGACCTCATTTGCTAAAGATAAGTTATGCTTAATATTACATTTAAAGTTATTTACACTTTCATCTGGGATTTTTTTATTCCCTAGAAAATAATCAAATTGCTGTTGTGCTACGCCTTTTTGACGAAGAAATAAACACCCATTTACTTTTAACACACCATCACGTACTTCAATATCTGGGTGGTCATCTATATCACTTTGAACAGCATTAACTCCATCTGTCATTACACTTTCCTTTATTACATAATCTTATAACCAAGATATTCTCATAAACTATATTTTTATAAAATTTAATTTATCACGACTGCTTTGATATATTTTTTGGTATTTTTCAAGCTCAACACAATGTTTACCGCGTATAAAGCTTTGCTTAGCAGAATCAAGAGCGGGTTTAGATTTTTTATTCGTTGCCTCTAAGCTTGTTAATTGTACATTTAGCTCTTTACCTGCTTTTTCACCAAATTCATCATTAATTAACCGTATTGCAGTTAAAGCATTTAAACTAAGAGATGGATTGACATTACGTTTATTAATAGAATTTACAATGAACACTTTAGGGGAGATATCTAATACTTTAGCAGCAGATAACAGTAAGCCAAACTCACCAACTAATTCATTCTCATATGAAAAACTGTACGAATCATCAACTACATCATTGATAATTAATATGTTTCTCCAGACTTGTAAGTCGGTAGTAGTTAAGAAGTCAATTAGTGATTTAACTTCACCATGATTACGCACTATTTGTGCCCAATGTGACGGGTAATATTTTTCTGGCTGTCTAAAATAAGAAAAAACAACTAAATGAATATTAAGTGATAAACAAACATCATTAATAATGTTCCAAATTTCTGGATTGACGATACCTAGTGTCTCATCTGATAAAAAAACTTTATTTTTCCCCAGTGAAAACAAACCTGTCAGCATTTCAATCAATTTATGTTTAACGTCATGCAGTTGCTTACTTGTTTTATAAATTAACAGCCTAGTTAATAACTGACCATTTATATCTACATTTGAAGATGGCTGATAAGTATTTTTATATACACCTGGATATAAAATGCCACACTCATTTAATTCCTTTGAGCTTTTATTAAAAACAGATTGCAAAAAACTACTCCCTGTTTTTGGTGTACCTGAATGTATAAATAATTTTTTAAGCATTTGATCTCTTTAATCGGTAGTTAACTAAGTTTAAAGCTTCAAAATCCTAATTATTCGATGAAGCTAAAGCTAATACATCTAATTCACTCTGATATAATTTATCAACGACCGATTCCATATGTTCAGATAAAACTGGCTTGTTCAGTTTATGTTTAGCTACCGCATTAGTTAACGTTTTCTCTACCTCATTAATGGCATCATTTTCAAACTCAGCATTTATTAGGCGTAAAGCTGTCAATGCATTTAAAGACAAAGAGGAATTTACTTCATCATTATTCAGCGATTCTAACTCTTCACAATTAATATTAATGGTATTAAAAAATGATTTTGAAATACCTTTATTTGTTTTAGCCTCTTGATCGTATGAATAAATAGAAACTTTATTATAAAATTTATAGAGGGTGATTAAGTTACTCCAATAAGGAATTTTTTCTTGTTCAACAAATTCGACTAAAGAGCGAGTTTCTTGGTGTTTTTTTACTAACTGTGCCCAATGAGAAGGTAGATATTTACTTGGTTTTCTATAATAGGCGACGAATGAAAGCTCAATATTTAACACTTTACAAACTTCAATTAAGCACTCAAATATAAATAAATTCCCCTGATTAGGTACATTATAAGCAATGAGTGTTTCATCTGAAATTAACACAGTATTTACATTAAAGTTGAATAATGAAATAAAATCATTTTTAATTAGATTACATATACTTTCTTTATCTAGTTTATTAAAAAAATATCTTAAAATATGACTAGCATTAATTGGAATATTAGCTTTTTTAACAAAACTATTACTTTCAACTCCAGGGTATAAAACCCCCGATGCTAAAAGTTTATCGTAATTTTTTATACAGACTTCTTGTAAAAAGCTAGTACCCGTTTTAGGTGTACCAATATGGATGATTAATTTTTTTTTCATATCTACCATTTTGTACCTTCTGTATATACAGTTTGTAGTTGATAACCACTTTGTGACACCACATGCGACACTAAACGTTCAGACGCATGCATATAAGAGCCATCGTAAGGCAATGGTTCTTTTTGCAGATAAGATTCCAGATCAAGTTCAAATAAGGGAGCTAACGCTTGCGGTTTAGCCCAGAACATAGTGCCTAATGGGAACAGTGTCGCGGTGGCTAAATGCTCAATGTTCATTGCATCACATAGAGTGTCAGAAAACGTTTTATTTTTGCCAAAGTCTACATTATGACAATCTTCAGCAAATACAAGCCCAATGTTGTCATCTTCAAAAGGTTTAAAAATATCATTAATAGTTTCTTTTGAACCAATTAGGTTAGTTAATAGGTACTCTCGCCACCTGTCGCCTGTACCTTGGTCTACATCATTCGATTTTTTACTGTGAAAATGACCAACAATATCATAGCCTTGCTTGTACACTTTATTTCTTAAAGAGATAAAGAATGGGGCAACATCACGACCAATATTTTCAACTTCAATCACTTCAACTTTATTTGCACCGATGTTTGAAAAAGCCGCTTGCACTTTATCTTCTATATCTGATTCACAAACAGTGACGAACAAATCAAAACCACTTGGTAAGCAAGAGAAGTATGTAGCAAAATGTTCCGCAAGGTCAAAATAGTAAAGGTGAAGGTGAACCGCTATTTTTTTGGTAGAAACACTTTGACAGTCACCATTTACTAATAAACAATTATGTGTAGCCACAGGGTTATTTGACTTAATTTGTTCATAAAGTGGCACTGTGTAAATACTTTCTGGTTTGTTATCTTCAAACCATTTCCCTACCGAAAACCCTGGCATTGGTGACGTAGAATGAATCCCTTTTAGAGATGTTTTTACGTAGTACTCAATAGCGGAGTTATCATCACCTTTATTATAAAAACTGAGATTAAACAGGCCTGATTCAGCAATCGCTTTTACTATTTCATTGCGTTTTTTTATTTCAGCTTTACTTTCTTCGATAATTGAAATTAGGCTTTTAACATATTTATTAAAATCTAGTTTATTTTTAACTAATCGACGATTAACATTTGGATTTTGCTTTTTAGCACCTAAAAATCCTATTGCTTTTTTTGCCATTTCGGTGGTATCTAAAAAAGGGACAACTGCACTATTTGATTTATTCTCTAAGAGAAATTCAGCACACCCTGTTGTACGGTCAAAACAGACAACGGGTAGATCCGCTTGTAACGCATCGATAACGACGTTAGGAAACGGGTCTAGTCGGGATGTTAATAAGTAAACATCTGCTAAATCGAGAATATCATCTAAGCTTTTTTGGTGGTTTAAAAAATAAAAGTCGCCCTCTAAGCCAAATTCTTGTAACTGACTTTGTAGCCAGACTGAACAACCAATATCATGCTCGGGATCATAACCACCACCAACCCAGATAAACTTACAGCTTTTCGAATAGTGTTTTTTAATTTTTGCTGCCGCATCAACAAATAAGTCAACCCCTTTACGGGTTTGAACATAGCCCGCTCCGACAATCACTTTATCTGTTTTGCTGATGTTAAATTTCGCTCTTAGCTGCTCTACAGATAAATTAACACCATTATTTTGTGGTAAAAAAGGCAATTTA
The DNA here is from genome assembly GCF_000470315.2 of Psychromonas sp. SP041. GTDB lineage: Bacteria > Pseudomonadota > Gammaproteobacteria > Enterobacterales > Psychromonadaceae > Psychromonas. The sequence goes on from NZ_CBRF02000020.1 coordinate 24,425, forward strand.
CCCTGCGGTAATACAACCATATTATTTGGTTTGTTTTTAATACCAAAGTAGTCTTTCATTTCTTTATAGGCAGATTCAGCGATAATTCTTGCAGGAACAATGACTTTATCTGAATTAATCACAGTATTCGTTATTTTGCCCCTTGGTCGTGTATATTCACTGAATTCATGGAGTAAACTTATGACTGGAATATTTAAGTCTGATGCACTTTCAAGTACTGAGTAGGTTTCGACAGAGTTACAGATAATTGAATCAAGTTTAAATTGTTCATGTAGCCATTCTAATAATATTTTTATGGTGGCTTCTTTGTTGCGTAAATGAGTCAATGTAAAAACGGAGTTATCTACAAAATCGTCTTGTAAAGTTGATTCATGCAAAACAATATGGATAACATTATATTCTTCACATATAGACAAGCCTAGGTTTAGGCCAACTAAAGGTGCACCTGTTGCTGATGATTCATGGCATGCAATAACGATAGTAGGCAATAGAGGATTATATTCTTTTTTCCCGCCAATATAATGCGTATTAATCAACCCTTGAAAGCTTCCTAAGCGCCCTTCTTGTTTCCCATTGGTGAAGTAATGCAAGAGCAAATCGACACCATGCAATGTGATATCAGGATACGTTTTATTATAAAACTCGGTCGACAAATCATCACCAACAATAAAGTCTTGTACGTCTTTATGTTGAATATAAAAATCAATCGGATCTTCTGAATCGAGTATATGATTATCTGAAGAAAATTGTGCCCAATCGATGTCCAACGAGCTCAACTGGCGATACAAAAGGCTCTTTTCTTGAGCGTCTTCATTTGAAGGTGCTAATTTACTTTCAACCATTTCTGTATGTTGTTCTGGCGTTTCAATATCAACGCTTTGCTCTACTGCTTCGATATCTGAGGTAAATGGTACCAATATCTCATTATCAGCATTTTGATCATGTATATCGATATAAAAATCTTTATCTGACGCCTCCATTTGAAAGTCTAATTCCGACGACTCTATTTGAGATGTTAACTCTTCCAAATGATCATTCTTTATAGGAGCTTCATGACCTTGGCGTCCTTCAGCTTTCCCCCAAAGGTAGTAATGAAGAATAGGATCTAGGTTGTTTTCAACAACACCAGGATAAGCTTTTTTATAATATGAGGTTGAAAATTGATCTTCTATAACAAACTCTGTTGAATATTTATTTTGAATATAGAAGTTAATCGGGTCTTCATTTTCAGGAATATTATTTTCACTTGCAAATAAACGCCAATCGATCGCGAGTAGTTTTAGTTGTTCACTTAACTCTATTTTTTCATCACTATTTTTTATGGCATTTTTTTTATTAGCAGTGACAACATCGGATAAAAAATTTCTTATTTTATCGCTCATTGGTGAAATAGCTTGTTGAGAAAATAATTTAATATCGGTAATTAAATAGCTTTCAAATGCGTCAATTGAATACTTTATGTTTTTATTCGTTAATTCTAAATTAAAAATATCCTCTTCATGATATTCAACTTTAATCGTAAAACCATAACAAGCAGGAAAAAGATAAGGGAGGAACTCTTTTTCTAAATCACCTCTTCTGAATGTTATTAAATCAAAATCACAGTCTTGGCCATTAATAGCTACCCCATAATCTTTTTGTGGTTCAATGACTAAAGAATCTATATTTTTATCACGAAACCAACCCGATATAACTATATATTCGCTTTCATGGTATACATAATCTATATGTAATGACGATTTTTCTTTTAATTCAGAATTTATTTTTATCATAGTTAACCAATTTTCTCATTTAAAGCTATATCTATATATTGATAAACATCCATAGAGTTACGCTTTGCTCTATATTGATATAGTTTATCAACACATATTTTATTCACTAACACATCATAGTCAGGTTTATTCGATTCTCTTGTAATGAAATGTTCGCCTTTCATTTTTTTAATAATATAGTCAGTAATTGACTTTAATGAATGACTTTCACCACTTCCAAGATTAAAAAGACCCGTCGCATTGACTTTAATTAATTCTACAATTGAAAAGGCCATATCTTCAGCGTAGATGAAATCTCGAACTGGATTGCAGTCTTCATAAAAAGAGAATTTATTACCTGAAAGTACTGAGTTAATTAAAACATCGATAAAACCATGCGTCGTTTTCTTCTTATTCCCATAAGGGTTTGAAACTCTTAAGCATAGGTAATCACAATCGTTAATTTGACAATGCTTCTCTAAATAGAGTTCCTCAATAACCTTTGCCTTTCCATACCATGAAATAGGATTAACTGTGCTTTTTTCAGTGTGCCTAATATCATTTTGTTCTCCATACACTGTTCCTGCAGAAGATATATGAATTAACTTAGCAACCTTACCAAGCTTTAATGACTCACTTAAACTGATCGCATTTTGCCATAAATTATTAAGTGTATCAGTGGGATTTTCTTCATAGTCCTTGGGCTTTGCAGAGCCTAAGGCATTAATCACAATAGATGAACATCGAAAAACATCCAAAAGAGCATCTTTATCCGTTAAATCAACCTTTTTAATTCTTGGGTCTTCACTTTCATCTCTTGAAATTCCAACCCAATCAATTTTTCTATCATCTAGTTCTTTAGCTATTGCACTTCCTAAAAAGCCAGTCGCTCCTAGCAAACAAATCGAGGTGGTTTTTTCTTTCATTATAAAAGTTCCTTCCACCAATCTTCGCTGCCAAGATACCATTCAATTGTTTTACGAATACCCGTTTCAAATGACTCTGCTGGTTTGTAGCCTAATTCATTATTTGTTTTAGTTGCATCAATCGCGTAACGCCAATCATGCCCAGCACGATCTTCTACAAAAGTAATGAGATCTTCTGCTTTGTTATCTAACGCAGCTTTAGCTAATGGATAGTCAGCTGCTAGTTTTGAATTTTTATTAAACTGCTCATTTAAAAGCTTACAAACTAATTTAACAATATCGATATTTGCCCACTCATTGTGACCGCCAATATTATAGTTCTCACCTAGGCGTCCTTTGTTTAATACAAGTTCAATGCCACGCGCATGATCCTCAACATATAACCAATCACGAATTTGTTGCCCATCGCCATACACAGGTAAAGGTTTATCAAACAAAATATTAGTAATAATCAACGGGATCAATTTTTCAGGGAAATGATATGGACCATAGTTATTTGAACAATTCGACGTTGTTACTTCTAAACCATACGTATGGTGATAAGCACGTACTAGATGATCAGAGGCAGCTTTAGACGCTGAATAAGGGGAATTTGGAGCATAAGCTGTTTCTTCAGTGAAAGCTGGATCGTTTGGTCCTAGTTCACCGTAAACTTCGTCTGTTGAGACATGGTGGAAGCGATGTTTAAGCGGTGCTTGACCATTTGCTTTCGGCTCATCAATCCACACTTTTTTAGCGGCTTTAAGTAAGCTGTAAGTACCAATAATATTAGTTTCAATAAACGCATCTGGACCAGTGATTGAACGGTCAACATGTGATTCAGCAGCAAAGTGCACTAATGTATCAATGCTATGCTCTTTTAATAACGTTTCTACTAAAGCAGTATCGCAAATATCACCCTGTGCAAATACAAAATTTGGGTTATTTTCAACTGATGCTAAACTTTTACGATTACCTGCGTAGGTTAATGCATCTAATACCACGACTTTATCTTGAGGATTGTTTGCAAGCCAATATAAAACGTAGTTTGCACCAATAAAACCTGCACCACCTGTTACTAATAAATTTCTCATGTCGTTATTCCATCTTTTTGGGTTAATATTTGTAACGTTGTCAGGTTCTAACTTTTTAGTATCACAACGTTTAATTAAATTGAGCAGAATTCCTTATCTAAGGTTTATTAACTGCTGTTTTTTACAATTTAAGGTTTCAATTTACCTTATTGTTAACTTATTTAGATAAATCTTTTAATCTTCAATTTGCTTTTAATTCATCCATCATAGTCGACAACTGTTGGCGCCAATGAACTGTTTCTACACCACTTTCTTGTTCAGCTGACTGTTTATCTATCACGCTAAAGCTTGGACGTTGCGCTGGTGTAGGGTAAGCACTTGCTGGTATTGGACGCACTGGAATGGTTTTATCAAGCATGCCTTTTTCCACCGCTAGTTCTTGAATGGCTACGGCAAAGTCATACCATGAACAAACACCTGCATCTGTCCAATGTAAAATCTTAGCGGCATCTAATGTTGATTCAGTGTTTTGGTTTTTTTCCACTAATGCCCAAATCATGGTCGCTAACCCTTTTGCCCACGTCGGCGTGCCAACTTGATCGTAAACAATACCTAATTGCTCTTTTTCAGCCATTAAACGCAACATTGTTTTGACAAAATTATTACCATTGACAGAATATACCCAAGCGGTACGAATAATGATCGCTTGGTTACCTAAAATAGCATTCACTTTACTATCACCAGCAAGCTTTGAAGCGCCATAAACATTGATAGGATTAACTTGATCATTTGTTTGATAGGGAGTTGTTTTAGTACCGTCAAAAACAAAATCCGTTGAGACATGAATTAATTTTGCTGATATCTTTTTACAAGCCAACGCGAGATATTCACTGCCTAGATCATTAACCGCATAGGCAGTTTCTGTGTCGGTTTCAGCTTTATCCACTGCAGTATAAGCAGCTGCGTTGATGACGATGTTTGGCTGAAATTGTTCAATCGTATGATTAACTTGATCTACGTCGGTAATATCTAAATCTTGTGCAGAGCAACTGAGTAGTTGTACGTTTTTAGGCGCTAGCTGTTCTAACTCCCAAGCTAACTGCCCGCCTTTCCCTGTAATTAATACTTTCATAACAACCTTACTCATTTTCATTGTGTGTTTTTAATGCCGTTGACGTTTACTTGTTAAAAGTGATATCAAGAGCGCAAGTCTACCTAAAAAATGAGATCGAGTCACATTCCCTTTACAAAAAAAAGATATTTTTTTGTAAATCGGTAGATAATTCAGACTGCTTAATGCACTAATTGTTGCATCAGGTATCATTTTATTTTTTTGTTCGAAGGCTTTAAAAGCGATCGCTTGATTTATAATCGCTTGTTGGCTTTTTTTAAAAGCTTTTAAATGTTTAAAAAATTGAAAACATAAAGAAAACAAACCTCTTTTTTTCGCTCCAATTACATTTGATTGATGCTGACGATATTGAATTAATGCTTGATCAATAAACACAATTTCACCACAACGATGTGCAACCAACGCTAACCACCAATCATGCATATACGCCTTTTCTGGCATAGGTAACGCTTTATCAATTAATGCACGGTTAAATAACATGGTACAACCTGAAATAACGTTCTGTTGGCATAGTTGATTAAACTTTAAATACCACTCTTTATTTATGTTTTTTAGTTTGAAATAGCTGCTGCAGATCGGTTGTAAATTTTCATCTACGATTTGTTTATCGCTAAAAATTAATAAGGGTGTTTGTGGAGGAGAAGTGCTTTCAGCTTGCTTTAGGTGTTGCATAGAGAGTTCTATTTTATGAGGCAACCAAATATCATCTTGGTCACATAGCATAACGTAATCTGCTTTGCTCTTAGTTAATCCAAAGGCAAAGTTATCTTTAGGTCCTTTTTTTCCACTATTATTTTCAATCCAGAATATTCTGTTATCTTGTTCGGCTAATGTCGCGACTATATTTTGAGTGTTATCCGTTGAACCATCATCTATGACAATGATATTATGAACCCATTTATGATAGCCGATATTGTTTCGTATTGACCTTATTTGTTCCGCCAAAAAGGCTTGACCATTGTAGGTCGCTAATACAATATCAATCATTTTTTATAACGATTTTGATATTCAAGGCTAGAATTTAATGCAGACTCTTCCTTTTTACCAAATGAATATTTAAAGACACTTTGCACATGCCAAAAGAAGTATTTACTTAAAAACTGTTTACTTGAACAGCGTCTGAAATGGACTGCTTTAACATTCTCAAAATATTCCAGCGGAAAGCCTGCTTTATTAGCTCTAAAACTAAAATCAATATCTTCGCAATACATATAATAACGTTCATCTAAACCATTAAGCTGATTATAAACATCCGCTTTTACAATCATAAAAGCGCAACTTGCCCAATACTCTTTATCTGGTGACAAGCCTTTTATACGATTTACCATGGTAGAACGGTCATTGAGTAGGTAGGTTTTTATGAAGCTAGAAAATTTAGGATATAGGCGAATATTATCGTCTTGCACCATCTCTTCTCTATCTAAGTAGAGATTAGCGACACCTAAGCCTGTCGTGCCTTTTTTTAAATGTTCAATTAACGTTAATATATTAGACTTGGTGATAAATACATCTGGGTTTAATAGGATGAAATAATCGTCTTCTTCCATACCCAGTTCAAATTTACAATGCATGTAATTCGCATTGTTATTCGCAGAAAAACCTTGTTCATTACCATTTGCAATATAATGAGTGTCATATTTATCACAATATTTTTTTAGCTTACCAACAGGGTCATTGTCCCTACATACTACGGTTATATCATCGTATTTAGATAATGTTTTAATGGTGCCTAGATTGATAATCACATCATGATGGCGATGGGAGACTATTGAGATAAATATGTGCATTAATTACAGCTTCGGCGCGTCAGAGAAGCTTAAACCGTTTTCATCTTTAGCAGATAATAGTGGTTTTTGATCAGGGTTGATTGGCCATTCGATATTAATTTTAGGATCATCCCATTTAATTGAGACTTCTGAACTTGGATTGTAGATATCTGTACATTTATATACAAATTCTGCTTCATCTGTTGTTACATAAAAGCCGTGTGCAAAGCCTTCTGGTACCCAAAGTTGACGTTTATTTTCTGCTGATAATAAGACACCGACCCATTCGCCAAATGTAGGAGAGTCTTTACGCATATCAACTGCAACATCAAATACTTCACCTTTTGTTACACGCACTAATTTACCCTGAGTATTTTCTGTTTGGTAATGTAGGCCACGTAAAATACCGTGACTTGATTTACTGTGATTTTCTTGAACGAATTCACGCTCACCACACTGTTCGTTGAATAATGAAGTACGGAATGTCTCCATAAAGAAACCACGCTCGTCACCAAACACTTGTGGTTCAACAATTTTTACATCAGGAATATTTGTTTCTATAAATTTCATATATACACTCAGTTATAAATTAGATAACACTTAATAATATTAAAAATCAACACCATCGCTCATCTCAACATAATTGCGATAGCTATCAAGCGTAGCTTGATATTCGGGGCGCTGGCTTTAGCCTGCCAGTATGCGAGTTATCGCATACGACGATTAGCTTCGCTGAACAAAGCGAATCATAAATGACTAAAACAAACCAAAACCCAAAACCTAAAGACTAAAGACTAAAATCAAAACAAGCAGGCTAAAGCATGCGCCCCTTACAAGATGTATCGTATCTTACAATGTTGTTCATCAATTACGGTATATCATAAAATCAACACCATCCTCATCTCAACATAATTGCGATAGCTATCAAGCGTAGCTTGATATTCGGGGCGCTGGCTTTAGCCTGCAGGGGTTTGTGTATTGTTTTTTGATTGTTAACTACAAAGTCAAAAAACTAACACATGTAAACATTAAAATCTGCAAGCTAAAGCATGCGCCCCTTACAAGATGTATCGCATACAACGATTAGCTTCGCTGAACAAAGTAAACCATAGATGACACTAGGTTCAAACTTCAAGTTCAAAAGATTAAGGTCAAAACAAGCAGGCTAAAGCATGCGCCCCTTACAAGATGTATCGTATCTTACAATGTTGTTCATCAATTACGTTATATCAAAAATCAACACCCTCGCTCATCTCAACATAATTGCGATAGCTATCAAGCGTAGCTTGATATTCGGGGCGCTGGCTTTAGCCTGCAGGGTTTTGTGTGTTGTTTTTTGATTGTTAACTACAAAGTCAAAAAATCAACACATGTAAACATTAAAATCTGCAAGCTAAAGCATGCGCCCCTTACAAGATGTATCGTATCTTACAATGTTGTTCGTCAATTACGTTATATCAAAAATCAACACCAACACCTAAAGGCTAAAATCCAAACAAGCAGGCTAAAGCATGCGCCCTTTACAAGATGTATCGTATCTTACAATGTTGTTCATCAATTACGTTATATCAAAAACCAACACCTAAAGGCTAAAATCAAAACAAGCAGGCTAAAGCCAGCAGGGTTTTGTGTGTTGTTTTTTGATTGTTAACTACAAAGTCAAAATCAACACATACAAACATTAAACACTGCAAGCTGAAGCATGCGCCCCGAAAACCAAACACCGAAATCAATACATGTAAACACTACAAGCTTTTGAACTTGGGGCGCTGGCTTTAGCCTGCAGGGGTTTGTGTGTTGTTTTTTGATTGTTAACTACAAAGTCAAAAAATCAACACATGTAAACATTAAAATCTGCAAGCTAAAGCATGCGCCCCTTACAAGATGTATCGCATACAACGATTAGCTTCGCTGAGCAAAGCGAATCATAAATGGCACTAGGTTCAAACTTAAAGCTCAAAAGATTAAGGTCAAAACAAGCAGGCTAAAGCCAGCGCCCCTTACAAGATGTATCGTATCTTATAATGCTGTTCGTCATTACGTTATATCAAAAATCAACACCAAAACCTAAAGACTAAAATCAACATACTATTAAGGTTATAGTTAACTAGGTGCTTGGTAGAATTCTGCGCTCTAGCAAGCTTAATAGGTATTCGCCGTAGCCTGATTTTTTCAATGGCTCTGCTAACTTTCTGATACCTTTCTCGTCGATGTAGCCCATACGGAAAGCGATTTCACCTGGGCAACATACTTTTAAGCCTTGGCGTTTTTCGATAGCACGGATGTATAATGCGGCATCTAGAAGATCATCTAATGTACCTGTATCTAACCATGCAGTGCCACGGCCCATTACTTCTACTTTTAGCGTTTCATTCGTTAGATATTGCTCAATAATGTCAGTAATCTCTAATTCACCGCGTGGTGATGGTTTTACATTTTTTGCATATTGAACAACATCAGCATCGAAAAAGTATAACCCTGGTACTGCGTATGATGACTTTGGTTCCGCTGGCTTTTCTTCAATTGAAATAGCTTGCCCTGCATCATTAAACTCTACAACACCGTAAGACGTTGGATTTGAAACATAATAACCAAATACCGTCGCGCCTTTTTCTTGTTGATTGGCTCTTTGTAATGATTTAGCTAAATCATGACCATAGAACAAGTTGTCGCCTAAGATTAACGCAGCAGGACTACCATCTAAAAACTCTTCGGCTAATAAAAATGCTTGTGCTAAACCATCTGGACTTGGTTGTACTACATATTCAATTTTAACACCCCATTGAGAACCATCTTTTAATAGTTCTTTAAATCGAGGTAGCTCTAACGGTGTCGAAATAACTAATATTTCAGTAATACCTGCCATGAATAAATTAGACAGCGGATAATAGATCATAGGCTTGTCATAAACAGGCATTAATTGCTTACTAACTACTTTTGTTAACGGATAAAGCCTTGTGCCTGAACCGCCAGCGAGGATAATTCCTTTGCGGTTTAATGGGTTATTATTCATGTTAATTCCTTTTCTTATTTACTTTAAAGTTTGATACTTATTCAAATTTATTTTAATTCGCGAATAGTGCTGACAATTATTTTCCCTATGCCAAATGCGAGGCTTAATAACAGTAAAAATAACGAAATATTATAAACCACATCGGGATACTTGTTGTCTTCACTTAATGTTGCTTGCTCAACAACGATCAAGTATTTAAGTTGACGATAGGCTTCTATTCTTGATTTCTCTAATGAGATTTGTGAAGAAGTATAAGCCTGTAACGCCAAATCCATTTTGATTTTATAGTCAGTAAATTTAGATAAAAGTTCACTAATCGGAATCTCATCTAACCCAGACTGTGATAATTTATCTCTTTCTATTTCCAATTGTGCATTAAGTGCTTTTAACTCATTCTGCAGGCCTCTCACTTGTGGAGAATTTGCACTCATGATCGCTCTAATCGTTTTTATTTCTGTTTGTTTAACGGCAATCTGACTCTCAAGCGTGTAAGTAATTTGTTGCTTTGCAGTCCCTTCAGCCGTTGGATCAAGTAGGTTATATTTCTGCTGATAGGTTAATAGATCTTTTTGTGCATCAGCTAAACGTTGTTCTATTAGTTTATGCTCACCTTGCATAAAGCTTAACTGTGCATTCGCTAATTGATGCCCTATTGAGTTAATAAACCATTCTGCTCGTTCAACCACAGCATTCGCTAACAATTGTGCATACTCACTATCAAATGCCTGTGCACTAATGGTGATAACCCCTGATTTATCATCGATAATCACGTCAAGGTGCTCTTGATAATATTGGTCTAGCGTTTCTCTTGAATCTGACTCATGAATCCCACTGAAGTAATCAATAAACGATTGAGAGTAATGTTCTCTTAATGCAATTTTATTGTTTAAGTAATCAATCATGTCATTAGAATAGATGTAAGCTTTCACTAAATCAGGATCAGAGCCTCCACCTGAACCACCTAGTCCAGTTAATAAGGCCATACCGGAATCTAATGTTGAGGCACTATCTGGTTGTTGAACAATCACTTTAGATTGGCTCTCAAATCTTTCGGTAGCCCATAACGTCTGATAAACTGCAAATAAGAAGGTGGGCAAAATAACCAGTAAAATAAATGGAGAAAGATCTAATATTTTTTTAAATTTAATATTTTTTATAGATGCTTTCACGTCATCAGTAACCGAGTTAGTTGAACTTTTTATCGAAGAAGCCTCAGTATTTAGTTTGTTTTTTTCATTGCTTAAAAGAGTAGCATTCTCATCGTTCCCTTCACTTTTAACTGTTTTTTTTGCTTCGCGTTTACTTTGACTTACTAAACGTTTCACTCGCACTAAAATACGCTTTGACAGTTGAGGATCAGACTCTTCTACAGCCTTTGCCTCATTTGTTAAAAACTCTATACTATTAAACTCTTCAGGTTTAAGTCTTTTTCGTAAAGCTAAAAATCGTTGTTCAGGCATAATTCAAAATAAAGGCTATAGGCTATGAACCTAAAGGCTTAAATATAAAAAAGGAACTTTCCAACCTTTCGGTTTTCCAGCAATTATTATTTACCGGCTTATCGCCTGTTTCCAGGCAATGTGATAACAGGCTAGGGCAAAAAAAACACTTATCAATGTGACCATATCTAAATAAAAGAAACTTACACCAATGTCGCCATAATTTGGATATCCAGAATATCTAATTAACTCCACCGCATGTAAAATAGGGTTCCAATCTAAATAATGCCAATACTCCCTAGGGATATCTTGTAAACTAAAAAATATTCCAGATATAAAGAATACTGGCCGTGTTATAAATACTTGCAATTTATTAACTTCAGGTACATAACAACCTGCTAAAGATAATATCATTCCTACCGACATCGCAATTAACCAAACCCTTAAGACAATAAAAATAACTTCAATAGGGTCATTCATATACAAATCAAAATGAGCAAAAAAAGCGATTGTCATTAAAACAATAACTAAAAATATTTTCACTAATAATTCAAAGCCAGCAATCGCAATGATTGAACTTATCGGTTGTACCTGTCTGAATGCATACAGAGGTTTATTTTTTTGAATTGATCTTGATACTTTCTCTAACACCCCTAAAAAAAACTGTATCAACACAACCCCATAAACAATAAAATAAATAGTAGGCATCCCGTGTGTTTCGCCACTATCTAAAGCACCTCGAATAGCAACCATAACTACGACCATTAACATCGGAGAAACCAAAGCCCAACTTAAGCCGAATTTATCACTAAAATTACTTTTAATTTCCCTTAAAAAGATAGCAAATATCACATCACCCCATACTTTTAGGGTTGAGCGTTTTTTAACTGATGCCATTAAACCAATCTCATTGTTATAGGTTGAGATAGGCTTATGAAATATTGCATTACATCAGCATTCATTATCGAATCGCCACGTTTGCTGCAATAGCAATTTGATAAACTATTTGGGTAATATCTTTCACTGCTTGCACAATTTTAGTATCCACTTTAGGTAACACTAAAATTTGATCACCGCGCTGAATTTTCATGTTTTTGGCTTCTTCGCCTTCTCTCACAAAAATAACAATGCCATTAGCACGAACAATTGAAATACGCTCATCTTCAGCTCTATCGGTAAAGCCCCCAGCCCAAGCGATATAATCATCTACCGTTGCATTAGGGTTAAACACAACGGCTTGCGGCATTAGCACTTCACCACCAATATTGATTAAGTCTGTGTAATGCGGAATAACAATTTGGTCGCCTTTCTCTAATAAAATATTAGCGGTGGTGCCATTGTCAGAAACAATCACCTTGCCTAGCGGTTTAACCTGTCTTGCTTTTTCAACAAATTGCATCACCATTTCCGCTTCTTTTGCACGAATAGAGGCTTCACCATCTGAAGATGCTGGGGCAGTAAATACGCTTCGTTCAAGTCTGTCTAACGAATCATCTAAGATTGTCTTTTGACGTTCAGCCACGCTTTTACGCAGGATATAAATAGATTTGTTATCAGTAAGTTCGGGTACGATTGGAATCGCATTTAATACATCATGTAAACGCGCACTTTTTTTGACGGCAAAATATGATGGGCCTAAATAACTACCTGACACTTGAACATCGATGACTTGTGCGTGAGAGTCGTCGTTAAATACTAAGCTGTCACCATCTTGTAATGTGTAGTTTAAGAAGTCTTTATATTCTAAGTAGACAGAGAAAGGGCCTGTTGCTCGATTACCAAACACACCCACATGGCTTATTTTGGCAAGCGGTAAGGCAAATTGAGCCAGCTCACTACCTTTAGTTTGAATATTTTTTAGTTCGAATCGGAAAGGGTTTTTAACACCACCCGCAACATTAACCGCCGATTTTTGTGGTTTAACTAAAATAACGTCTTTATCTTTAAACGTAATATTCGGTAATGTTCCTGTTTGAATGAAGGTATATAAATCGACCTCTTCCAGTATTTTGTTATTACGAATAATTTGGATACTGCGGTAACTTCCTCGATCAGAGTCAATGCCACCAGCACGTTTTAAAAAGTACAATACGCTATCTGATGCCATACCGGCATATTGTCCAGGACGTATGATAGCCCCTGATAAGTAAACACTAACTGGTGTTGCTGTTAGTAGATTGACATAAACTTCGACGTTATTGGTGTAGGTTTGTGTTATTTTTGATTGGACGAGTTTATTGATATTACTCGCAGGTACATCTAATACGTTAATGGGGCCAATATTAGGAATAAAGATATTCCCTTGGCTATCAACTGTTGCAACATTGGAGTAAGTGACCGCGCCCCAGATCCAAATATTTATTTTATCGCCCGCTGCGATCAGGTAGTTTTCATTTAAGCCATCAACTCGCTCTGTTTCATATCCACCAGCGAACAAGTTTGCGCCGTATGGCGGTGGGTTATCTTCACCTGAAGAAGGTAATAATTCACGAACATCAACTTCACCTGGTAGTAACACACCTGAGCGATTTTGCTTTTGGTAAGATCCTGTTTCTAAACTTGTTTCATTATCACTTGCTTGTATTTGCGGTATGCCGTTGCTTGTTCCATTTTGCAGATCAATAGAGCTTGGCTCAAAAGCGGCAAATGCATTAGGCAATAAAAAACAGCTTGAAAGTATGCTCATCGTCGCTATTTTTAGTAAGTCCATTTTTAATAAATTCATTTTTTAACTCAATATTGAATAAGTTTGTGGAGCTGTAAATCGTTTGTGCTCTATTGATAACTCTTTATAGAGTAAAGTTATCGCTTATAGAACAATGTTATTGTTTTATAGAGCAAGGCTATTGTCTTATAAAATAATGTTATCGTCAGATTCGATAATCGCATTTTCTAAAAACCAAGATTTAACTAATATAGTGTTTTCTTTATAAGTAATTTCACAAGCAATTCTTTTTTTAGACGACAGTCCAGATTCTGAGAAAATCATCTTACGACATGGATAACCTAATGCAGAGACATAAGTAGGCATCACACTAACGTCATATCTTCCATGCGTTAATCGTGTAGAAGAAGGGTCACTTAGTATGGTAGAAAAAGTCGCAGGTAATACTTCTAGATTAGGTTTTGCTTCATTAGCACTGACCAGAGGAATAGAAGCATAAACTTCTCTCGGTTTACTGGTACATGCAGTTAGTGCTAGAACAACAGGCACTAATAAGTATTTATAATGTTTAGAAGATAAAATATTAATCATAATTAAAGCTCTTTAAATACCTAAAAAAAGATAATTTTTATAAAAAAAGAAGAGGATAATAACAAAAAGGTACTATTTGAGCAATCTATAAGCGCATGCTTGAAACACTCTCTTTTTCAAAAGTTCCTAAGAAATAAACCTTTATATTTATTTTTATATTGTTAACAATCAATTCATCATATTTCAATTTAAAATAAAGCTAAATATTAAGTAAAATATCAAACAACAACAAAATATCTTTCCACTTTTAAAAAATTAATATTTTTATAATAAAAGCGGCTCAATAATATTTTTAAAATTAGTACAATATTTTAAGGACTAGTGTGACACCATGATCGCATTAATATAAAATATCTTATCAACTAATTTTATTTGTACTTTATTTTAAAATGATGCTTGTTAAAAATTCATTTACGATAGCCTGTAAGCCTTATTCACATTCTATAAAAGTTAACATTCCTATGATCAAACGCACTTTTACTACTCCTTGGCAAGATTATGAACTCATTGATGCCGGTAATAACCAAAAGCTTGAGCGTTGGGGAAATGTATATACAATTCGCCCTGAAATGAATGCTTACTTTGAGCCTGTACTATCAAAAAAACAGTGGTTGGCTAAAGCACACTTTGAATTTATTGAAAGTAGTAGTAGTGCCGGTGAATGGGAGACACTACAAGGTAATTTGGAGCATGATTGGCGAATTAAGTTCAATAACATCACAATTAATTTGCATCTGACTAAATTCAAACATGTTGGGTTATTTCCAGAACAACGCGCTAATTGGGATTTTATTGCTGATAACCTTCAATCTGGCGACCGTTTCTTGAACCTCTTTGCTTATACAGGTGTGGCTTCATTAGTAGCAAGAGATCAGGGCGCTGAAGTGCTACATTGTGATTCTGTTAAGCAAATCATTAAATGGGGCAAAGAGAACATGGAGTCCTCTGGTTTAACAGATGTGCATTGGGTTTTAGAAGATGCATTGAAATTTGCTCAGCGTGAAATAAAACGCGGAAAACAATACCAAGGCTTGATAATGGATCCCCCTGCTTTTGGTATTGGTGCAAAGAAAGAACGCTGGAAGATTGAAAACAAATTCCCAGAGTTAATAGAGGCAGCTTTAGCATTACGCGCAAAAGGTGGTTTTATTATTGCCAACACTTATTCCCCTCGCCTAGATGCAGAACGTATTCGTCAAATCACCAGTGATTTATGTAACGGCGAAAAAGTACAAGTCACCACCCTAAGCGTAAAAAGCCAAACAGGTAAAATATTAGATTACGGATTGAGAACAGTTATTACTGGGAGTTAGTATAGACAGTTAATACAGGCTGTTGGTTTTGCAGGATTAGTTTGCTTTACAGTCAGTAGCTTTAACTTTAGTGTGTAGACTTCAAGGAGTTTACACACTTTGTAATGGTATTGACTTCGAGCGAATGAGACGAAGCTTTAGCCTGCAGGGGGTTATGTGTTGATTTGGCTTTAAGTTGGATAATAGAAAGTATGGAAGGCAATATCACCCCCCCTAAAAATCAACACACAAAAGATCTGCAAGCTAAAGCGTGCGCCCCTAAAATAAAAAACTACAAACTGAAAACATAACTCGTAAATTCTAAAACCAACACATAAAAGATCTGCAAGCTGAAAACAGGACTCACAGAGTTCCTCAGCTCATAATACTAGGCTGTCGCCTAATTCGCCAAGCGCCCTCAATTCAAAATCAACACACCGAAACCTTTTAGCTTTCTACAACTATTCTTAGCCTTTAGCTTCAGTCAACAGCAGATTATGTGTTGTTTTGACTTGTTGCTACAAGTTTATGAGCCTTTGACTCTGGGGCGCATGCTTTAGCTTGCAGGGGTTGTGTGTTGTTTTTTCTTTTAACTTCACACAAAGTCAAAATCAACACATGTAAACATTAAAATCTGCAGCCTGAAAACAGAACTCGCAGAGCTCCTACACCCATGACAATAGGTTTAATCACTCACTTTCATAAACCCCATAAAACCGCTTTTTTGCATCTTTTAATTCTGCTTTATATGCATTATTTTTAATATATTGATAAGTTATTTGAAACTGCTTTTCAGTTCGAATGGCTTTGTCATAATAACTTTTCTCCCATAATTTTCCTGACTCAGTTTTGTATTTATTGATGACAAAGGCGCTACCTCCTTTAATATTTTGCATGATGAGGCTTAGCGGCTGGATTTGTTGAAAAAGTAGATGTACATGGTTAGGCATAATAGAGACTGCAAATAAGTTGTAATCTAATTTATCTTTAGATTTGAATAATGAAATAAGCAAAGGAATGGTTTCATTATTTAATATTGCCCCTGCCCTGCTAGTATCCAAAAACTGATCTAACTGATGCTGTTGCTTAGCGGTACTTTCGATTATTTGCTTGTTATGTTTTTTGAGGTAGTAGGTAACACTTTCATGTGTTCTAAATGTTACGAACTGAACAGTATTTTTCTGATCTATGTGGAATAAATTACTACTCATTTTTACCTCATCGCTATGACAGATAATTAGCTTTAGAGATTAAGTTTAGTTTAAAATTTGAAGTTTAGTAAAAAGTAAACATTGCTTTATCTTAGTGATTGTTAGACTTTGACTTCGGGGCGCTGACTTTAGTCTGGAGGATTTTGTGCATTGTTTTTGGTTTTAAATTAAAAAGTACAAAATCAAAGTCAACACATGTAAACATTAAAATCTGCAAGCTGAAAACAGGACTCGCAGAACTCCTCCGCTCATGGCACTAGGCTGGCGCCTAATTCGCCAAGCGCCCCTAAAATAAAAAAACTCATGCACCAAGTCAAAATCAACACATGTAAACATTAACTCCTGCAAGCTGAAAACAGGACTCGCAGAACTCTTCCGCTCATAACACTAGGCAGTCGCCTAATTCGCCAAACGTCCCAAGGTCAACAACTAAAGCACTCTAGTGCTTAGTAGTATGAAGAGCTCTACAGCACTGATGCCGATGAAGATAAAGGCTAGGCATTGCCAGAATTTTACTGGATCTCTTTCTAGGAGTGACTTTTTGGGTTCTTGAATTGTTTGTCTTTTTTGGATGACGGTTAGTTCTGCAATAAATTCGCTCATGGTGCTATAGCGTTTATTGGGTTTTGGATCTAATGCGCGTCGTAATACGTTATCAAGTCGGCTTGATAACTCTGAGCGGTGAGTTTGGATGGGTTGGTAAATCCAAGTGTATTGTCTTGCTCTGTCTAATGATTGTGCTTGGTTGGCGGGATAAGGTAAATACCCCGATAACAGCTCATAGGCAATAACCGCAATGGAGAATAAGTCTGACAACGACGAGCTTTGGTTATCGTTTAAGTATTCTGGTGCGATGTAATCTACTGCTCCTAAGGGTTCTTCTTGTTGTTCTTTTACTATCTCTTCAAAACCATTAACTTTAACGGTACCGAAGTCGATTAACTTAACTTCATTTTGCCCTGAGATAATAATATTTTCAGGTTTTAAATCTCTATGCACCATACCCGCACGCTGTAAGACACGGACTGCATTCACTATTTTTTTAATGATGTCATAGGCTTGATCTAACTCAGGTTTAGGGTTTTCTTGCATCCATTGTCTTAATGGCATGCCTTCCACATGTTCACATATATGATATAGAAAAACTGAACCTTTGATATTGTCTGCAATCGACATGACATTGGGGTGATTAATTGACTGCCCTACCCACTGCTCTTTATAAAAGCCTAATAGGTAATTTACATCTTCTTCAAAATTGAGTGATGGCATTTTCAGCACCACTTTGTTTTGGGTGCTTTTGTCCGTGGCTAGATAAACATGGCTACGTGCCCCTTCATGCAATATTTTATCTATTTTAAAACAATCAATTTCGTTACCTACCTGTAATGCTGGCGGGATATTTAAACTGCTTAAATGTGAAAATAACTCGTTTAAATTGGATCTAGGTAATGAGGTTACTTTTACCAATAAACAACTGATATTGTCGCTGCTGCCTTCTGTTAAAGCATCATCACATATTTTTTTAGCCAGTAGCTCAAATTCTTGTGTTGTTGCCTCTTCTGTTAATTGGCTTAAATAAGCCTTTAAGCTTTCTTTAGTTAAATAGTCATGTACACCGTCACTGCTTAACATGAACAGGTCACCGACTTGTAATGGGATTGTTTGATAGTCAATATCAAGGTGGCAATCCATGCCAAGTGCACGTGTTAATACTGGGTTTTGTTTATAAACAGCACGACTGTGATCATGTGATAGTTGTTTGAGTTCTTCATCTTGATAACGATAAACGCGGCTATCACCAATATGCAAAATATGGGCTGTTGTAGATTTAATAACGACACTGCTGAAAGTGGTGATTAAACCATTATGTCGAAGATCATCTTGATTATGTTGATATAACCAACTGTTAAGGGAGTTAAGGACTTTGCTTGCGGATTGTTTAACATCCCAGCTTTTGTTGGTGCTGTAATAATCAGCAATGAATTGGGTAACACTGGTGTGGCTGGCTTGTTGTCCTTTATCGCTACAACTTACGCCATCAGCAACACAGGCCACAATGCCTTTCATCTTTTTTTCTGACTCTGAATACGGGTCTTTTACTGCAAAAGCATCTTGATTAACAGAACGTTTACCTGCCGTGGAATAGCCACCGATACAGACTTTTAATGTTGGTTCTGTTTGACTCTTATTCATTGATATTTTTACCTTAATTTTTTCATCCCTCATTTTATAATGAGGGATGAAAATATAGCTTAGTGAGCACCTACATCGATTAGGGTAACACTACCATCTTCGTTTACTTCTGCAATTTTACCTTTAGGTTCAGTCATCAACGATAATGTTAAAAGCCCTAAGAAAGCAGTTGCTGCAATCACGTAAAAGAAAATTTGGTAACTAACAAAAGATAACACCGTTAGGTAAACTACTGCACCCACGTTACCGTAAGCACCGGTCATACCTGCAATTTGTCCTGTCATACGACGTTTGATTAGTGGAACCGTTGCAAATACAGCACCTTCACCCGCTTGTACAAAGAAAGAACAAATCATAGCAGCAACAACAGCAACCCATAATGTCCAGCTACTTTCGATTTGCGCCATTAATAAGTAACCTAACGCTAAACCCGCCGTTAAAATAAGTAAGGTAGATTTACGACCAAACTTATCTGATAACCAACCGCCACCTGGGCGAGACACTAAGTTCATGAAGGCATAAGCTGATGCCACCATACCGGCAACAACCGGTGTTAATTCAAATGTTTCTAGGAAAAATAAAGGTAACATTGAAACAACGGCTAATTCAGAACCAAACGTAGCAAAATAAAGAACGTTTAATACGGCTACTTGTTTGAATTTATATTGGTGTAGTTCTGGTACTGGTGTTGTAAAGATTGATTTGTTAACTTTCCAAACCTGTGACCATTCGTAAAGATATAGCGCAAATAGTAATGCATAAATAACATAACAAACGGTGTTAGAAATCATCCCTACGTTATCTGGTGATAGTTTCCAGGCTAGCAATGCTAAAGCCGCATACATTGGGATCTTCATAATAAGTAGTAAGAAGAAGTCACCTTTTGATGTTACTTCCATTGCTGTTAAGTTAGCAGGTTTGAAGTAAGTAGAACCTTTAGGTGTATCTGTTACGTTTGCGTAAAAAATAAAACCAAATACTAAACTTAGTAGACCCGTTACGACCATTGCGTAACGCCATCCGTCTTCGCCACCAAATAGTAATGCCAATGTTGGTAAGCTGAACGCGGCAGCCGCACTACCGAAGTTACCCCAACCACCGTAAATACCTTCAGCAGTTCCTAGCTCGTTATGTGGGAACCATTCAGAGACTAAACGGATACCAATAACAAAACCTGCACCAATGAAACCTAAAGCAAAACGCGAGATAGCCGCTTGCAAGAAGTTTTCAGAGAAAGCAAAAGTAAAACATGGGATTGAACATAGAATAAGCAGAGCAGAATAAACTAGTCTTGGGCCGTATTTATCGGTTAATGAACCAATAATAACACGCGCTGGAATTGTCATTGCCACGTTAAGAATAAGCAGTGTTTTAATTTCTTCAGTGCTTAAACCCAATGTTTCTTTTACTGATTGTAATAATGGTGCAAAGTTAAACCAAACGGCAAACGTGATAAAAAAGGCCATCCAACTTAAATGCAGTGTTTTCATTTTCCCTTGAAAAGAAAAAATATTAAAAGAATCCTTACTCATATATATCCTACCTGTCTTTATACAAAATTAACGAACGTGATGGATGCCCAAGCACCTAACAACTAATCAATCTTATTTACTAAAACAAGTTATTCCATGGTTAGAAATAACTTGTTTTTAAAGGAACATTAAGCCGCTTTTTTTGCTGTGAATTGCTTATTCATAAAGTGGCTTAGCGTCATGTGTTTACTGTAATAGATGATTAGCTCGCTTCTTTAAGCTGAACTTGTTCATTTTCAATACGCACGTTAAAGATTTTGATTTTATGTTCTTCAGAATCTAAACATTCGCCCGTTGCTAAGTTAAAACGCTGTTTATACAAAGGCGATGCAACATAAATAATATCTTCTGTTGAGCCAATGATGCCGCGAGATAAAACATTAGCATGTCCAAATGGGTCAAAGTTAGCAACGGCATAAACGTTGCTGCTTTGTTTACATAAGAAAATAGCGACTTGTTGTTCATTGTATAGCGCGCAAATACCTGCATCTGGTGTTAAGTCGTTAATAGGGCAGATATCTGTCCATGTTGTATTGCTTGATGTAATGTCCATTTTATTATTCCTATTCGACTAATTCAGTAATTTCAATTTCTTTTGCTAAAGGGAAGCGTTGACCCCTTATCACTTTAAACGCAAGACCTGTATCAACTTCCTTACTGTTAATAAAGTGTTTAAAGCGTTTCAGTTTTTCAGGACTCTCAATCGTTGTTTTCCATTCACATTGGTAATTTGCAACGTTACTTTCCATTTCTGCTTCTAACTCGGCATTAATGTTGAGTGAATCATTGAGAATGACCTCACGTAGATATTCAATACCACCTTCTAAGTTTTCTAACCATACTGAAGTACGTTGCAAACGATCTGCCGTGCGGATATAGAACATGTAAATACGATCAACATAAGTACGTACTTGTTCGTCAGTTAAATCAGAGGCAAATAAGTCACCATGACGAGGACGCATACCACCGTTACCACCGAAGTATAAATTCCAACCACCTTCTGTTGCGATTAAACCAAAGTCTTTACCTTGCGCTTCTGCACATTCACGCGTACAACCAGAAACACCAAATTTCACTTTATGAGGAGAGCGTAAACCTTTGTAACGATTTTCAAGATCAATCGCAAAACCGATACTGTTTTTAACACCGTAACGACACCAAGTATTACCAACACAAGATTTAACAGTACGTAGCGATTTACCGTAGGCATGTCCTGTTTCAAAACCTGCATCGACTAATTTTTTCCAAATAACAGGTAACTCATGCAACTGTGCACCAAATAAATCGACACGTGCGCCGCCCGTTACTTTGGTATAAAGGTTAAACTCTTTTGCTACTTGACCAATCACGATTAGCCCGTCAGGCGTTACTTCACCACCAGGCATACGTGGAACAACCGAATAAGTACCATCTTTTTGCATGTTACCGAGGTAGTTATCATTAGTATCTTGCAAACCGACATGTGCATCTTCTAATACATATTCGTTCCAATAAGCAGCAAGAATGTTAGCAACGGCAGGTTTACACGTTTCACAACCAAGACCTGAACCGCAATCTACTAATAATTCAGAGAATGTTTTAATTTTTTTAACACGAATGATGTCAGCGAGTTCTTGACGAGAATAAGCAAAATGTTCACAGATATCTTTTTTCACTTCAAAACCAAGACTTAATAATTCACTATCAAGCACTTGTTTTGCTAGTGCAGTACAACCACCACAGCCTGTTGCTGCTTTAGTTGATGCTTTAAGTTCACCCATGTTACAACAACCAGCTGCAACCGCGTTTTTAATGTCACCTTTAGAGACATCAAAACACGAACAAATTGCCGCTGTATCTGGTAACGCATCAACGCCCATTCCAGCGGCTTCTTCACCACCTGATGACGGTAAAATAAGCACACTTGGGTTCGCAGGTAGTTTCATATCATTTAGTTTTAATTGTAATAATGTACCGTAAGCTTCTACATCACCTACCAATACTGCGCCGACCATTTTTGTGCCATCAGCTGAAACAATTAAACGTTTGTAAACTTGTTCTATTTCATCGTGATAAGTATACGACTGTGCCCCCGGTGTTTTACCGTGCACTTCACCAATACTGGCTACGTCAATACCTAACAACTTCAATTTAGTACTCATGTCTGCACCGGTAAACTCAGTGTCTGAATCTCCATGCATGTGTGCAGCAGCGACTTTTGCCATTTGGTAACCAGGCGCGACTAAACCGAATATAAAGTTTTCCCATAACGCACATTCACCAATTGCGTAAACATCTTCAACACCTGTTTCACAATGGTTGTTAATGACGATACCGCCACGCTCACCAATTGGGATACCTGTTTTACGTGCTAGTTCATCTTGTGGGCGAATACCCGCAGAAAAGATGATCATGTCTGTTTCTAAATGTGAACCATCAGCAAAATTCATTCTGTAGCGAGAGGTTGTACCTGCAACGATTTCTGTGGTCGCTTTTTCAGTATGTACATGCACACCTAAGTCTTCAATTTTGCGTTTTAGTAATGAACCGCCGCCATCATCTAACTGCACAGCCATTAAACGGGGTGCGAATTCAACAATATGTGTTTCAACACCTAAATTAACCAGTGCGTTACCTGCTTCAAGCCCTAGTAAACCACCACCAATAACAACACCAATTTTACTCGTTTCACCTGATTTGGTGATATCTTCTAAATCATCAATAGTACGATATACATGACAATGTTCTTGGTCATTACCTGGAATAGGCGGAACAAATGGGTAAGAACCTGTCGCTAGTACTAGTTTGTCGTAGCTTTCAACGCGACCACTTGCCGTGATAACGTTTCTGTTATCAAAATCTAAATCGACTACTTTATCGTTAAGGACAAATTTGATGCCATTTTCTTCGTAATAAGCAGCATCTGTTAATGCGAGATCTTCAGCTGTTTTGCCTGAAAAGAAATAACTTAATTGGACGCGGTCGTAAGCAAGGCGAGATTCTTCAGAAAAAGTAATCACCTCATATTTGGTTTCATCATTACCGATAATTGTATCGATAAATTTATGGCCTACCATGCCGTTTCCAACTACAACAATGCGTTGTTTACTCATAATTGTTATTTCCTTTTAACTTCTATTTTGTAGTGTTCACTTAGTCTTACTTAATAAGTGCCTTAAAGTGTCTGTTGCAAGACAGAAGCCAATAACGGAAAACTATCAAATAAAAACAAATACATATAAAAATTCAAAGAGTTACAAGGAATAAATCAAAAGAGTTATTTTTCACTAGACAAATTAACCGCTTCAAATGTTACTAAAATGTAAACAAACAGTGCATGTTGCCCTTATTTGGTGCAGTTTTTTATATTTAGTGCACTATAATAATTTCATTTCATTTATTACACCTGCAAATTAAATATCTTACTTATTGATTTTAAAGTTAAAATTTATATTTTTTCATCTATTTCAATAATTCCCCCTTACTTGGTGTGCTCTTTGCTCTATATATAGGTATAGATATGGATATTCAAAGAGTAGAGAGAACAACATGACCCAAGAAAAAAGCTTATGGACTAAATCAACCTGCGCATATTGTGGTGTGGGCTGTGGCATTGAAGCAAGTATCGGTGCTAAAGGTGAATTAAGCATTCGCGGTGATCAATCACACCCGGCTAACTACGGAAACCTCTGCTCTAAAGGATTAGCGCTAGGCGAAACCGTGAGTCATGAAGGTCGATTATTACACCCTTCAATTGACGGTATTGAAACGGACTGGCCTAACGCGTTACAACATGTTGCTTCAAAATTCTCACAAGCGATTGAAGAACATGGTCCAGATTCAGTGGCTTTTTATGTATCTGGGCAACTGCTAACTGAAGATTATTATGTTGCGAATAAACTGATGAAAGGGTTTATTGGCAGCGGTAATATCGATACCAATTCACGACTATGTATGTCATCAAGTGTTGTTGGCCATAAGCGTGCTTTTGGTAGTGATACGGTGCCTGGTTGTTATGAAGATCTTGATACGGCGGAATTAGTTATTATCACTGGGTCTAACCTCGCATGGTGTCATCCCGTTTTATTTCAGCGCTTAAAAGCTGAAAAAGCCAAACGTGACAATCTATTTATTGTGGTTATCGATCCTCGTGAAACAGATACCTGCTCTATTGCCGATTTACATTTAGCCATTCAGCCAGAAACTGACGTCGCATTATTTAACGGTTTACTGGCTTACCTTGTTGAACATAAAAAAATTGATAACGATTACATTGAACAACATAGTGAAGGATTTAAAGCTGCACTAAAAAGTGCACAAGAAGATATGCCAAGCATGGCTCAATTAGCCACGAACTTAGCGTTAAATGAGCAAGACTTAATATCATTTTTCGCGCATTTTGCTAACACCGAGAAAACACTGACAATTTACTCTCAAGGTGTTAACCAATCAACGCAAGGTAGTAATAAAGTAAACAGTATTATTAACTGCCATATTGCCACTGGCCGAATAGGCAAACCCGGCATGGGCCCTTTCTCAATCACAGGGCAACCCAATGCAATGGGAGGTCGCGAAGTGGGTGGACTTGCGAATACCTTGGCAGCGCACATGGAATTTGGCGATCAGAAAGCCAATCAACTGATTAGCGATTTCTGGGAAACAGAGCAACTAGCCACCCGCCCAGGATTAAAAGCAGTCGACCTATTTGAAGCAATGAATGAAGGTAAAATAAAAGCAGTTTGGATCATGGCAACCAACCCTGTAGTGAGCTTACCTAATAGTAATAAAATCATTGAAGCATTAAAAAAATGCCCTACGGTGGTTGTGTCAGATTGCATGGCAGAAACAGCCACAACTGAATATGCAGATGTATTATTGCCAGCCCAAGGTTGGAGTGAAAAATCAGGTACCGTCACCAACTCTGAAAGACGTATTTCAAGACAGCGCCGTTTATTACCTAGCCCAGGCGTTGCTAAACCTGATTGGTGGATTATTAGTGAAGTTGCTAAATGTATGGGTTTTGCAAAAGCATTTAACTTCCTTCATGAAGGAGAGGTTTTCTCTGAATTTACAAAAATGACCACGTTAGACAATGAAGATGGTTTATCACGTGACCTTAATTTAATTGGATTAACGACGTTAGATGCAAAAGGATATAGTCAATTAACACCTCAACAATGGCCAGTCACTGAATTACAAACAGACAATGTACATCAACGCTTATTTGCTGATAAACAATTTTTCACGCCCTCTAAAAAAGTACAGTTTATTGCAGTTTCACAGTTAGCAACGAGCATTAATGTAAAAAGCGAACCTCTTAAACAATCTCAATACCCTTTAATCTTAAATAGTGGACGTATTCGAGACCATTGGCATACGATGACTCGCACCGGATTATCAAGTCGATTAGGTGCACATATAACTGAACCTTTTGTTGCAATACATCCAAATGATGCTGAGAAACTGCAGATCACTGAAAACAACTTAGTAGCGATCAACAGTCCTCAAGGTGCGATGTTAGTAAGGGCTTTACTCACAAAACAACAAAATAAAGGGCAAATTTTTACGCCAATTCATTGGAATAGCCAAACCGCTAAAAGCGCTAATATTTGTAATTTAGTCAGTGATGATAACGACCCTATTTCCGGTCAACCTGGTTTTAAATCTACTCAAGTCAATGTTAAAAAATGGCATTATCACAGTGAAGCCATGTTATTAACTCGAGAATCAATCGAGCTTAGTGAATTTGATTATTGGGTAAAACAGAAAGTTGAAAAAGGTTATTTATATCGTATTGCAGATAACCGCTCACCTTTAGAGCTATCGCAAGCATTACAAAACCTATTACAGAATAAACAAGGCAAAACGCTACAATTCTCAAGCACAGATGAATCTCAACAAATGATTCATCGCTATGCTTTTGTACAAAATGCACAGCTTAATAATGCTTATATCACCTCAGAGCAATTAACCACTCAGTCATTAGACTGGTTACAAAGCGTATTAGATTTACCGCTTGATAGCAGTATCGAACTCACACTGATTTCAGGCATTGTTGAAGGAAAACTAGCCCAAGGTAAAATCATTTGTGCTTGTAAACAAGTCGGTATCAACACTATTACGGACGCTATTTTAGAAGAAGGTTGTCAAACACTTGATAGCATCAAACAATGCACCGGTGCAGGAACAGGCTGTGGTAGCTGTTTACCTGAAGTCGAATCAATACTCGCCAATAAGATGGAAGATATAACACAGCGAATTGAAGTCGAAGAATTTGTTGCTTAGGTTGTTACCTAGTTTTCAGGATAGCTTTCAGGATAGTTTGCAGGGATAGTTTTTGGCATAACTAGCTGACATAACTTTCTCATATAACTTTCTGGCATAGCTTTAAGGATAGTTTTTTAGCTAGCTTTGTAACTGGTGTGTTATGCAACTAGCGTCATCTACTTTTAAATTAGGGGCGTTGAGGTCAAAGCCCTCTAATTTTGCAGCTCCGATTATCAGCCTTTGGCTTTGGGGCTGAGCTCCCCCTTTAATTTTGCAGCTTCGATTATGAGTCTTTGACTTCGGAGCTGAGCTCTCCCCTTTAATTTTACAGCTCCGATTATGAGCCTTTGACTTTGGGGCGCTGGGCGAATGAGACGCAGTCTCTTGCAATGAGCGGAGGAGCTCTGCGACTCCTTTTTTCAGCCTGCAGGGGGTTATGTGTTGCTTTTGACTTTGAATTAGACTTTGATAATAGAAAATAGAAAAGGTAATCTTAAAATACCTAGAACCCAACACAAAAAAAGATCTGCAAGCTGAAGCATGCGCCCCGACGTAAAAAGAAAAATCAACACATGTAAACACTAAAATCTGCAAGCTAAAAACAGGACTCGCAGAGCTCTTCCGCTCATAACACTAGGCTGTCGACTAATTCGCCATGCCCCCGAAAATAAAAACTGTAATCTAAAAACAAAATAAGCGATCAATTGATCGCTTATTACTTGAAGTAGGTTATTCAAACAGTTTTGAATAACTTACATTTTATCAGCTTTTATTATTAAGCTTTTTTATTATCAACTAACGTAAAGTTCATTGTACAAACATCACCAAACTTAACTGTTGAAGTTGAACCTACTAGTGTTTCATGCACACCTGTGATTGCGCCAGAACTACATAAAGAACCTGCAGGTAATGTAATGCCACGTTCTGCACAACAGTCGATCATGAAAGCAAATGCTGATAATGGGCCATTAAAAATGCCATCTGTTGGAGCAGTATTGATCAACTCATCATTAATCGTAGTGCTTGTTTCCATTGATGTAATAGCCGTTTTCCAATCAGTAATAGATGTGCCTAAAATTACACCGTATTGATTACCAATATCTGAAGCAATTGCCGTTGGACCATAGCCATTTAAATCAATAACTGGGCTACTTGCGATTTCAATTCCTGCATAAGCCGCTTTAACTAGATGCTCAACACCGTCTGCTGTATTAATACTACCCGGCTCAATCTCTTGGTTTGTTTCAAACACTAATTCAGGTTCAATCGCAATAAAACCACCAGCAAATACAGGTAATTCAAATGCTTGTCCCTTTGATTCTTGCTCTGTCAAAGTAATGCATACGTCTTTGAATACAGGTCCTAAAATACGTGCAGCTCCAAGCTCATCACGTAGATCTGGCGGTACCATTCCTACTTTCCAGCCAACAATAGGTTGATCAGAAGCCGCAATAGAACCGTCTTGAACAACGTAAGCTTCAGCTAGTGTACTTGGGATTGGGCCAGGGAAACCGTCTAGGATACGAACATCTTTACGAGCACTAGATAGTGCATTTACTAGCGCGCTGATTTGCTCACTAGTTAAAGGGGTAGTTGACATAAAATACTCTCACAATTGTTTGATAAATTTATGGTTATGGTCGCTACAAGCAAATGAAAACCTGAGCAATAAAAAACCAGTATAAACGCCCTGTAACATCAAACAAAGGGATTATTAGCTGTTTCACTGTGATTTTGACTGAGATCTATAATTCAACAGCTTATAAAGAAAAAGACTGATAAATAGACTGTAAAATAGCGTAGTTTAAACAAATTAATCAATAAATTATTAAGCTTTAGGGCATTTAATTATTTATATTAAATATTAGATTCAATAAAGATAAATTTATAAAAAAGATCTAATACCTGTATTTTATAGTTCGTATTCATCTTTTTATTTTGTTATGTTGTAACAAAAGTTTTGTTATATTGTAACAAAGTAATGATTTAATACTAAAAACTTATCGGTGAGAAGAACATGATTAACCTAACTAATTTACGCTTTGCCTGGCAGAAAAAAGACATTATTGATATTAGTTCGTTAAATATTAAAAAAGGCCAACATCTATTTATTGAAGGCCCGAGTGGAAGCGGTAAAAGTACATTATTGAATTTACTAGGGGGCGTTTTAACACCACAAAATGGCGATGTTACGATTCTTGGTCAATCTTTAAATGCATTATCTTCAAGTCAAAAAGATAGTTTTAGAGCAAATCATATCGGTTTTATATTCCAACAGTTTAACTTGATCCCCTATTTAAGCGTGTTAGATAACATCACTTTACCTTGCACCTTCTCAAAAGCCCGAAAAGAAAAAGCGTTAAAGCACAGTAAAAACTTAAATGAAGAAGCCATTCGTTTACTAGCTGCACTGGGTTTACACGATTCAGAATTATTACAGCGTAGTGTTAATGAACTGAGTGTTGGACAACAGCAACGTGTTGCTGCAGCAAGGGCAATGTTAGGTAGCCCTGAAATCATTATTGCCGATGAACCCACCTCTGCATTAGACAGTGATCACCGCCAAGGCTTTATTAAAATACTATTCGAAGAATGTCAAAAAGAAGAGATTACCCTCATTTTTGTCAGCCACGATGCCGATTTAAAACATCACTTTACGCATAGTATTAACTTACAACAGATCAATCAGGTTAACTTCAAGGAATCGATATAATGGCGATTTTATCATTAGCATTCAAAAGCTTACTTAACCGTAAACTGACCTTTTTCATTACTCTTTTTTCTATCGCAATCAGCGTAACTTTATTGCTAGGTGTTCAAACCTTAAAAACAGAAACGAACAATAGCTTTATGAAAAGTATTTCTGGTACTGATTTAATTATTGGTTCTCGAGGCGCTTCTTCACAATTGTTATTGAGCTCAGTTTTTCATATCGGTAATACCACTAATACCATTAAATATGATACTTACCAAAAAATCAGTCAATCACCTGCGGTTGAATGGGCAGTCCCTATTTCATTAGGTGATTCTCATCATGGCTATACTGTGATGGCAACCGACTTAAGTTTCTTTGATTATTTTAGTTACGCTAATAAACAACATTTAAAGGTTGAATCAGGAAAAATAGATGACGATATGTTCGCAGTTGTTATTGGTTCAGAAGTCGCTAAAAAATTAAATTATAAAATTGGCGATGAGGTTATCGTAACGCATGGAGGTGGTGAAATAGAAGGACATAATCATGATAATATTCCTTACTTCATCAGTGCAATCCTATCCCCTTCTTTTACCGCTATAGACCAATCTCTTATTATTTCATTGGAAGCAATGGAAGCGATGCATACAGATAATCATGGCCATTTTGGTGCATTGCCTGGAGAAACAACCCTAGCAGCCAATCACGCAGATCACGATGAACATGATCACGAAGATGAAAATCATGAGCAGCATCATGACGAAGCAACGCATGATGAACATGAACACGAAGATGCAGATCATGAGCAGCACCATGATGAAGCAGCGCATGATGAACATGAGCACGAAGATACAGATCATGAGCAGCATCATAACGAAGCAGCACATGATGAACATGATCACGAAGATGCAGATCACGAACAACACCATGACGAAGCAGCGCACGATGAACATGATCATGAAGATGCAAATCATGAAGAACACCATGACGAAGCAGCGCATGATGAACATGAGCACGAAGATGCAGATCATGAGCAACACCATGACGAAGCAGCGCACGATAAACATGAGCACGAAGAACACCATGACGAAGCCACTCACGATGAACATGATCATGAAGATGCAAATCATGAAGAACACCATGATGAAGCAGCGCATGGTGAACATGATCACGAAGGTGAAAATCATGAGCAACATCATAACGAAGCAGCGCACGATGAACATGATCACGAAGATGAAAATCATGAGCAACATCATAACGAAGCAGCGCACGATGAACATGATCATGAAGAACACCATGACGAAGCCACTCACGATGATCATGAAGATGCAAATCATGAAGAACACCATGATGAAGCAGCGCATGATGAACATGATCACGAAGCAGCCCATGAAGGTCACCGTGAGACACAAGATCAACGTGTTGCTAGGTTATTAAAGGTAAAACCAGAGAAAATTAATGCAATCTTTGTTGGTTTAACCTCTCCTCAAGCAGTGTTAGGCATGCAAAGTTATGTTAATAATTTTCAAGAAGAGCCTTTATCTGCGATTATTCCTGCCCTCGCTCTTCAGGAATTATGGGAATTCTTTAGCCTTGCTGAAGTTGCGTTGAGTATTGTGACCGTATTTGTTGTCTTAGTTGGCTTATTGGGAATGTTAAGCATTATTCTAATGAGCTTGAATGAACGTCGTCGAGAAATGGCAATTTTACGCTCAGTAGGAGCAAGACCTGGACATATCTTTAGTTTGATTATTGGCGAAGCAGGTTTTGTTTGTTTTGCTGGCATATTATTGGGTATTGCATTACTTTACCTACTCCTTCTCATACTACAGTCACCGTTGGCATCGTATTATGGGTTTTATTTGGATATTAATATGTTGACGTCTAATGATTTACTTATTTTAGCAATTATTCAAATTAGTGCATTATTGATAGCATTAATTCCTGGTTGGTTAATTTATAAGTACTCATTATCAGATGGCATGAGCATCAAGTTTTAGGGAGTAACATGAAAAAGTACTTATTAATCTTATTATTAGGTTTAACATCCGCGATGCAGGCTCAAGCGCAACCAATGAAAATTGATTGGCAAGACTTGCAAGGAAAAGTTGAACCTTACCAAGACCCTTTTGGTGATTTAACAGAGGATCAACTTTATAATCTTTCAGTTTATGGTCGAATAACGGAAATGAAAAAAGTATTTCCTTCTTATGACATAACAGATGCAATGCTTAAAGAAGCTGAAGATGCAAAAGCTCAATTGATAAAAGAAAAAGTAGATATTGATGAAATGTTTGCACAACGTGACATCATAATGGAAAAGCGTAAAAAAGCTTCTTTAGTAACCAATGACTTATTAGCAAATAGAGAAATAGAAATGTCTGGTTATATGCTTGCTCTTGAATTTGATAATGGCGAGGTTTCTGAGTTCTTATTAGTACCAACTATTGGTGCTTGTTCACACAAACCCGTACCGCCTGCAAATCAATTGATATACGTGAAAGCGAAACAATCAATTGCAACAGGCTCACCTTATATGCCAATTAAAATAACAGGTACATTACGCATTACCCCATCAACTCAAGACCTTTATTTGGTCGATGGAAATAAAAAAATCAATATGGCTTATAGTCTAGATGGCGCAATTGTAGAACCTTTTATTGCAACACATTAACAAGCTCAACTTGATAAACTTTTATAACTAAAGTTTATAGTTAAGCAGAACAAACTAAAGCCGTGATAGATTAACTGTCACGGCTTTTTTCTTTTGATGCCCTCTGAACTATCTGAACTATCTGAACTATCTGAACTATAAATAAGAAATTTAACTAATTGCCCAGTCGAACGTTACAGATTGTGATTTGGAGTGCATGCAACATAACCTAGTGTTATGAGCTTAAGCGATCTGCTAATTCTATTTTTGGCTTGCAGATCTTTTGTGTGTTGGGTTCTAGGTATTTCGATATTACCTTTTCTATTTTCTACTATCTAATTCAAAGTCAAAGCCAAAATCAAAAGCAACACATACCCCCTGCAGGCAGAAGCCAGCGCCCCGAGGTCAAAAGCAACACATACACCCCTGCAGACTAAAGTCAGCGCCCCGAGGTCAAAAGCAACACATACACCCCTGCAGGCTAAAGCCAGCGCCCCGAAGTCAAAAACAATACATAACCCCCTGCAGGCTGAAGTCAGCGCACCGAGGTCAAAAAAAACACATAACCCCCTGCAGGCTGAAGTCTGCGCCCCGAGGTCAAAAGCAACACATACCTCCCCTGCAGGCTGAAGTCTGCGCCCCGAGGTCAAAAACAACACATACCCCCCTGCAGGCTGAAGTCTGCGCCCCGAGGTCAAAAGCAGCACATCCCCCCCTGCAGGCTGAAGCCAGCGCTCCGAGGTCAAAAGCAACACATAACCCCCTGCAGGTTGAAGCCAGCGCCCCGAAGTCAAAGGCTGATAATAGTTGCTGAAAACCAGAAGGTTTTGAATTCGGGGCGCTTGGCGAATTAGGCGACAACCTAGTGTAATGAGCGGAAGAGCTCTGCGAGTCCTGTTTTTAGCTTGCTGATCTTTTTTGTGTTGATGTTTTGTCTTTGATATTTTCAGCATAAACTCAAAAGCACATATACCCCCTGCAGGCTGAAGCCAGCGCCCCAAAGTAAAAATCAACACATAACACCCTGCAGGCTGAAGCCAGCCCCCCAAAGTAAAAATCAACACATAACTCCCTGCAGGCTGAAGCCAGCGCCTCAAAGTAAAAATCAACACATAACCCCTGCAGGCTGAAGCCTGCGCCCCAAAGTAAAAATCAACACATAACCCCTGCAGGCTGAAGCCTGCGCCCCGAAGTCAAAAGCAACACATACACCCCTGTAGGCTGAAGCCTGCGCCCCAAAGTAAAAATCAACTCATAAACTCATAAACTCATAAACTCAGCAAAATGAAATACCTTTCTTTTTATTGAGTAAAGTCAATGAGAGAAAATAAAAGATAAAAAAATTAGCCACACTGTAATAATTAAATATATTCAAAAATGTAATCGTTGTATTTTCGTTAGCCTGCACCTCCTCCCTATTTATCTAAACACAAACAACTGATTATTAAACAGTTTTAATTTAAAACCTAATAGCGATAGTTGCGTTAGTCACTATAAAAAAGGAGATCTGTTACTCCTTTTTGGTTGTAAGCATTGTCTTTGATATAAAAAATGAGTCATAGATCTAATTAATGAGAGCACCCCACTCATCAAAAATGAAAGATGGCTCACAAAAGCATTAAATGTATTTAAAGCTAGCTCACAAAATAATTGAGTTAGATGAAAAGAATATTTAGAAAGGTGTTAGCTTCCATAAAGCAAAGTATGCCGTCATAAAACTGTCACATTACAGTATTAGCATGCCAGCCATATCAAAACGATTAATCTATATTAAAAGGAAATAACAATGAAAAATAGTAAAGGACTTACGAGAGTAGCCATTGCGTTATCACTAGGACTTGTAAGCAATCTTAGTTACGCTGAATCTAAAATAAAAAATGTTATTTTAATGATTGGCGATGGTATGGGCCCTGGCCAAATGAGCTTATTAGAAGAATATGCAACTAAGGCACCGAATTCAATCTACAAGGGTCGTGATACCGCGATGAAAACGATAATTGATAATGGTGCTTTAGGCATGTCAATGCACAGCCCATTTAATGCCCTAGTTGTAGATTCAGCTGCTTCAGCATCACACCTTGCTACTGGTGTTGATTCTCCTTCAGAAGGTATTGGTATCGATAAAGATGGTAACCCTGCTGAAACAGTACTAGAAATTGCTAAAAAACTCGGAAAAGCAACAGGGTTAGTTTCTGATACTCGTTTAACTCATGCAACGCCGGCTGCTTTTGCTGCACATCAACGACATCGTTCACTTGAAAATGAAATCGCTGCAGATATGTTAGCAACAGGCCCTGATGTCATGTTATCAGGTGGTATTCGCTATTTTATTCCAGAATCAGTTAATGAAAAAGGTGCTTTATATAAACAACTTATGGAGCAAACTGGCGGTACAATTGAAATAAAATCTAAACGTAAAGATGAAAGAAATTTATTGGCAGAAGCTAGCGATGCAGGTTATTCACTTGCTTATACTCGTGATGGTTTAGCTGATGTTGAAGGCGATAAAGTACTTGGTTTATTTGCTTATTCAGGTATGCAAAATGGTATTACTTATAGCCAAACTAAAGACTCAGCTGATCGTACTATGCCAAGTCTGAAAGAGATGACGATGAAGGCACTTGATGTGCTTGCTAAAGATCCTGATGGTTTCTTTTTAATGGTTGAAGGTGGTCAAATTGACTGGGCATCTCATAGTAATGATGCAGGTACAGCACTACATGAAATGCTTAAATTTGATGAAGCAATTCAGTATGTTTATGATTGGATAAAAGATCGTGACGATACATTATTAGTTGTAACAGCCGACCACGAAACAGGCGGTTTTGGATTCAGTTATTCACGCGCTAATGTACCAGAAGCTAAAAAATTAAGCGGTTCTACATTTAAAGATCATGACTATAAACCAAACTTTAACTTCGGTACATTACCGACTTTAGATAGATTATACGGACAAAAAGAAAGCTTTGGCGACATGCTAGCTGAGTTCGATAAAACAGATAAAACGCCAGAATCATTATTAAAAATTGTTAACGCTAGCAGTGAATTTAAAATCGACTTAGCACAAGCTAAAAAGATTTTAGAAACTGAAGAAAACAAGTTTTATGATCCTGATAATACTTACCTAAAACTTAAAACGTTCCCTAAAGTTGACGATTTCGAAGCCTTTTATGTATACGGTCAAGATATTCGTGGTGACTTAATTGGACGTGAACTAGGTCAGGAACAAAATATTGTTTGGGGAACAGGAACACATACAAATACACCAGTAGCGGTTGTTGCTGTCGGTCCTAAAACATTTTCTGAGAAATTTTCTCGATTATCTCACCATACTGATATCGGTAAATTACTGATTGAAGCAGTAGAACAATAATGAACTACTAACTATCACCTTAAAAGGAGATAGTTAAGAAATGTTAAAAGCCGTATTAGTCATTAATATTACTAACACGGCTTTTTAAGTTTATGAACGAAGTATTTATCAGACCATCTTTCTACCTATTTCTGCACTACTCTACTAAACTATTTCAAACTCAGTTTACTTTCTTAACTATAAATCTCTTACCTTTAGATTTTCTTAAATCTATGATCACTTTTTCACCGCCAACTCCATACCGCCAACTCCATGTAGATTACATTTAGCATTGACTAAGACACTGACTAACATTTTAGTTAGTGTAAATTACATACACCACGTATAAAAGGTTGTTCATAGTCATCTTAATTGTAAGCTTACGAACTGTTAATGCATTAACCTCTAAGTGAATTACTAATCAAGTATTCCTATAGTTCTCTCCCCTGACCATTATTTTTCACTAAATAGACCGGAGTACATGGCATTATCTCATAATATAAAGATCTGTATCTTAGATATGAGAAAAAATTAAGGTGTCGTACAGTTTACAGATACCATTGTAGAGGCTTTTATTACGGCGCAGCATATACTTAAGTTTTTAAATTTACAGTTAAACCTTTAACTCAGACTTAACATTTAATACTTAAAAGATGGAATGTAGACATAATAAGAATCTCTACGTTAAACTCGATCGTAATAGAATAGGTGACTTATCTTATATGATGATTTTTTGAGTTTATTTCAAGTATTGTTACGTAGCCATTTCAATATAGATTTAACGAAGGATAATGGTAAATGAAATAGAATCCTCTCATATACAACCCTAAATTCGCATAATAAGTGCAATTTCTGAGAAAGGTGGTCAGCTGTTATAGTTTGCTATCTTCTCGCCAAAGGAAATTGCAAATGAATTATAAACAGCTGACACAAGAAGAACGATACCAGATTTACGTGTTGATTAAAGCAAATCATAATCAAAAAGAAATAGCTAAGATACTTGGACGCTCTGCGTCTTCAATATCAAGAGAGTTAAAACGTAATAAAGACCTTAGAGGTTATCGCCCTAAACAAGCTCAAAGTTTAGCAGTTAAAAGACGCGTTACAGCGGCTAAATCAGTGAAAATAACCGACCATGTTAAAAAGTGGATCCACGATTTATTATGGAAAGACTTCACGCCTGAGCAAATCGTTGGTCGTCTGGCTCTAGAAGGAAAAATAACGCTTCATCATGAGAGTGTGTATCGCTATATCTATCAAGATAAAGCCAGTGGTGGCACTCTATACAAGAAACTAACACGTGCTTGTAAGAAGTATAAAAAGCGTTATGGTAGTTATGATAAATACGGGCAATTAGTTAATCCCGTCAGTATTGATGAGCGCCCAGATATTGTTGATACCAAAAGCCGTATTGGTGATTGGGAAGGTGATACTGTTATCGGTAAAGGTCGAAAGAATGCGTTCGTTACTATGGTTGCAAGAAAAACATTATTTACCGTGGTTAAACGTATTGAGAGTAAACATGCTGATATAACGGCTGATGCACTGATTAGCAGTATGAAGCCTCTACAATCGCATATTCTGACCATTAGATAAGTAAGCGTCTAGCGAATCACACCTACTTTTTAACATTCCATGGTAACAAGCTATCGATATCGGGCTCTGGTTTGCACAGTTCATCAAGGCAAGCATTGACGTAATCAAATGGGATCAGACCATTTGCCTTGGCGGTTTCTACAATACTGTAAAGTGTCGCACTAGCATGGGCACCATTGGTCGTTTGGCTAAATAACCAATTCTTTCGTCCTATCACAAACGGTTTTACTGCACGCTCTGCCCGATTGTTATCAATACTTAATCGACCATCATCTAGGTAGCGTATCAGCTTGTGCCATTGATTGGCTAGATAGTTAGCCGCTTCTATTAGCTTGCTGTTACCGACTAATTGTCGCTGATTCTGTTCAAGCCATGTGTTTAGCTTATTAAGAATAGGCAAACTATCTGCTTGCCTTGCGGTGTATTTTTCATCGATACTTTTATCTTTAATACGGGATTCAACGCCATACAGTTTCTGGATGAGACTCAATACTACATCGGCTTTACCTGCTTTATGTTTACCTTGTAGCTTTTTCGCGTCAATGAATTTACGTCTAGCATGCGCCCAACAACCTACGAGGGTAGCCTGTGTTTTACCATAAGCTTGATAGCCATCAACATGCAAGTAGCCTTTATAACCATTAAGATAATCGACTACGCAGGTGGCTGCGCGACTATTGTGGAAGTCGTAAAGCACGATATTAGGGATAGAATTATTCGGGACTGGTGAGTCTTGCCCTGAGCAATAGACCCACATGTAACTATTCACTTTATCAGATTTGACCACTTTTAATGGCGTTTCATCGGCAAACAGCGTGGACTGCTTTAGCAGCTCGTCTTTCAGTCTTTCAACTAATGGGGCGAAGCGGGTGGCTGATTTGTCTATCCAACTGCTCATGGTTTGGCGACTGAGCTCGATACCGTATTGCTTGAACATCGCTTCTTGGCGATAAAGCGGTAAACCATATTGGTATTTACTAGTAATAAGTTGAGCTAACAAACTCGCTGTTGCTATCCCTTTATTTATCGGCATCGCGGGCATGACAGCTTGTTTAATCGGTGTGTGAGTCGACGATTTATCACAGTGACGACAGGCGTATTTAGGACGAATATGTTCAATCACTTTAATTTGAGCGGGGATAAACTCAAGCTTTTCTGACTTATCCTCACCCATTTTATGTAGCTCACCGCCACAGCAACCACAGGTTTTATCCTCGATATCGTGGATCACTTGTTCACGCGGTAAATCTGTTGGTAGCGGCTTACGTATAGGCTTTTTACGGGGCGCGTTAGCCGATTGTTGCTCAGCCTTCAGGGCTTCAACAATCTCTTCTACTTCATTAAATAATTCACCTTGGCCAACAAAGCCTTCAGCACTTTTGCCGAATTGCTTTTGTTGGGCTAAACGCCAGCGCTCTTCCAATGCCGCAATGTGGGCATCTTTCTGTAAAGATAATTGTCGCTCATAGTCGAGGAGACTTTCAAGCTCAGCAATACGCTGCTTAAGGGCAAGTTCATTTTTCATGACGCCTATATTAAGGCATCACTACAGGCTTTCCAGTATTAAGTGAACAAGTGTTGATGATCATCAATTGATCCTTTTAATTAGAGTACTTGCTTACCGGTAACATCAATATTACGATGACCGATGACGTCATAACCCGATAATAACCAATGTAATTGTTGCTGACTTAAGGTCATGGTAGGAGATATAAGTTTGGGCCATTTGAACTTATGCTTATCTAACCGCTTATACCAGAGTGCAAAGCCGGTATTATCCCAATAAAGTAGTTTGAGTTTGTCACGGCCTTTATTACAAAACACAAATAGCGCCCCACTGAGCACAGGTAATTCAAGCTCTGCTTCCACCAAGGCCGCTAAGCCATTAATCGATTTACGAAAATCGACGGCATCGGCACATAAATAAACGGTGGGCACATCGACAAACATTCTCATACTGCTAGCCCCTTAACGATAGCCACAATATCGGTTGTTGCTAAATCGACTGGCAGGGTAAGTTGGCCTGTACGCATATCAAACTGTATGTTGTTTTGGTGAGTTTGAGCGCTGATTTCAGTGGTTTGTTTTACCTGGACAAAGCGTGATGCTGTGGGTCTTGGCGTTTGTGTTGGTAAAGGTGTTTTAGGCAAGCCCTCTGTCAATAAAGTGCGCTGTTTATAATAAGTGGCAATAGAGACATGATGGTGTTGGCAGAATTCAACATTAGTGCCACTGAAATGGCTACGTAGTTGAAAGAGTTGTTGCCACTGTGCGCTTGTTCTGTAAGTTTGCATTATCTGCTCCGAATTTATCATTGAGCAGGTATTCTTAGACAATCAGAAAATCGATACTAGGTGTGCTTTGCTAGACGCTTACTTAGATAATGGTAAAGAGTTCGCTCAACATGAAAAAATTGGGGAAAAGCTTAACGCGGATGTTTATTTTTCCCATCCTTATTCTTCTTGGGAACGAGGTATAAATGAGAATACTAATGGATTACTTAGGCGGTATTTTCCTAAAGGAACTGACTTTATGACACTTAGTGAAGAGGAAATAGAGGACGTGGTATATAAGCTTAATCACCGTCCAAGAAAAACGAGAGACTATAAAACCCCTCACGAATTATTTACGGGGCAATCAGAGATTCTGGTTGCCGCATAAACGATTGCACTTATCACTTGAATTCAAGCAAATTAAAAGCTTTCTATATTATTATTTATTATTGCTCATATCTTCAACTGGTTTTTTCCTCGATAGTCCCTATGAATGCTAACTTAGCATTCCATACTAAATCACCAATATTATCAGTTGGATTAAAACCAATAGGCGATAATAACAATATTTCACGGATCAAATTATGGTCAAAATGTTGACATGCTACATGTAATTTCTCTAATAAAACCATGTAATCTACTAATGGCAAAAATGACTCATTGGCTGTCATAATTCGTTCATGTGCAGTATCATCAACATTTTCTCCTACAAGTAATTCTTCATAAAGTTTTTCACCTGGTCTTAATCCGGTAAATTTCAATTCAATATCTCCATGAATATTTTTATCATTTTTTACTTCAAGGCCGGATAATTGAATTAAATTTTTTGCTAGATCAGTAATTTTTACAGACTCTCCCATATCTAATACAAACACATCCCCGCCTTTAGCCATAGCTCCAGCTTGGATAACTAATTGTGCAGCCTCCGGTATCGTCATGAAATAACGAGTTATGTCAGGGTGAGTGATCGTTAATGGTCCCCCTTCAGTAATTTGTTTTTTAAATAAAGGAATAACAGACCCAGATGAACCTAACACATTGCCAAAACGCACCATAGAAAAGCGTGTTCCATTGAGCTTTTTGTTTTCTTCTTCAGCTAAAGCCTGTAATCCAAGCTCAGCAAGGCGTTTCGTTGCTCCCATTACATTAGTAGGGCGTACAGCTTTATCGGTAGAAATTAAAACAAAAGATCCAACATTACTTTCTATTGCAGCTTTCGCCGTATTGTACGTGCCAAATACATTATTATACATACCTTCTACCACATTAAACTCTACCAATGGGACATGTTTATAGGCCGCAGCATGATAAACTGTATTCACTTTAAAGGTACCCATTACCATTTTTAATCGATTAATATGTTGTACCGAGCCTAGTAAAGGTACTACCTTAGTTATCCCTCCCATTTTTTCAATAAGTTGCGTTAACTCTTTTTCAATTTCATATAATGAAAACTCAGAGCGATCAAATAAGATTATATCCGAGGGTTTACCTTTAATAATTTGTCTACATAACTCAGAACCAATGGAACCTCCAGCTCCTGTCACCATGACCACTTTATTTTTGATATCAGCTTCAAGCAAAACTTTTTGAGGAGCGACAGGATCTCGTCCTAATAAATCTTCAATAGGAACGTCGCCTAATTGATCAATTTTCGCTTTACCAGAAACAATGTCTTCCATCGAAGGTACACTCAGTACCTCTACACGTAGATGAACTAATGAATCAATGATTTCTTTACGACTAGCACGAGATACATTTGGTACCGCTAGAAATATTTTACTAACGCTATATTTTGTAATTAATGACTCTGCAGTTTTTGCATTACAAACAGATAACCCTTGTATGACAGTGCCAATTAATGTTTTATCGGTATCGATAAAGGCAGCGGGTCGATATTCTTCAGAAGATTTCAAAGATAAAGCTAATTGTCGCCCTGCTCCTCCTGCTCCATAAATCAAAATACATTTCTGTCCCTTTTTCTTACCTTGAACCACCAAATTTTTCACAATTAAGCGAGAGCTCCCACAAAGTAGTGACAAAAAAGCAAAATAAATAATAGGTACTGTACGTGGCATAAAGGCTTGTAAATAAAAAGATAAAAGAGCCAACATCATTGCTGATATTAGCGCCCCAATAAAAATAACAAATAAGGCATGAAAAGTAAGGTAGCGTAAGATAGCACGGTATAAACCTAAACGAACGAAGGTAACTAGAGTGATAACTAAAGTCCCCAGCAGCACATAAACATTTTTAATGTCCATAAATAATTCAATTTGCCCTAGACGCAAAGCAAAAGAAAAATAAAAAGCAATACAAATAAAAATTGAATCAAATAACAAACTAATAATACGTTTTTTAGGACGAGACAATTGGGAAATATAATTTAAAAATTTCATGTTTTTCTTACAATTAGAGGTGGGACTGAAGAAGTTTTTAGCTATTTTTGAGTACCAATAGACAAGTTGATTTTAACACAACCAAAAAAAAAAATTTTAGATGAAATTAAACCATAGTTCAAATAACATTTATTCTTCTAATAATTTATTGTTATTTTTACACAAAAAATTATTAGAAGATTAAAATTACTGTAATGAGTCATGTTTAGTAGTTAGTATTAATGTATAATTTTTTAAAGAATAGCACGGCCATAAATGATGATAACCTTTGGTTGATTGAAACATTATTTAATACGATCGCCACTACCTTTCCCTATTACTGTTTGTAGAATATAAGTAAAGTAATTTTTTAAATTAAAATTATTAATCATTTCCTGATCTATTTCAGCTAATAATTCCGGTGTTGACATATCAATTTGGTTAACCTGAGCAAGTCCAGTTATGCCAGGTCTAACATAAAATACATTTTTTTCCTCTCTCGCTGAAATTAAATCAATTTGATTGAACAAACCAGGCCGAGGTCCAACTAAACTCATCTCCCCTTTAAGCACATTCCATAGTTGTGGTAATTCATCTAACTTAGTTTTACGTAAAAAGCTTCCAAAAGAAGTAATAGATGCACTACTTGCTAAATGACTTGCTACCGATTTTGTATCAACAGACATGGTTCTAAACTTAACTAATGTAAATGGTTTTTGATAACGCCCAACACGTTTTTGTTTAAATATTGGAGAACCAGTATCAAATAGTCCAATAACAAATAAAATAACTAAGAAGGGGAAGGCGAATATAAGCCCACACAGAGAGAAAAAAATATCTAAACAACGTATCATGTTTTGTCCATTGAAATTGACTTC
Source organism: Psychromonas sp. SP041 (assembly GCF_000470315.2). Taxonomy (GTDB): domain Bacteria; phylum Pseudomonadota; class Gammaproteobacteria; order Enterobacterales; family Psychromonadaceae; genus Psychromonas. The sequence goes on from NZ_CBRF02000020.1 coordinate 67,020, forward strand.
GCAGCTTGCAGAAAACCGTATTCTATTGAATATGGTGGCTGCCAATTGAGTGTGTTTTTAGTATCAGTAATATTTAACTGTAAAGACCCTGTCAGTCTTTCGATTACATCATTTTTATTTAATATATTGCCTACGACTTTAAAACACCAATTAGGGATAGGTAAAGCAATATTGCGCTTACTTTGTACCTTTGCCATAAGTACAACCATTTCAGCCGTAGATAGGTCGTGGTCGTCACTCACTAAAAAAATTTTATTCGCAGCCTTAGGATGTGTAATGCAAACACCGATCAGATCAACCAAGTTATAGACTGAGACTAAGCTTCGTTGATTATATTTAATCAAATGAAAAGGCAAAGGAATGCCTTTTTTTACTAACTTCATTAAAGCTGAAAAATTTGCTTTAACTCCTGCACCGTAAACAAGTGGTGGACGAATAATAACAACTTCCATTTCGCCTTGCTGACCTAAAGCCAATAACTCTTTTTCAGCCTCAGCTTTAGATACTCCATAAGAATCTTGAGGCAGAGGGGCATCTTTTGCTGTAAAGGCTTCTTTATTTGACGTGCTTTCACCATTGACCTTAATAGTGCTAATAAAAATAAAGCGCTTAACACCTGCTTTGGCTGCTTGCTTAGCTAAATTTAACGTACCGTCACGATTAATACCTCTAAATTCTGACAATGAGTCAATTGCATTATCACCCATTACCTGGACTCTTGCTGCTGCATGGATAACCACATCAATACCATTAAGGACCTGTTCATAATAGGTCGAGGCGGATATTTCAGTTTTAACATACTCTAAATCTAGACTAGGTGTACGGCCCAAGCCAGTTAGCAGATAAGTATCTTTTAACTTACTCACTAAATGTTTTCCAATAAAGCCAGAATAACCCGTTAATAAAACCTTTTTCATCTTAATTCCCCCTCCCCATTAATATTCGACACTATAGCCACCCTTTTCAATATAATACTAGGTGTTTATTGAAGGTGATTAACAATGAACTCTGAATTACGTTGGCAGTTATCCCCATCTAAAGGGTTAAGTTCATTATTTGTTTGTACTCTCTGGTGATGGTAATAATCACTACTAAAAATCAATTTTTTTAACTCAAACTCAAAATCATCTTGAGTCGTCGGTTTAGGTCCAGGAGTGTATTGTTGATAAGGAATAGTAAAACCAATCTCTTGTTTATACTTACTATAATCATAAGGTAAAAAAAGTATCGGTTTATGAGTAACCAAAAAGTCAATATAGATGCTTGAATAATCAGAGATCAATAGATCAAAAGCGCCTAAAATATCATTTATTTCAACAACGTCTTTACTTGAAAGTAGCTTAACTCTATCTGAAGTTAATAACTCATTTGGGACAGAGGTTTCAAAATTAGGGTGTAACCTCAAAAAAATAGTAATATTATTTTGTTGTAAAAATGCAAATAAACGCTTTATGTCTACCCCATCGAACGGAAATAGATTCGTTTCCCCAAAAGCACGCCATGTGGGAGCATAAAGTACTCGTTTGCCCGAACCACCACCAGTTACTCGATCAAAAAGAGCTTCATCTGGCGTATACAAAACATCATTTCTTGCTTGCCCCATAATCACCACTTTATTAAGCTTTACGCCAGTAAAACCTGCCCAAGTAGAACGAAAAGCTTCAGAAGTTGAAAAGAAATAAGAGAAGTTATTACGTATTAATTTTAAATACATTTTTTTCTTAACGTTTGTATATTTTTCAAGTAGTCCAATATTTTTGATTGGTGTACCGTGTCCAAGGTGATATACATATCGCCTTACATTTAAGAATAAACCACCAACAGGAGTTTCCAAAGAAGATACCACCCACGTTTTTGCTCTCAACACATATAACATCCCTAAAAAGCTTTCACTTTCTATAAAGTAATCCCCGATTTCTGATGTTAGTTGGCTTCTTAAGTTGGCATCATTAATGACAAACTTGGTTTCTTTTTCAGGATAATGTTTAATGAAATATTCAAACAAAAATTTTGAATTATGCTTATAAGTTAAATTAAACTCTGATGAGAAAATCACCCTATTTTTTAACTTAGGTATAAATAAAAATAACAAGGAGGGTATTAGTCCTGTGATTAACAGCTTTAATCTCAGAAAGAGGTAACGATCTTTATTCATAGTTTTTTGAAAATCCGTGACCTAATTTATGGCAGTTTAAAAAACAAACCTAAGGTAATATTGTTAAGCTATTTTAATTTAAGTCGTTTTTTACTATTACAATAATATCTGTTCTAAATATTAAAAAGGTGACGTATAAAGTAGAGAGCCCGCAGGTATCATTAATACATGCGTTTTATAATATCCAACTTCATCGATATTTTCCCGATGAATAAAAATTTTTACGATGAGTAAAAAGCACTCTCATCAAAAAGAGAAAGCTCATCTTTATCAGATATTAATATGACAATATGAAATAGATAAGGTTGCCAAATATTATGGTTTTTATAGCGTTAATTTACCGCTGTCAACGACTGTATTAATAACACGATCCGCCGACAAACCATCTTCATGTGGATTGTATAAAGTATTAAACTTACTCATATCCGACGTTCGATTAAAGGCATGCAATATATCATTAGCTAAGGTTGATGGTAAAGAGCTGATTGCCCCTGGAAGCTGTTGATTTATATTTAAATAAAAACCTCTAGTTTCATTTTCATAAGTATCTCTGTCATACATAAAAAATAATGAAGGCTTATTTAAAATAGAATAATCAAAAAATAAACTTGAATAATCCGTTATCAAAAGATCTGAAATCAATAATAGATCATTGACGTTATCGTAATCAGAGACGTCTATAAATTGACTATCTTCTTTATCGCGGGATGTAAAATAATGACCTCGATAAAGAAAGATAATTCTCTCATCAAAACAATCCAAAAATACTTTAGAATCTAGAGGATTAGTTAAAATATGAGAATTAGATTTATTACAAAATATATTATCTCTAAAAGTTGGCGCATAAAGTATAACTTTGATTCCAATGGCGATATTAAGCTTTTTTTTAATTGCATTAATATAGTGGAAATTATCTCTATATTTGACTAATTGATCGTTTCTAGGGTACCCCAACTCAAGCACTTGCGATGGTCTCAAAGCAAAGCTACTAATAAAGCAACTTGAGGCATATTGGCTAGGGGATATAAAGTAGTCAATCATTTTAGATTCTATCTGATATAGATATCGAGTCCCCTTTTGACTCGCCAATGCATTATTATCACCTTTAATATCCAGGCCTATCCTTTTCAATGGCGTCCCATGCCAGCACTGTGTAAAGACTTGACCTACTTTTTTTATGATACAAAAAGGGATTCGACAATTTACAATCCAATATTGATGAGTTGCATAAGCCAAGTAATAATTCGTACTTCCATACAAAACAACGTTTGTTTGTGAGTGTTCCTGTAGCGTTGAATACAAGGGATGTGAACTAGAAGAAAGCACCCAAGTATAAGTATTATTATTATCTTGTTTTAATAATGCTTCATATATTGCCAGGGGAGAGTCATTAACCATTTTCCCTCTAAAGCATTCAAATAAAAAAGAATTACTTACCACAGAGGCTTTCTTATATTTTTGGAAATAAATTGCTCTACTAAAAGTAACATAAATGACTTTAGATAAATAATCCAAGAGAGGGGATTTAGCAAATAATGTCTTAATAGACGTTTTTAAATATACAATAAAGCGCATCATTATTATTCGCTATTTAGAAAGGTAGCCAGTGGTTTCACGTCATCAGTCATTGAGTAAAGACTTTAGGTTTTTACTTTTAATCTCATTAACGAGTCACCGTAATGAGTAAAATCTATATACTGATAAAAGACCCACAACAATGACTAAAACCATCATTCTTGCAAAGGTTTAGTAAAATGGAGAATGCGTTTTAGTTACAGTTTAAGGTAATATTTTTATATTATTGAGTAGATATAATTTTATCAACATTCGCTTTTTAAACTATTAATTTAACCAAAAAAGTTGTCATCATATATTCAAAAAATAGAGCCTGATAGTAATTGATAGCATAATCATGGTCAAGCTCAACCAACATCATAACTATAACCACATACTAATATTGCGTCCTTTATTTCAACTCAAGAGCTAAGTGTCAAAGTGCCTCACTATAATTTAGTGTAATTACTCATGAAGAGAGAACTAAAATACAAACTAGATTAAAAGTAAGTTATTGATAAATGAAATGTGGTATTTAAAAACATCTTCTTTTAGGAAGGAAAAAGTCATATTATTATTCAATTTCTTATTAGATTTAAAATTTAATAATATACAATAACCCCTTACAATGGTGAAACTTAGATTCAATTAATCATGGACAATCACTAATTGGATGTAAAATATTCTTGAATAAGATCAACTAGGCAAGTGTTTTTAAAAGCGAAGTATCAAAAATAACAATTCAAAAGTAATATTAGTAATTAACGCCCATAAATGAAACAAACAAAAGCAGTTAAATGCACGTTTGTTCTTAAAAAGATAAAAATTACCATGAAAAAAAAAATCTATAATATAACCCTTCTGATCTTAAGAAAAATAGTTGATCCTCTATTATTAAAAAATAGAAATAAAGTCGTCCTTTATTCTTCAACAGGCGTGCTTGATGCAAATTTAGAATGTGTAAAAGCCTATTTATACTTTTACTACCCAAACATTAAAGTTGTTGTATTAAAAGGGAAAATAAAAAATAATTCTCAAAAAATCATTTGTTTTTTATATACGTTTTTTACAAGTTATTATGTCATTGTAGATCATGCGATTCCACGCTTTATTACCAATAACAAACGTGAAATTTATAATGTATGGCATGGTATTCCATTAAAAACAATTCGTCATTTCGACCAAAAACGATTTACAGGAGGTTTTCTAGATTTTGAATCTCAAAATTTAACTGGTCTTGTTTGCTCTTCACCTTTAGATAAAGGTGTAATGGCAGCCTGCTTTAACGTACCTACATCTAAATGTATTCTTTCAGGCTTACCTCGTGCTGATTTATTAGAGTCAAATGGACTAGAGTGGTTCACAGACCACCAAGAACAAGAATTGATTAAAGACTTGAATGGCAGAAAGTTGATTTCATGGATGCCGACCTATCGCGGTACATGGGAAGAGCTTAATGAAATTACTGCATTCAGCTATGAAGAAGAAGTCCTTATGAGTGAATTCTTAAAAAGGAATAATGCCGTACTAGGCGTTCGCCCGCACAAATTTAGTAAGCTACAACCTTTACTCTTACTTGAAGAGAATAATCTTTTAGTAAATTTAGAAAAGTATATGATCACCAATACATTATTAAAACATACTCAAGTATTAATTACTGACTATTCAAGCGTTTGGCTAGACTATTCATTAATATCTAAAAATATTTGCTTATACTTGTTTGATGCTCAAGAATATGATGATGAAAGAGGGATGATTTATCCGTTAGAAGAAGTAGTAACAGGTGAGATATCTTATGACTTTACACAGTTATTATTTTCATTGAATAAGATGATTGAAATTGACAGCACACAAAAAATTCAACCTTCTAAACTATTTTTTAAATATAACGATGCATGCAATACAAAGAGGTTTGTTGAACATATGTTGAATAAAAACACTTAAAATCACTCTTTCATAAGCTTAACTAACTTAGTTAAGCTTATGAACAGTTGATAACTTATTAGAACGGTAATTTTTATAAATAAAAAATTCAAGAGTAAACTTGTATCAATATCCCGCCCATCAATAATCAAGGATAACTACCTAATTAAACTTACCTCAATAAATATTAGATAGATTTGATATGCCTAGTCTGTTTATTTTAATAACCCCTCGAATTGCTCAAGTGCATTTTTATTATATTTTTCCCAATTAATATTAACAGGGCTAATTCCGCCATCGATGAAATTTAACATACCTTGGTACAGACCATTTTCATTGTTATCGACAATAGTCCCATAGCCTTGCTCTAAAAATGCTTTTGGTGCAGGTATATCTGTAGAAATAACAGGTACGCCTAAAGAAATAGCCTCAAGCATTACTAACCCTAACCCCTCATAATGAGAAGATAGTAAAAATAAATCACAATGCTTTAAAATAGGGAAAGGATTTCTTATCGAATTAATTATTATAATTTTTTCAGCAACTTTAGACTCTTGGGCTAACTTAAGTGTTTCCTTGTAGATTTTACCAGGCCCACCAATAATAATTAAATATAAATCATTATTTTTAATACAAGCTCTTTCGAAAGCAGATATTAATCTATCATGTCCTTTTTCAGGTGAAAATCTACCAATGCTAATAAACTTTTTCTTCGTATTATCATTTAAGATTAAATTAAGTTTATCTAGTTCTATTGTTGATTTTGTTTCTGGATTAAAAACTATATTTTCATGTGCTCTAACAACTACAGTATCATGAGGATGCAAGTTCTCTACAACTCTTAACTTAGACTTATCTACCTTAAATTCCCCAAAACACTCTGAAAGAACGCCATTAACTAACGCAATATTATCAAAACTACTATATGCGACATCCATCGTAGGTTTATGACAAAAACCTCTTATTTTATATTCTTTCCACATATCATTGTGTACATAAATAGTCTTTTTTATATCCGAAGATGCAAATAAATTAATAACATGACGATCATAGCCACTAAATTGCAGTAAATGTACAAAATCACAATTAGGATATGCCTTCTTAAAGTTACCATTGTATATTTTAGAGACAATAGGACTTAAAAAAGATACGTTCATATTAAAATATAAGAATAAAACTAACGCTTCATAATAAGTATAATTAAGCATAGCTCTAAACGGAAGATACCCTATACTTTCATCCAGCTCTAGAATAGTATTTTTATTAGCTTTAACGGCAGATTGCGAAAACGTTAAAAAGATATTAAATTTTGATTTATCAACTTTCCCTAATAGACTTGTTATGGAGGTAGTGATGCCATTTTTAGCAAGGTTCCCAGGGTAAATTAATATATTTTCTTTTCCATTATTTAATGGAGAGTCTAAACGAACTGAGTCTTTTTTATTAAAAAACAGAAGATCATTCAGGTTTTTAGCACTATTTTCTGATTCCAAAGATGAAAAAGATAATGAATTTCTATCGTATAGACATGTACCCTCATCTTTTACATAATTAATGATTTCACTTATGTCATTTGATTTATAAAATGGGATATCTTCTTCATTAATTGTAATTCCTCGATATTCTTTATACTCCTCATAATCAAACTGATAAAGAGCAATTTTTTTATTTGAATTAGAAAAATCAAACATAACAGAAGAGTAATCAGTAATTAAGACATCAGACAGATTTAAAAAGTCATAAGTTTCTATATGGGCAGGAAGCTCATAAGTATTACAAAAATCATCTAAACTTATATTTTTCTTCATTAAATAATGAAAACTTACATATAACACTTCATTTTCTGATAAAGATTTTGATAGCTCTTCAATAAAAAGATAGACATGTGACATTGTAAACATATTGTTCTTTCTACCTAACTTCCCTCTCCATGTAGGCATATAAACAATAATTTTTTTATCCGACAATCCTAACTCATTTCTTAATGCATCATTATCGCTAAAAAAAACATCATTCCTAGGATAACCTTCTAGAACATATTGACCTTTATATAGATTAGTCAACATATAATCTCTATCCATAACTTTTTTTGTATGCTCGTTAGGGAATAATATATAATCACACATCAAAAAATTTCTTTGTATATTTGTTATCATATGAGGTTCATCTATATCTGACCTCCCCATATTTTTGAATGGTGTGCCATGCCACGTATTAAGATAAATTTGCCCTTCTTTTTTTAAAAAATAATCAGGGAAACTTGTACTATTAATCAAGTATTTTGCTATACAAAGAACAGCACAATATTTTTTTGAATGAATTTCAATCAAATTAACATCATTCAACCCATAATAGTTTAATCTTTCTTGAATTTTTGCCTTGGTTGTTTTTTTACAAGCGACATAAATACTTAAATCTTTATCCTTCCTAGAATAGAGATCTTTCAACAAGTAAAATTCATTACTAGCAATTTGACTACCATGATATGACTCAAATAATGCTATATTTTTAATCTTATTTTGTTTTTTAAATTCAATCGAATAATATATTTTAGCTTTTTTTTGTTCTTTTTTTAGAACTAAACGAATAAACTTTTTTACTTTAGAAAACATAAAATACCTAATTACTATTTATATTTATTCATAACTTCATCGACAGTACCATCTAAGATAACTTTACCTTTATCTAGATATACAGCCCTATTACACATACTTTTAATGTCTGAATCTGTATGTGAAACAATGATAATCAATCTTGATGACTTCATTATCTCGCGCATTCGTTTGTTACATTTCTCTTTAAAGTATTTATCGCCAACACTCAATACCTCATCAATAATCAAAATATCGCTACGATATGTTGTTGCAATAGAAAAAGCTAATCGAGAGACCATGCCACTTGAATACGTTTCAATTGGCTTGTTAATTGAATCATCAAGCTCTGAAAAATCTATAATATCTTTAATCTTATCTTCTATCTCTTTCTTTGTTCGGCCAAGCAAAGCACCAGCTAAATAAATATTATCTAATCCACTTAGTTCACGTGCAAAAAATGAATTAAGAGACAGCAGAGACCCAACATCTAATTTTGAATAAAATTGACCACTCGTTGGCTCGAGAACTCCAGATAATACCTTACAAATAGTTGATTTCCCTGCGCCATTACGCCCAACGATACCAACAATATCTCCTTCATAAAACTTTAAAGAAACGTTGTTTAACGCAGCTTCTCTATTTGCGTTCGAATTTGAGGCGACACGTTGCCTTTCATGTTTAGATAAGAATAAACGCTTTAAGTTAAAACTCGTACTATTTGCATATTTTAAAGTGACATCATTAAGTTCGACGACTAAGTTTTTATCATTACTCATATTAAACATTCCTGATGATTTGAGGAGTAAGCTTTTTACAGACTCTAATTAATATAAATAATGCAAATGATGAAAAGACTAGTCCGTAAAGCATATTTTCATATTGCACCTTGTCCGTATAAATTAGTGCGTTATTGTAATAATTAATTAAATGAGCAAACGGATTTAAATCAACTAAGAAACGAAAGTTTTCAGGCACTCTATCCGCTGGATAAATAATTGGCGTGAGATAAAATAAAATTCTCAGTCCAAAACCAACTAAAAATGCAGTATCTTTTACAAATACATTCAATACGGCTAAAAATAAAGATAATGCACTCACAGCAACGAGAGAAGTGAGGAATGTAATAGCAAGTGCAAAGAAATCAGGCACAAACCCTAAATAAAGTAATATCGATTGCAAAATTAAATAAGCAAAGAAAAACGTGTAACACTCACCAAACACTTCGGAAGTTGGTAAAATGGGAAGCGGCATTTTTACTTGGCACACTATACCTTTATAACGGCGAAAAGATTTTGTTGCGCTAGACATGCTAGAGCTCCACCATTTCCAAAGTGTAACCCCTATTGCAATCATTAAAAGTTGGTCTGCGCCACTGTGTCCAAAAATAACCCCGACAACATAACTGTATAAAGCAATTAACATCAGAGGTTCGATTATCCACCATAGATAACCTAAAAAGGTACCTCGAATATTTGCTTTTTTCTTTAAATGTGCCAATGTGTAAAGGATATACATATTTCTTGATATTGCTTTTGTATTCAAGTTGTTACCTATTAATTTATCTTTAAAAAATATTAATATTTATGATTTTTAATGAGTGTACACATTAAATTCGTATTTTGCTGAAGTTGTTTATTTTGGTCAGTAAAAACTGAGTATCTTAATACTCATATTAAATGGTGAATAAATGCCAGTTAATTAAGCTTATAGGCTTACATCGTTAATCATTAAATTTATTCATTACCATCTATTGATAAGTAATAACCGATTACCTTAGTATCTAAAAAATGATTACAACATTTACTGGTAAAGTTATTTTAACTTAAAACTTTATATCTCGTGGAGAGAGTATATTTAAATAAATCCCAAAACTATTGATGCATTATTGCAGCCCAACATTTTCCATTATAAAATGGTAAATACTTGACATATTAATCACAAGTAAAATAATGTTTTTGACGTTTAACTTATGCTTAATTATTTCCTGCTTACGTTGTTCTAAGTAGACATCAATTTACTTAAGCGCTTTTAAAACAAAAAAATAGACACTCTTTTTACAAAAAAGCACCTTAATATTTTAGGCTTCATTTTAGTTAAAGCAATTCTGTAGAAGTTAGATATTTTTTGCAATTTCAATAATTTCTGATGTAGAAATTGAAGGGGTACGAGGAAAATAAACGACTTCACAAATATCTGAAAACTCATCAAAACGACCTTTCCAGTCATCACCCATTGCTAATATATCACCACGGTAGTATTCAATGTATTCACGTTTTTTTTCTAACGAATGCTCTACAAAGACTTCATCAACAAAAGACAATGATTGGATTATTTTTAAACGGTCTTGTTCGTTGTAAATAGGATTACGTTGTTTTTTGCTGAAGTTCAAAGCATCGCTGGATACCCCAACAATTAAAGTGTGACCAAGACTAGCGCAACGTTCAAGAATATTAATGTGCCCTACATGAAAAACATCGAATGTTCCAAAAGTGATGACGCGCTTTGACATAATTTACTTACCTAATATAAAGTGGCTAATACCAATAATAATTATTATTCATTACTGTATGGATTATAGTGATTGTTAAAAGCTTTAAAATACAATGATTACAACTATTGCCGTTTCATTACATTGAGTGGTATTTTCAGTAAAATAACCTAAATTTTAGTATTTATATAAAAATGATTTCAACTAATATCATTCAAACACTTGTTTTTATCATAAATATAAAGATGTATGAGACCTATAATAATTAAGTTGTTAAAAAACAAATGATAATGATTAATAATAAATTATTACAAAATTCACTATATACATTGAAATACACTTTTCTTAATACTAATCACTTGTAAAAAGTAGGTACTCTGAAGAATAGCTGCGCAGCATAACCAAAGTGATCTTTAAAATCAATATTATCCAGCCTAATGTTTACTGTATTATTAGTGATTAAAACTCATCACTTTAAATGAAATAACATAAGCCCTTAGAGAAATGATTACCTATCCATTAATATATTGAATATTTACTTTACTGAATTACTTAGTTTTAAAATCATAATTAAGACCTAAATAAGCAAACTAACGTAGTTTAATTGACTCAACTAACCCAGTTAATAAATAATTGTTTTAACTGGAGATTGAAATAAAAACACGTAGAAACAGTATAAAACTTATACTATTCAAACCAATCGCATTAATTAACTGATTTATTTTTCTTGTTAAAATAGATCAGTTAATTAATGCGATTGGTGTAAAAGGTTGTTCGTTATCGTGAGGATGTAAAAATACTCTTTTACCTAACACGTTGCCTTCTAAATCTGTTATTTGCCATTCGTCAGCATAATGCTTCCAACTTTGATCGTTATGCTTTACTTGTGTCGAAAAGCACCAACTACCATTTTGACATTGAGTCGCCTCTACATATTGAACTTGTACATAATCAAGTGAAGTTAAATAATCATCTGATTTAGAATAAGCAATTGCACTTAACGAAATAAATAATCCTAATAGAAATCGTTTTTTCATTGCTCTCACCGGCGTTGTTAAATCATAAATTTACATGAAATCTAAACTAATATGAAATAGGGGTTATTTTTGAACAATATAGATCTTTAATACTAAACTTGGCGTATTGAACATCATACACAATAGTATGAAGTGAAATTCTAGGAGTCTATTATTACTATTAAACATTTTACTCAACATGATGTTGAAGCAATGCCAACCAGACAACGTGCTCACTTCATTAATAGCTTATCTGGCTTTAAGAGTGCTAATTTAATCGGAACACAAGATGTAAATGGACAAACCAATCTTGCTATATTCAGTTCAGTGGTGCATCTAGGAGCATCACCCGCTTTAGTTGGTTTCATTATGCGCCCAGATAATAACGACCGACATACTCTTGATAATATTAGTATGAGCAAGCAGTATACGATTAACCAAGTGTCCGCAGACTTTTATGAAAAAGCGCATCAGACATCAGCAAGATACCCAAGAGAAAAAAGTGAATTTGACGAAGTTGGTTTATCTACTTTTCATTTAGACTCGATCAATGCTCCCTTCGTAAAAGAAAGCCGTTTGAAATACGCTGTCACATTAAAAGAAATACTGCCTATTCCACTCAATAATACTTTGTTTGTTATTGGTGAAATAACCGATATTATTTGTGATCAAGAGGTAATTAAAGATGATGGTTATATCGATATAGAGTCATTACAAACGGTGAGCGTATCCGGACTTGATAGTTACCATACAAGCCAACGTTTATCACGTTTAAGCTATGCAAAACCCAATACTATCCCACATGATTTAAACCATAAGTTGAAATAAAATGACAGACAATCAACTAACCATTTTCTATGACGGTAACTGCCCTTTATGTAGCTTAGAAATGCAAAGGTTAAAGGAGAAGGATGATCAACAAAATATTCTATTAATTGATTTACACCAAGCTAACTTCGATGAGCAGTATCCACATATCAATGTCGATAAAGCATTAGCCATTTTACATGGTGAATACCAAGGTAAGTTGTTATTAGGCTTAGATGTAACTCATCGAGCTTGGGCATTAGTAGGAAAAGGATGGATGGTCGCTCCATTACAGTGGCCAATCATCAAACCTCTATCACACCTCGCGTATCTACAATTAGCCAAGTACCGTTATCCTATTTCTCAGTTTATTTACAAGCGTTTTGGAATCGGTATAAAACAATGCAACGAAGGAACTTGTTATGACAAACCAAACAACACTAATAATAGGGGCAAATAGCGCGATAGCTAAAGCCTTAGCGTTACAAGTGATAGACAACAATGACTCTCACCTAATTGTTGTCACACGTGATATTAGCTTCTATCAACATGAAAAATTTAGTCATTGTAAAGTTATTAGCATCAAAGATTATCAAGAGTCTTCGATAAAAACAGTTGTACAAGCAATAGGTGAAGATGAAGCAATATCAATAAGCCAAGTATTCATTTGTCATGGTTTGTTACATAACGACGTTATTACCCCTGAAAAACGCTTACAAGAATTTTCAGCAGAATCATTCACTGAAATATTAACAGCGAATACCATTACCCCGATGTTATGGCTAAAAAACTTGCTGCCAACTTTAAAAGGTAAGCAAGCCTGTAAAGTCGTTGTTTTTAGTGCGCGAGTTGGCAGCATTTCAGATAATAAAATAGGGGGGTGGTACAGTTACCGCGCATCAAAAGCAGCGATTAATATGTTATTAAAATCTGCTGCAGTGGAGTTTTCAAGGACGGCTAAAAATATTAAACTTATTTCCTTTCATCCGGGAACGACGGATACACCACTTTCTAAACCTTTTCAGAAAAACGTACCTGAAAATAAGCTATTTACGAGTGAGTTTGTTGCAAAACAACTGCTACAAATAGTGGAAGATAATAAAGTTGATGGAGAGGCAAGTTTCTTAGATTGGCAAGGTAAAGCCATTCCTTGGTAATGCCTTATTGAGCTAAACGATTGTAGGCTAAAATCGCTTAGCTAGTAATTTAATGGACACATTTAACACTTTATTCTTTGTCAAAGCTATCAACGACAATCGCCCCCATTGAAGCAGGCATGCTGATCACTATAATCCGCTTTAACGCGGTTAATGGATCATCGACAAAAGGTAACTTATTCAAACAGAGTAAGACTAATGCAACAACAAAAGCCGTCATTAAATAGGCAATAACAATGCGCAATATAAATATCATTTTCCTACTTTTAATTTCTTTCTGGAAAACGCTTTGATAGGTATATAACGTTAAAAAGATAACTGATAACGTTAACAACAATAAGAGATTTTGCGTAGGTAACGTTTCACCTAACTTCCAAGCCTCCTCTGAGAATGAAACAGGTACTGCAAGCGCAAATGCACCTACAAAAATCTGACCAGCATCTTCAGTATTAAAACTGTATTTCATATAAGCCTTAATGATATTTTTAATTAAAAACAGTGGACTGTTTATTCATAATTTAAAGAATATATATTATATCAATCACATTAATTAACTGATTAACTGATCTATTTTACTTGTTAAAACAACTTATTTTTTCGTTGTAAACTTCGTAAAGGGTACAAGCATTAACATATTTTATGTTAATGCTTCGGCAGATGAATAATGAAATTAATCTTCGAAGGTCTTAAACTAAGACACTTTCCCTAACGCCTAAATAGAGCATTTATTTATCCAGATTGGTATTACTTAATAATATACAAAAAATAGAAAGATTAAGATCAGAAATTTAAATTTATCGTTAGAAAGCTTTAGATTAACAATCTTAGTATTCAGCGATTATAAATAGTCTTATTGTAATAAGGTATATAGTTAATAGGCTTACGTTTGTAGTTATATAATGTTTCAGTATTACATGCCTTACTATCTAAACCTCTAAATTCGTGAGTATCTGAGTTCGTGAGTTCGAAATATTTATTAATTGAGCAATATAACTAAAGTATCTTTAGCTATATATAATCGACTTTTCATAATGAAAATTAATAGCTACTTTTCTACTAAACCATAAGGAATAGAATTGAATACCTCAGGATGTTTAGTTATTGTCGGTGCCACATGCATGCCTTTCCAATCAAGTAACATAATTGCTAATACATTACGATGTTCACCTTTTTTCAAATCTACTTCTCCAGTCACTGAAGGAACTAAACCATGCTCTCTATTTAATGCTTTCTGAATAGCCTTTCTTGTTTTTAAAACAACAGGATCATCGTCTAACCCAGCGAGTAAAAAGTTAATACCAACCTCTGCAATCACGTCTTCTTTAGCACGCTCAATAATGATATCAATATTGTTACGATAATAATCATATAGCCACTGGTAATCTTGCTCATTAATAGGATGTTGGTAATAACCAGATGCAGCAAATATAATATGTGTTAATCCATAAATTTTATTACCAAATTGTTGATCTGAAAGCTTACTATCATTGTTATCAGGATAAACCTTCCTAAGCGTAGTAATAAAGTCTTCAACAACATTTTGTTCACCTAACTGCCTTAACCAGTACACTTGATTCGCTAACTGTGCAGCCCACGCTTTTACCATCTTTTCATCAGTAACATACTTAGTAAAATCATAACGACGAATAACCTCTCGTAATTTTTTATCTTCACGATGTTTAAGTCCATATTCATCAGCACGCGCCATTGAACCTAATAAACCAACACCAAGATAAAGATACTCAGGCATAGCTATAGTCGCTTGATAACGTAGCTCTTTGCGCTCATTCGCCTCATCTCGATAATCGATAATTCGTTTTTTAGAATAAATATCTATTTCCTCTGCAGTATAAATCTCACTAGTAATCATATTGAGCCGACTAGCAACACGTGCCATATCTGACCATACTGAGGCTGCATATTTATTATCTAGCGTTTGCCTATACATTCTTAGTCCGTAATGCCCAGACTTGAAAGCAGGTAAAGTATATAAATTTGCTTCATAAGTACGGCGGATAAGTTCAGCATCTTGTTTAAATCCACTCTTTTTAAGCTTATCATTATTTTTAGACCCATTAAGTATTGTTGATGTTGTGTAATCCTGATCAACGATACTTGTTATTGGAGCCCCTATAGCAGGGTTATGAAGAGTAATAAATAGCAGTAAAAAAGAAATGACAGATATTTTAGTCGTTAATGTTTTCATAAGAATTCCTTTTATTATGTTCACAAATTTTAGGAGTAATGCAATAACGATTTATTGAAGTTAAGTTTATGACTTACTAGAAGATATATTTGTTAATTTAGATCATATTTATGCGATTCAAAGTTATACCGATTACGTTAAATAAGTGATCTAAATTTTGCGTAGAAAAAATGACTTAGTTTAAGGCGTAAATTAAGCTGAATGATTGTTCCCTTTACGAAATTTACAACGTAAAAATAAGTTCTTTTAACAAGTAAAATAGATCAGTTAATTAATGTGATTCGTATTAGTCTGTCATTGATAAATATAAAGCTGTAATTAATTTGAACAAAAAAATTTAAAACTCACTTTTTAAAAATTCGTCAATTTTGCTATTCAACATAAGACAATCAATACAGCTAAAAAGTTTCATTTCGAAAAACAATACCAATTCCGGTAATTAAGTTTCCAGATTAGTCCAGTCTCTATAATATTGTGAGATGACTCTATTTTTGTCTTCATTGAAGCGATTCCAAGCATCACAACATTTATTGACAATATCGTTATACCAAGTGATCATTCTTGCTGGTTAAAATCACCCCTACTGCGTTGTGAGTTTTGAAGTGAGAACAACTATCCCCTACAACTCACGCCTTATTAGTGTTAATTTTTCCTGCGCAATCTCTGATCACTTATTTAATTCTATTGGTATAATACCAATTCCGATAATTAAGTTTCCAGATTAGTCCAGTCTCTATAACATTGTGAGATGACTCTATTTTTGTCTTCACTGAAGCGATTCCAAGCATCACAACATTTATTGACAATATCGTTATAACCGTCAAAGCATCTATTCGCGATTTCATTATCCCGCATCCAATGCCAAACTTGTTCGATTGGATTCAATTCAGGAGAGTACGGAGGC
>NZ_CBRF02000021.1 GCF_000470315.2 Psychromonas sp. SP041
ATAGAAAGTTTAATATACCGAGTCTTAATAAAAGTTTTTGTGAAATTATTTATAAATGAATATAACTAAGACAAATTATTGTTAACAAAAAGAAATTCATATGTTTTTTAGTTTACGAAAATTTATAAAAAAGTATGTGTATAGATACATGATGTACAATAATGTTGAGCGATTATTAGCTGTTACAATCAAATCTACTCATTTATTAAACTTAGCTTTAACAAGTAATACAGATATAGTTTCTAAAAGAATTGCAGGAGAAACTGAGCTAATATTAAGTTTTACAACTTATAATAAAAGAGTTCATGATGTTCACTTAGTGATTGAATCTATAGCAGAACAAACACTAAAACCTAATCGATTAATACTTTGGTTAGATGAGAATGAATTTACACTAGAGACTATCCCTCTGATTTTGCACAAGCAAATAGAGCGTGGTTTAGAAGTTCGCTTTTGCCCTAATTACAAATCTTATAAGAAGTTAATCCCCACATTAATGCAATTTCCAAATGCAAACATTATTACTATTGATGATGATGTACTTTATCCTCATGATATGATTGAAATTTTATATAAAGAAAATAAACTATTTCCTAACTGTATTTTAAGTCATATGGCTCATAAGATAGTTTTAGACCTAGAAGGTTATCCTTTACCTTATTTGAAGTGGGAAATCGGCACAGCTGAACATAAAGAGGGGAAATTGATTGTCCCAATTGGTGTTGGCGGTGTTTTTTACCCGGTAGGGGCGTTAAGCCATGAATGTTTAAATAATAAAAAATTTACTGCTTTAGCCCCACATGCCGATGATATCTGGTTTAAAGCTATGTCTTTATTAAATGATATAAAATGTAAAAAAGTAAATGATGCTCGTGATTTTTCTGAGCGATTTTTGATTCTGCAAAACAATCAAGATATAGGTTTGATGCATGAAAATTTTTTTAAAGGTAGAAATGATGAGCAAATAAAGAATGTATTTGAACAATATAATATTAAAAGCTATTTAGGTTTCAATTAATATTAAAGAATAATAAAAGAGTGTTAGCTAGACGGTTTTATTAGTTATCGAAATAATAATTGGTTTATTAGAATGTTAATTATAAATTAATTTGAACTTATGATAAGAGAAGTGAAAATATTTTGAATATTGTTTATATATCCGATTCTTACTTAGACTTGTCTATTTTTATGAGCCAAGTTCATACATTGTGTAATTATCATTCCAAACAAAACAATATAAAGCTTATAGCATTATGTAGTCATAGGGATATGAAGTTAGATAAGCCTAATGATGCAAAATATGAACTTATTAAAATATATCGCTATCCTAGAATGTTTATTCCATCTGTTAATAAACTTCGAGCTTTAACCATTTCAAATAAAATACGTAGAGAATTTGAACACGCTGATATTATACATTGCAGAGGGCATGTTGGCAGTCTATTTGCCGTTAATTTATTAAAGAGGTTTAACTTAGATAAAAAAGTGATAGCCGATATAAGAGGTGCAATAGTAGAAGAAAAAAAAAGCTCTCAAGTAAAGTTATCAAATTTTTATTCATTACAATCTAAAAAAACTGAGGAAATAGTTTTTGCACACGCATATTATTTCTTTTTTGTATCAAATAATATGCAGAAATATTATAAAGAAAAGTATAAGTTCAAACAAAATAGTGCTGTATTTCCAACGATAGTAAATGAAGAATTTTTTTATAAATCTATAAAGTTGAGAAATGAATACCGAGACAAACTTAATGTTAAAGATAAACAGGTTTATATCTATGTAGGCGGAGCAGATTACTGGCAAAATCTTGATAAAATAATTTTGAAGTTTAATGAGTTAAGTATTAAAGAAGTAAATAAATATTTTTTTATCATTATTACTAATGAGATCAATTTTGTTAAAGATTTTAGTATCAAGAATAATATTGATCTCAGCGATTTTTATATCGGTTCTTTAGCCTACTCAGATGTTTGTAAATATCTAAATGCTTCAGATTATGGTGTTATAGTAAGAAATAGCAGTGTTATTAATTATGTAGCATCCCCTACTAAAATAAATGAATATTTAGCATGTGAATTGAAAGTAATAAATTCAATAGATCAAATTGGCATCAATAATACATTTTTAAATCAAGAATATAAATCTACAGATAAAATAATAAACGAACAAAATGAAATATTTTATGCAATTGCAAAGGCATTTGATTAGTACTAATTATGCTTATTTTTAAAACTCAATCTATTAGCTGTTTCTAACCGAAATAAAAGGTGATTATATGAAAAGAGTTTTAATTATCATTCCAGATATTTCACTTGCTGGAGGAACAGAGAAAGTTGCTTCATTTATTGCCAACAGTCTTGTTACTTTGAATTTAAATGTCACGATATTAAACTTATCGAGTAATTGCAGTCCTTTCTATAGAGTATCTTCACAAGTTAAAATCGATTCATATGAAAATAAAAAATTTTTTTTATTTTCATATTTCAAAAAAAATTATTTTGATATTGTTATACCTATTTCAATGGGGAGGCTTTCTGTAGAAATATCATTCCTTTTTAAGTTATGTTCAATACCATCGACTCTTATTTTAAGCGAACATGTTTCTTATGAATCTTTCTCCAAGCCTGTAAAGATACTAAAAAAATTTGCTTATTCTTTTTCTGATCATGTAGTCTTATTAACTCAGCATGATCAACTTCTATTGAAGAAGAAAACAAATTGCAAAACTAGTGTTATTCCTAATGCAAGCCGCTTTATTCCTATAGAAAACGTTAATTGTAAACCTTCTAGTAAAATAGTCCTGGCTGTTGGGCGTATGACATATCAAAAAGGATTTGATCGTTTGCTTCATCTTTGGAGTAAAACGTCTAGTAAAGAAAACTGGAAGCTCAGGTTGATTGGTGAAGGTGAAGATAAGAAAGCTTTAATATCTTTAGCAATCATGTTAAAGATCGAGGATTCTGTGGAGTTTTTACCTGTTACTACGAATATTGATAAAGAATACTTAAATGCAGAACTTCTTGTTATGACATCTAGGTATGAAGGACTACCCTTGGCCATAGTTGAAGCAAAGTCATTTGGAACTCCCTGTATTGCTTATAATTGTAAAACGGGTCCACAAGAATTAATAGAAAATCAAGCAAGTGGAGTTTTGATCGAAAATGGTAATCAAAGTAAATTCATTTACCACTTAGAAAGGTTACTAAATGATGAAAATCATTTAACAAATTTACAAAAGGGTGCATTAAATAGTGCAAGTAATTTTACTGAGGAAAAAATTGCTTCATATTGGAGTGATTTGATAAATGCCTATTAAGTGGAATTGTTATGAAAGTAAAAATATCATGTTTATAAATGACTTAGTTTCTATCGTTATGCCTACCTATAACTCAGGTAAGTATATTATTAATAGCATAGAGTCTGTATTGTCTCAATCATATCAAAATTGGCAACTATTTATTGTCGACGATTATTCCACAGACAATACTCTCAATATTATTCTCACTTTTAAAGATCCAAGAATAATTTTGATAAAAAATGATAGTAATAAAGGGGCCGTATTCACTCGTAATAGAGCTATCCAAGCTGCAAAAGGACAATTTATTGCATTTCTTGATAGTGATGATTTATGGTTGCCTAATAAATTAAGCCAACAAATAGCTACGTTAAGACAACAAAATAATGCAGTGTGTTGCCACTCAAGCTTCAGGCGTATTGATGAGTCTGGAAAATTCATTAATGATGTTAAAACAGTTAAATATATTAACTTATCGTTAATGCGAAAAAGTAACTTTATTGGAAATTCAACAGGGATTATTGATCGTAATAAAGTTGGAACTGTATTTCAGAAGGAAAGGAAGCATGAAGATTATATCATGTGGCTAGATGTGTTAAGTAAAACAGAAGAAGCTTACTCAATTGGTATTGAAGAAGTATTGGCTGAATACCGTGTCAGATCCTCTTCACTTTCTTCTAACAAAGTCCAATCATTAAATTGGCACTGGTCAATTCTTAGGAAAGAACAAGAATTATCAATATTCAGTGCAGTTTATTATTTATGTCATTATGTTTATTTTGGGATAAAAAAAAGAACATAGCTTCTAGCTCACTTCGCCCCAAACCCCGTTAGCATGGTTTTAAGCGTTTTAAAGAATATGTTTGCATCAAGCCAGAACGAAAGGTGTTTGATGTAGTAGAGGTCGTGTGCGAGCTTCTCACGGGTTGAATCGGTATCTGCTGTATAACCTTGGACTGTTTGTGCCCAACCTGTAATGCCCGGTTTTACCATGTGACGGTAGCCATAAAACGGAATCTCGGCTTCAAAGGCTTTTACAAAGACCTCTTGCTCTGGTCTTGGCCCAATTAATGCCATTTCACCTTTTAGTACATTAAAAAATTGTGGTATTTCATCGATGCGCGTTTGACGAATAAATCTGCCAATTCTCGTGACTCTTGCCCTTTCTTCGGTAGCAAATTTAGAGTCGGCTTTTGGGCAAGTTACTTCCATGCTTCTTAGTTTATATATTTTAAATACTTTTCCGGCTTGGCCCACTCTATTTTGTGTATAAAAAATAGGGCCTTTGCTTTCTAATTTAATTGCAATGCTGACTATCATCAATAGTGGTAATAGTAGAGGTAAGCTCGCTATTATAAGGGTGGATTCTATTATCCGTTTTATTAAGCGGTAACTGGGATTGGTATTTAAAGCATTTAATGCACTTTCAGATAGGTGTGTATTGGGGACTTTACCTTCAATCATTTCTCTAATGGTTTCAGAGTGGTAAACAACGATATTATTGATACTACAGTCGGCAATAAACTTTTCTTGTTCAGGTGTTAATGGATCATGTAAATTGACGACCAAGCCTTGCTCAATTTGATTGAGGTGATAAGGCGGTGTAATCGTTTTTATTTCAATATGTCGATTCGTGCTCAGAGAAGAAAGTGAGAAATTATCAATGGCCTGTAGTTTTAAAATAGCGGATTTACGATTCAATAAAGTAGTAAAGAATAACCAACATAAAACAACACTAAAGCCATAAAGTAAAGTAGGGCGTGAATACTCAATGCGCAATAAAACAATGGCAATAATAGCAATGCTATAAGTCGATAATAGGACGGGTAAAATATATAAACTTTTATCAACTAACAGGTATTTAGTAATTCTTGGTAAGACAATAACCGTGCTTGAATACACTGCAATAGTGATCAGTAAGCTATTGTAAACAGTCGTGAATGAAAGTGGCATTAGGATATCGATAAAAGCATAAATCAATGCAACGCCAATACCATAAGAAATGTATTTGTTAGAGAGTAATTGTTTGATTTTATACATTTTTTGGTGCTACTCATGCAATGATGTAAAGAAACTAATTAATATTATTCTAGAATAACATTAATTAGTTGAGCTTGTGTTATTTGCCAATACTAAGGTTTTTTGAATTTTAAAGTCATAAATTATGTTGATAATATTGGTAAAAAGTCAGTACTTTAGACACATATTTTTGTGTTTCAGGATACGGAGGAATTTGCCTTTTGTATTTTCTTACTGCACCTTCCCCTGCATTATAAGCCGCTGCCGCTAGTTCTCTGGTCTTAAATTCTTTTAATAATATTTTTAAATATAAAGCACCTGCATAGATGTTTTGTATCGGATCAAATGAATCGGTAACTGAAAAACGTTTAGCGGTTTCAGGCATCAGTTGCATTAATCCTTGTGCTCCAGCGGAAGATATTGCTTTGCTTTGATAAGCCGACTCTGCGGTAATGATGGCATGTAAAAAAGCCGGATCCAGTTGGTTCTTTTCTGCCGCTTTTATAATAATAGGGTGGTATTTTCTTTGCAGTGTTTTATTTCGAGGAATTGAAATATTAGTATAGCTTTTGGCTTTCCAATTTCTAAAACTATGCGGTTTTTTGTTGGTATCACTGCGCAATAATAACGTGTAATTTTTATCTTCTTTTCGTTCAGAAAAGTGTTTATTTCCTTTCTTATCGATATACATATAAATATCGGCTGTGGCTATAAAAGAAATCCCACTTAAGCACAGTAATATACAAGACAAAATGCAGCGTGGCGCAGATGAAAGCATAATGTTGAATCTATCATTAGACTTTTGATTGACTCTGTTACTGAACTTCATCATTGAACCTCACTATGGCTATTTAAAGCACTGCTGGTTATTGTTTTTGTCCCTGTTGATATAGCCTCTGAAGTTATTTCTTTAGGTTTATCTGCATCCTTTAAGCCTTTATCCCCTGGGAATAAATAACGCGCATAATTAAGAGTCTCAATCGCTTGCTTTGACTGATTATTGTATTTATAAGCTATATATAATAGATGGTAAAAGAAAGGTTTCGGTGTGTTATAAACAGTTTGTTCTAATGCTAATGTGACTTGCTTAAGTTCTTCTGTATTGCCCGTATTCATGGCACTTGTTAGTCTGAAATTATATAAATGAAATGAAATATTATTATCGAATACCAATGGGTTAACAATACTAAGAAGTTCTCTAATATCTGGTGTTCTACTTCGTTCGAAGTGGGTCATTGTGTGGATAGTAAATAAATTAGTGATCATAAAAATGGCTGTGAATAGTGGAATCAAAGTACCTGCGACACGTAAAAAGAACGTCGGAGTAAAGTGCTTCTCACTGACTTTTTGTGATTCAGAATCAACATAAAATACCAGCACCATTAACACTAACCAATGCAGTGCTGAGTGATACAAAGGGTATTCCGTTTGAGTATGTAGCCCTATAGGAATGACTAAGGCTAATAGTGCTAATGCTTTTGGCCATTGAAAGGAACTTAATCGATGGAAAAAGGTGAGCACTAATAGCAACATACCTAATATTGGTGCTACTCCACCTTCAATTGCCCAAAAAATAAGGTCGTTATGAGGGTGTGTTAATACTTGCGTAAACTTTTTTAACTCGCCTTTTTCAACACGCTCTGCATGCGTTGTTAAATACGCTTTCTCAAAACCACCGTAACCATAACCGAATAATGGTTTTGCTTTTATCATGTGCAAACCATGCTGGTACATTTCGATGCGGGCGCCGCCTTCTTTCATTGCTTCGACGTTACGGGCACCTAGTGCATCACCTTTCATTGAAGCAAAACCGATACCTAATAAAATAGCTAATCCGAATAACATAAAACGTTTTTTATTACTTTGCCAAGCCCAAGGCGTTAATAGTAATAAACCAATTAATGCCCCGAGATAACCAGTTCGTGACATAGCAACACTGATCACCCAGATATTGAGCATTGCAGTGAGCAATAACCAAGCTTGTAGTTTTTTATTGTTTACTTGCTGTAATAAGTAGCCACTTAATAGCAAGGTGGTTGCCATAAAACTAGCTAATACATTGGGCTGTTGGAATATACCGTAAGGGCGACCATAACCGACGTTATAGCCAAAATAGTTGCTTGCTGGTAACAAGTAATCTTGCATTAAGCTGTAACAGGCTTGAATAAAACCCGCCAACACAATCAATAAGAGAAGCTTTTCAATCTGCTGACGAGTAAAGCTAAATTGCTGCAAGCTCAAAAAGAGCAGAATACCGGCAAAAAGGCCCAATAAACGCGTGTAGCTTTGGTCTGAAAACTCATTATTAGGGTAAAAAAGAGGGACAAAAAATAATCCTAAAGCGATGAATATGATCGCAGTATATTTTGAATAAATAATTTTTTGTTGTGCTGTTATTCTCCATAAACCTAAACCAATTAATAGAGAGAAAAATATCCAAACAACGTTATTAACTGCTATTTGTAAGCCACTACCACCTTGATTATGTTGAAAGTAGTGCGCGCCTAAGCCCATTAAAAGTGCAAAACTAATAAAGAAGGCACGTGTTAGCTTTTGTTGTAAGTCCATTTATCTCTCATGCTTTTTAAATTTTATTGATTATCTGTTTATGTGAGTATTTCTTACGATTTACTGTTTTTCTTACTGTTCTTATCTAAAATCGTTTTTAAGAATTGCCCAGTATAACTACCTTTTACTTTTATTACCTCTTCTGGAGTGCCAGTTGCGATGATCTCACCACCACCATTACCACCTTCGGGACCTAGATCAATGATCCAGTCAGCTGTTTTAATCACATCTAAGTTATGTTCAATAATAACTAATGTATTACCTTTATCACGTAACGTATGAATGACTTTTAATAACTGAGCAATATCATGAAAGTGAAGACCTGTCGTCGGCTCATCTAAGATATACAGTGTTTTACCCGTGTCTCTCTTAGATAATTCCTTCGCTAGTTTTACACGTTGGGCCTCGCCACCAGATAGTGTCGTTGCTGCTTGACCTAAACGAATATAAGAAAGGCCAACATCCATTAACGTTTGTAATTTTCTCGCGATAACAGGTACTGGCTCGAAAAATTTAAACGCATCTTCTACTGTCATATCTAATGTTTCGTGAATATTTTTACCTTTGTATTTGACCGATAAGGTTTCACGGTTATAGCGTTGACCTTTACACACGTCACATGGGACATAAACATCAGGTAAAAAATGCATTTCAACTTTGATCATGCCATCACCTTGGCAAGCTTCACAGCGTCCACCTTTAACATTAAAGCTGAAACGACCTGGTTTATAACCACGAGATCGTGACTCAGGTGTCGCTGCAAATAATTCACGTATTGGTGTGAAAATTCCCGTGTAGGTTGCTGGGTTTGAACGCGGTGTTCTACCAATTGGACTTTGGTTAATATCAACGACTTTGTCTAACTGTGATAAACCAGAGATACTCTTATGCGCTAATGCCTCTGCTGTACTGGCTTTGTTGAGTTTAGTTTGCGCTAATGGAAATAAGGTATCGTTAATTAACGTTGATTTACCTGAGCCTGACACACCAGTAACACAGGTTAATACACCCAATGGCAAGTCTAAATTGACTGATTTTAAGTTATTTGCACTGGCTGCTTTTAATTTGACCCAGCTACCTGTTAATGGTGTACGTTGAGCTGGAATGCTTATTTCTTTACGGCCACTCAAGTAGTCTGCTGTTAGCGAGTTTTTAGATTTTAAAATCTTATTGTAGTTACCTTCGGCAATGATTTCACCACCGTGAATACCTGCACCAGGGCCAATATCAATAATATGATCGGCTTGACGAATGGCATCTTCGTCATGCTCTACAACAATGACTGTATTACCTAAGTCACGTAAATGCGTTAACGTTTTCAATAAGCGTTCGTTATCACGTTGATGCAAACCGATTGAAGGTTCATCTAAAACATACATAACGCCCATTAAACCCGCACCAATCTGACTCGCTAAACGAATACGTTGTGCTTCACCGCCAGATAATGTTTCTGCACTACGTTCTAAGCTTAGGTAATTCAAACCCACATTAACTAAGAAGCTAAGTCGCTCTAAAATTTCTTTTAGTATTTTTTCGGCTATTTTGGCCTTTTGCCCAACTAATTTAATCTCTTTGAAAAATTGTTCTGCATCTGAAATAGATAATTCAGAAACATAAGCAAGATTAACGTCATTAATGAACACATTGCGAGACGATTCTTTTAAGCGCGAGCCTGCACAGCTAGAACAAGACTGACGGTTCATATATTTACTTAAATACTCACGCATTGCTGGTGATTCTGTTTCTTTATAACGGCGCGCTCGATTTGGAATGACACCTTCAAAAGCATGTAAACGTGAAACCTGATCGCCTCTGTCGTTACTGTAAGTAAAAGATATTTTTTCTGAGCCGGTACCATTTAACACATACTGTTGGTGCTTTTTAGTTAATGACTTAAACGGTTTGGTAAGTGAAAAGCCATAATGTGTAGCTACGGCTCTTAATATTTGGTAATAATAATTTGATTTACTGCTCCAACCTTCAATAGCACCGTCGGCTAAACTTAGTGAACTATCGGTGACAACTCGTGCTTCATCGAAATATTGTTCTACGCCTAAACCATCGCAGGTTTCACAAGCACCGGCTGGGCTATTAAAAGAAAATATGCGCGGCTCTAGTTCTGAAATGCTGTAGCCACAGTGTGGACAAGAGAAGTTCGCTGAAAATAATTGTTCTGGTTGGCTATCATCCATATACGCTAAAATAGCAGAACCATTACTGAGATCTAACGTTGTTTCTACCGACTCGGCAAGGCGTTGCTTTAAGTCATCACGCACTTTAAATCGGTCAACCACGACTTCGATATTGTGTTTTTTATGAAGTTCTAGCTTTGGTGGATCGCTTAAGTCACAAATATCCCCGTCAATTCGAGCTCGTAAAAAACCTTGTGCCGCTAAGCTTTCGAATGTTTTAACATGCTCACCTTTACGGCCTTTCACAATCGGAGCAAGTAACATCATTTTGCTACCTTCTGGACTCTCTAAGATAGAGTCGACCATTTGGCTGACGGTTTGAGCATGTAATGTTACCCCGTGCGTTGGGCAGCGAGGATCTCCGATACGGGCAAATAATAATCGTAAATAATCAGATATTTCGGTAATCGTGCCAACTGTTGATCGTGGATTATGCGATGTTGATTTTTGTTCAATAGAAATAGCGGGAGATAAACCTTCTATGTGTTCTACATCAGGTTTCTCCATCAATGATAAGAATTGACGAGCATAAGCTGATAATGATTCTACATAACGACGTTGACCTTCAGCATATAAAGTATCAAATGCTAATGAAGACTTTCCTGAGCCAGACAGGCCTGTGATCACGACTAATTTATCACGTGGGATCGTTAAGCTAATATTTTTTAAGTTATGTGTTTTTGCACCGCGTATTTCAATATTGTTCATTATTTCTCACTCATTAATACATTCGAATATAAGTATTCTAGTGGTCTGAAAGCATTCTTTATAATAATCATGCAGTTGTAAAATATAGTACACTGTAAATTATTACAGTGGTAGTGTCTGTTAGATCCTATGAACATAAATACCTTTTTTCGTTAAAAATCTACCTTAACAATCTACCTTTATAATAGGTTTTATTTTACATACTTTGGAGTGACTTACGAAGGAGTTATATTAGTGTTAGTTATAGGTTTTGATCGACATTTATGGATGATACGTTCAGTTATTTAATCTCGATCATAGTGTTAAAGCCAATTTAAAGATTTTTATATTAGATAAATGTTTCAATTATCGTTTTGCCATTCAATAAGCAATCAAAATAATACGGGATGAAAGCACTTCTCTTTAAGAAAAGGTTGTTAATAAAGTAAGTGTTTTAAGGTTAGGGCGTTAATTATAGAGTGAATAAATACCTATGGTGAACCATATATTATTAATCATTACTTTAAAGATGTTTTTATATTAACGGTCTTTAAAGTACCTCGCTACAGCTCGGGTCTATTATTATTCTGTCAGTAACAGGACTGCATTTTTACCGCCATCATTCATGCCATTATCAACATAACTATCTACATCATCTGGTAATAAAATAGATTCGGTGCCTGTTTCAGAGGTGACTTGATAAATAAATTGAAAGCCTTGGCGATCTTCAGATGAGATATTTTCTGCTACTTTAAATTTCCCATTTTTAAATTTTTTAAATTCGATTGGTTGCCATTGATTATGTTCAGAGAGTAAATTGATACTTACCGCATCGTTTGCTACTTCTTTACTGATCTCAAAGGTGATTTTAACTATTGGTTTGTTTTTTAAAAATTGTTTTTTAATATTCATGTTAGATCCTCAAAAAATATTATGTAGTATTTAATTTACTGTAAAAATTGTACAAATTCTAGTCACATAATCAGTGAAACTTAATTTAAATTAAATTGTTGGTTAATAATTCCCTGAGTGAATGCTTTTTTGAGGTAAAAGCCACGAGGACGTACTTTAATTAGTTCGCCATCTTCACCATAGGCATCAGTAACGACTTGTCCGTTGGCGGCTTTAGGACGAAGTTGTAGAACTTGTCCATTACGTGCACTAATTTGTTCTATTTTCCCTAGCGCAATTTTCTCCATTAGCTCATCCCAATCTTGCTGCATTAATTGTTCTTGCTGAAAAGAAGCCGTCCATAAGAAACCATTACCAACAATTCGCTCTGAAAGCGGGATTTTTCGCTCGCCTTGTACGGGTAACCACAGCACTTTACTTAGTTTATTACGGATATTGCTATTCTGCCAAGTTAGATGTGTTGTATGTAATATAGGGGTGCTACAAACAAAAGTGGTTTCTAATACTTTACCTTGGCTATCAATAGGAATGGTTTTTAATTCAATGCCTAAATGCTTAAAATCTTGTTCTGGTTTACTGCCTGCCGTTGCACCTAAGTGCCATTCTATAAGCTGTCCAACCCATCCTTTATTTTTGCGCAGATTTTCTGGTGTTTCGATATTAGCCATATCAGCTAGTTCAGATAAAGAATACCCGGCAATAGCCTCACAATATGCTAATAACTGAGCTTCAGATTGTGGTGTAGGCTGCATGGTAACTTCCTTTAGTCGATAAATAATAAATAGAGACTTTTATTGTACGCATTTTTCTTATTTGAGGTTATTCATAGTTGTAAAATGAACTTACACAGAGTTATGCACAATTTTAGTGGATAAGTGAATAGATCGTAAGATCTTAACTTTGATTTTTAAAAATGTGCATAAATATCTTAAAAATCAGTTTTTATGTTTATTTTTTGAACAAAAAGTACCATTGAAATTGACAATGACTATTTTTTAAACGCAGAAGATATTCACATTCGATTGTGAATTAAAAACACTGGATCTAATGACAGGGTCAAAAGAAAATTTATTATATTTTAAGTTCAACTTATTGTTTTTTAATGTGATAATCATGCTTTAAATAATCTAATAAAGATCTTGTAGTTTACGTTGTTTCTTTACTTTTTTATTTATGGTTAATTGTACACATAGTTATGCACAGATTTAGTGGATATATTTGATCTACAATTTTCTGTAAACGTGATGTAGGTACTATCGTTTAACCTTTTTATAGTTTATCGATTTGATGGTAAGGGGGTTCTGTGAAAGAATGCATTAATAATGATAATTCCATCTATTCTATTTTTTCGTCGATTTACTTGTGTATAAATAAGAATAGATCTTAACCTGACTAAGGTTTTTAATGATTGATGCTGACGGCTATCGCTCCAATGTAGGTATCATCATTTGTAATAAAAATGGTCAAGTTTTATGGGCTAAACGCTTCGGTCAGCATTCATGGCAATTTCCACAGGGTGGGATTAAAGAAGGCGAAACGCCTGAAAAAGCAATGTATCGTGAACTGTATGAAGAAGTGGGTCTAAAACCTGAGCATGTAAAAGTAGTTGCGAGTAGCCGTCAATGGTTACGATATAAATTACCTAAACGTTTAGTACGTTGGGAGTCTCCCGCACCTATTTGTATTGGCCAAAAACAACGTTGGTTTTTATTACAATTGATTGCAGAAGAAGAGCAAATTGAGTTTGATACATGTGGACATCCAGAATTTGATGATTGGCGATGGGTAACTTACTGGTATCCTGTACGGCAAGTGGTGTCATTTAAGCGTGATGTTTATAGAAGAGCATTGGCTGAGTTTTGTCATGCTGCTTTTTCATTAATGCACAAATCAGATAAAAAAAGAAATAAACGACCTCGTCGAGGTTCTTTCAAACAATAGGTACTGTTTTTCCTCATTAACAGGAGTGTTTTATGTTCAGCCAACTTCGTCAGATTGTAGAGCAATTCGGTGAGGCAAGTACTCTTTCTGATGCGATGAATTTATTGGTAGAACAAACCAAAAGTACAATGATCTTAGATTGTTGTTCTATTTTTGTGACGAATAAAGAAACCAAGAAGTTGTCATTAATGGCGAGTGAAGGTCTAGATAACCAAGTGGTTGGTGCAACACACTTTAATCTTGATGAAGGTATTGTTGGTTTGGTTTATCAAAAAGGTGAACCAATCAATTTAGCAAACGTATCTGAACATCCTCAATTCAAATATCTCCCTTCTAGTAATGAAGAACAATTTAAATCATTTTTAGGTGTTCCGATCATTCACAAACGTGAAGTGCTTGGCGTATTAGTTGCACAACAACGGTTACCTCGTTTATTCAATGAGCTTGAAGAATCATTCCTCGTTACATTAGCCGTGCACCTAGGCAGTGTATTAGGTGGAACGCTTTTAGATCTACCAGACGAGAAAGCACCCAAAAGACATTCACTTCATTTGCAAGGTAGCCCTGCGAGCTCTGGGATCTCTATTAATAAGGTCCATGTTTTACAAGCTCACCTTTTGTTAAGTGATGTTGGCATTGAGTTAAGTGATAAGCCTAATAGTGAAATGGAGTCCTTTACTAATGCTGTTCAGGCATGTGCTGATGAGTTTTCTAAAGTATCAATAACGCTTAAGGAACAAGTCTCTAAAGATGCCTTTATGTTATTCGATGTTTATGGGCATTTGTTAAAAGATAAAGCCCTACTGTCAGCGATTGAACTACAAATTAGAGAAGATAAGTTAACAGCCAAAAGTGCCGTAAAACGTGTTTCTGAAAGGTACATCGAACAGTTTGAAAGCATGAGTGACCCGTACTTAAGAGAACGCGCTGTCGAAATTCGTGATGTAGGTCAACGTCTTTTATACCATCTCTCAAATCGTGATGATGAAAAACACGACTTTCCTGATGAGATTATCTTAGTCGCAGAAGAAGTGACAATTTCAATGTTGGCGATGATTCCGCCAGATAAATTAAAAGGGATTGTCTCTGTACGTGGTGGGTTAAGTTCTCACGTGGCGATTTTATCTCGTGCACTTGGTATTCCTGCGGTATTGGGTGTGCCATTAAGATTAAAAAACGTAGCGCATAAAAATATCATCATCAATGGCTATGCGGGCACAATTATTATTGAGCCTGAAGCTTCTCTGATTGCGGAATATCAAATTCTGCTTGATGAAGAAAATGAGATGAAGGCGTTAGTTGAGTTAGAAGCAAATCAAGCAGCCATCACTAAAGATGGTTGTGAAATTGAAGTGTTACTCAATACCGGCTTAAATACGACGCCTGATGTTTTTAAAGAACAGAACTTCTCAGGAATTGGTTTATACCGTAGTGAATTACCTTTTATGCTTAATAGCGCTTTTCCGACTGAGCAGGAACAGGTGAGTGCTTATCAACATTTATTGGAAGAATATAAAGACTTACCCGTGACCATGAGAACGCTGGATATCGGTGGTGATAAGCAATTAAGTTATTTCCCTATTACTGAAGAAAATCCATTTTTAGGGTGGCGTGGTATTCGTTTAACGCTAGATCATCCTGAGATTTTTTTAATTCAAATACGTGCGATGTTACGTGCGAACCTTAACACTCAGAATTTACGTATTATGCTGCCTATGGTGGGGTCTGTTGGTGAAGTTGAAGAGTCTAAACGATTAATTGTTCAAGCATGGCAAGAGATTTGTTGGGAACAACATGTCACTGAAGAGCAATTTCCATTACCTGATATTGGGGTAATGATTGAGGTGCCTTCAGCTATCTTTATTATTGATCAGTTAGCGCCGCTGGTGGACTTTCTGTCAATTGGTACCAATGACTTAACTCAATACTTATTAGCTGTAGATCGTAATAACAGTCGTGTAGCAGACCTCTTTGATAGTTACCATCCTGCCGTCTTACAGGCGATGCGTTTAATACTCGAGCAAAGTAAAAAGAATAATATTGAAGTGAGTATTTGTGGTGAATTAGCAGGTGATCCGATTGGACTATTGATGTTGCTAGGGTTAGGTTATCGCAAGCTAAGTATGAATGCATTCAATATTAATAAAGTTAAATATTTGCTGAATAAAGTGACTATTCCAGAATTAGAAGCTTGCACTCAGGTTGCTTTAAAAGGGCATGATGGTAACTTCATCAAACAAACTTTTATTAACTATTTAGATGAAAAAGGATTGGGTGGATTTGTACGTGCTGGTAAGAAATAGGACTTTAGTGCTTAATTGATGTTAATTATACCAATGGAATTAAATCAGTGATTAGAAATTGCGCAGGAAAAGTTAACACTAATAAGGCGTGAGTTGTAGAAGATAGTTGTTCTCACTTCAAAACTCAGAACGCAGTTAGGGGTGATTTTAACCAACAAGAATGATCACCTTATTAATTCTTTTGGTATTAGTTTTACTTAGTTAACGCTATTTAGGTAACGTCACTTAGTTAATCTTATTTTCATCTATAAAAAAACCGATCAATTGATCGGTTTTTTTTGTTTTAAATTAATCGCTCATGCTTTAGCTTTTCGCGGCTAAATTCTTAGCTTCTTCTGCACGACAAGCAGCAGTGGTAAAGATAACATCTGTTGAACTATTTAACGCTGTTTCAGCGGAGTCTTGAACGACACCAATAATGAAACCAATCGCAACAACTTGCATTGCAATTTCATTCGGCACACCAAATAAACTACAGGCTAGTGGAATCAATAGTAGTGAACCACCTGCAACACCAGAAGCTCCACAAGCAGATACTGCTGCAACAACACTTAATAAAATAGCTGTTAAAATATCAAACTCAATTCCTAAGGTATGGACAGCTGCTAGTGTTAATACTGTAATCGTGATTGCCGCACCCGCCATATTGATGGTTGCACCCAGTGGGATAGAAACTGAGTAAGTATCTTCATGTAAATCTAATTTTTCACATAATGCCATGTTCACAGGAATGTTAGCTGCAGAACTACGTGTGAAGAAAGCGGTAACACCTGACTCACGTAAACATTGGAATATTAACGGGTAAGGGTTAGTGCCTAGCTTGATATAAACAATGATCGGGTTAACAACCAATGCAATAAATAACATTGAGCCAATTAATACCGCTAATAAGTGAGAGTAGCCAATTAATGAGTCAAAGCCTGTTTCTGCAAACGTCGTTGCGACTAAACCGAAAATACCGATAGGTGCTAATCGAATCACTAGTTGTACAATTTTAGATACGCCATAAGATAGGTCATGTAGCATATTCTTAGTCGATTCATTCGCATGTTGAAGCGCTAAACCTAACCCGATTGCCCAAGCCAAAATACCAATGAAGTTACCTGTTACTAAAGCATTGACTGGGTTATCTACAATTTTAAATAACAATGTATTTAATACTTCTAAAATACCTTCAGGTGGAGATGCAACGATATCAGTCGTTATTAATACAAGCTCTGTTGGGAAAACGTAACTAAATAGAACGGCAGTAATAGACGCTAATAAAGTGCCGATTAAATATAAATGAATAACAGGTTTAAGATTAGTGTGCGTGCCTTTACTTTGATTTGCAATCGACGATGCCACTAATATGAAAACAAGAATGGGTGCAACCGCTTTTAACGCACTAACAAAAAAACCACCAAGAAATGAAACTGATGTAGCCGTGCTTGGTGAGATAGTTGCAAGACAAACGCCTGCAATAATACCAACAACAATTTGTAATACTAAGCTACCGTTCATCATTCGTTGAATAAGGGTGGGGCTTGAACTCATAAGTATGTCCTATCTTTTTATTATTAATAGTATCTATAAAACGTCTTATGGACACTGTGATTAATGGTTTAACGCTTAGTAGAAGCAAACGCTATTTTGGTATGACGACTACAAGGGATTGTAGTGACTAATCTCATATTAGAATTAATACAGATCATAATTTGGCGCAGAAAATAGCATAATTAAGCGTAAATTAATTCAGTAATTGATATTTTTTAAGATTAAAGGTGAAAGTGTTAGAAATATTACTTGGTTTGTTTATTTTTCCGAATTTTTAAGCGTAAAAATTTTAATCCTTAAGCTGTATTTAAATATATATACAAATTACGTTATGATACCGCCATTAAACTCATCAATTAGAGCAAAATATGTCCTCATCTCCTTATGTATTACCCCAGATTGACCCGATTGCTATTAGCCTCGGTCCTATAGATATTCGCTGGTATGGATTAATGTACCTTATTGGTTTTGCTTGTGCATTCTGGATGGCAAATCGTGCCTGTGATAAATCCAATGGTGTTTGGACTCGTGAACAAGCAAGTGATCTTTTATTTGCTGGCTTTATGGGCGTTATTTTAGGTGGACGTATCGGCTACGTATTCTTTTATCAATTTCCAACCTTCATTGATAATCCAATGTACTTATTTAGAATATGGGAAGGCGGAATGTCATTCCATGGCGGTGTATTAGGGGTGCTGACGGCTATTATTATTTATGCAAAACGTCACCAACGCTCTATCTTATCGGTCGGTGATTTTATTGTACCGTTATTACCGGTTGGTTTAGGTGCAGGACGTATTGGTAATTTTATTAACTCTGAACTATGGGGAAGAGTGACTGACTCTCCATTCGGTGTGATTTTCTACAATGCTGGTCCACTTCCTCGTCATCCATCACAACTTTATGAATTTGCTTTAGAAGGTGTGGTGTTATTTATTATCTTAATTTTATTTATCCGTAAACCTAAACCAGCCGGTTCAGTAGCAGGTTTATTCTTACTCGGTTACGGTACGTTCAGATTTATTATTGAGTTTGCTCGTGAGCCTGATGCTCAGTTAGGTTTACTGACATTTAATATGAGTATGGGACAAATTCTATCGTTGCCTATGATCATTATTGGCTCAGCTTTAATGTTTTATGCTTATAAAAAGAACCCAGTGCAAGTCGTACCTAATAAAGCAAAAAACAATAAAGGTAATAAATAATGAAACAGTATTTACAGCTATGCCAACGCATTATTGATGAAGGTACTTGGATTGAAAATGAGCGTACAGGTAAACGTTGCCTGACGGTTATCAATGCTGATTTAGAATACGATGTTGGTAATAATCAATTTCCGATGATCACAACACGTAAGAGCTTTTATAAATCAGCTATTGCTGAATTTTTAGGTTATATCCGTGGTTATGATAATGCAGCTGACTTCCGTGCTTTAGGGGCTAAAACATGGGATGCGAATGCTAATTTAAATGAAGTCTGGTTGAATAGTGCACACCGTAAGGGCGAAGATGACATGGGACGTGTTTACGGCGTTCAAGGTCGTTCTTGGATGAAGCCTGATGGCAGCACCTTGGATCAATTAAAGAAGATTGTTGATAACTTAAAAAACGGCATCGATGATCGCGCAGAAATACTGACTTTTTATAACCCAGGTGAATTTGAGTTAGGTTGCTTACGTCCTTGTATGCACACTCATACCTTTTCTTTATTAGGTGATACATTGCATCTGACCAGTTATCAACGGTCGTGTGATGTCCCGCTAGGGCTGAATTTTAACCAAGTTCAAGTGTTTGCTTTCTTGGCATTAATAGCACAGATAACTGGTAAAAAAGCAGGTAAGGCTTACCATAAAATTGTTAATGCTCATATTTATGAAGATCAATTAGAGCTTATGAAAGATGTACAGTTGAAACGGGAGCCTTTCGAATCACCACAATTAAAAATTAACCCTAAAATAACGTCATTAGAAGATTTAGAAACATGGGTGACAATGGATGATTTTGAAGTTGTTGGTTACCAATGTCATGATCCAATTAAGTACCCATTTTCAGTCTAAATTATTGATATAATAGATTGTTATTAACATGACCTGTTATCAACGCTGATTATTATTAAGATATTATTAATGCAAAAAGGCCATTAGCTTAATCCGCTGGTGGCCTTTTTATTTTGACGCAATTATAAACTGAATCCTACAGACACAATTAACAAGATTGCCATTGAATAATTGAAATACATCAATCGTTGTGGATTCGATAATATATCTCGACTTTTTTTACCCGCTAATGTCCAAGCACAAGCAGAGGGCACATTGACGACTGCAAAGACTGCAATAATCATCAGCACTGCTGTTATATAGTCAATATCCGCGCTATAAACTGTAATCGCAGAGAAAGCCATAGACCAAGCTTTAGGGTTGATCCATTGAAAGCTTGCTGCAGAAAGAAGAGACATCGGTTTAAATTGAGATTGCGCCTGATGGCTCATTTTACTCGTTGCTATTTTGTAAGCTAAATAGACTAAATAAACCAAACATACTATTTGTAACGTATTTTGTAGTACAGGGTATTGTAACAAGAATTGCATCAAGCCAAATCCTATCAACAATAACATTACGCTATAACCTGTAATGATTCCGAGCATATGTGGAATAGTGCGATAGAACCCCACATTAGCACCTGACGTCATTAACATAATATTGTTTGGCCCTGGTGAAAAGCTACTTACAATTGCAAAACTAAATAAGGCCAATAATTGTGTATATTCCATGTGCAGCACTCTTTTATGAATTTATGCTTGTATATTAAAGGGAATATCAGTAAATTTTGTGTCTATATTTGTTTGAAAATCATTAATTTCACAAGATAAGTTGGCTATGGATAGATTTGACGAAAGAATATTGCAAGAGCTGAAATTAAATGGACGTTTATCGAATGTTGAATTAGCAACTCGTATTGGGTTATCACCTTCTGCAACCTTAAGGCGAGTACAAGAGTTAGAGCACAATAAAACCATTGTCGGTTATAGAGCGCTATTAAACCCAGTAAAGCAGGGCATTGAGTTTATTGCGTATGTTGAAATTGGTTTATCTGATCACAGTAATGCCGCGCAAAAACACTTTGAGTTATCCATTGAAGGAGCGAAAGAAGTCGTCGAATGTCATAATATCACTGGTGCTAAAGAATACTTGTTGAGAGTAGAGACCACTAGCTTATCCGCCTATAAACAGTTTCATTCAGAGGTGTTAGGTTCTATTAAACAAGTGCAGTCTATATCTACATCGGTTGTGATGGATAGCCCCAAGGATTTAAGAGCTTGATTTCTATTTATTCAACATTGAGGGTTAAAAAATAGCTTATGTATTTAGTAAGCTAATTATTTCTGCTTTAATTAGTCTTCTGCTAAAGCATTAAATACTTGTTCTTTGGCGTCATACCAAGCTTTAGTTGCTTCTGGATCTTTCATTAATGCTTGAATTTTTTGCATCGCTTCAAGATGTCCTTCATCTTGCTGCATAAACATTTCCATTGCATGTAATTTACTTTGTTCTACTAATTCCTCAAATGTTTTAGCTTGGAAAGATTGCTCACAAGCTCCCCCTAATTGTTTGCATGACATTGTTTTCATTATGATCCCTTATACGATAATGGTCGCTAACCTTTAGTGGTTTCTATTTATTGATATAAAACTAATATTGATAAATAGCTGATTGATTCTACTGGCTAAAACAATTCATTTTTTCAGTATAAACTTCATAAATAGAATAACTATTCATATTAATTTATACCTGAGATTGAATTGTTTTTTGCATGAAATTTAGAGCGTATGATTAATATAATCAGTATAGCTCAATGTGAGTATTTTCTGTGTGATTAAATATTATACTATAACCGACCGCTCTACAAAAACTATCATTGGCGCAGCTTCTTTTTTGTGCCTAATATGATTGGGTATTAGTTCACATATAATACAAAAGAACACTATTATTTCCCTATGTAAATCACAGAAGATAAAGAGGCATGGTTGATCGTATATCAAACCCACTTTATTTGTATTACTATTAATTCAATATAATAAAGATAAGGGTCCTTATGCAGAATGCATTTGTAGAAATAGCTGGAGTAAAACGTAGCTTACATGTGCAAGTTGCACGTGAAATTGCTCGTAAAATACTTTCAGGAGAAGTTGCTCAAAATGAGATAATTCCTGGTGAAATGACACTGTGTGAGCAATTTAAAGTCAGCAGAACCTCATTAAGAGAAGCGATTAAATTGCTCACATCAAAAGGGTTGTTAGAGTCAAAACCAAAGGTTGGAACACGTGTTACTGACCGAGAAAATTGGAATTTTTTAGATTCTCAATTATTAGATTGGTTAATTGATATTGGAGATAACAATGCTGTTTATCGAGACTTCCTCTCTTTACGTAATGCATTAGAGCCAGAAGCCGCTGCACTTGCTGCAGAAAATGCTACCGCGCAACAACGTATTTTGTTGTCCGCTACTTTTCAGCGAATGGATGATATCTCTAAGGATTTTGAGCTTGAAAGCTGGACTGAAGCTGATATGGAATTTCACCGTTTGATTTTTTTATCTACCGGTAACAGTTTTTATTTACCTTTTGCTAATGTCTTGTGCACGATGTTTAAAAGCTTTATTACACATTCATCGGTTAGAGGCAGTACTTGTATTAATGAACATAGAGCGATTTACTCTGCGATTATGGCAGGTGATTCATCGAAAGCACGACAAGCAAATATTGACTTGTTAAGTAAGAGTAAGCGCCGTTTACCAGGTAGTAGTTAATAATAATGAATGACTACTAAGCTACGTTAAATGGTTAGAAAATAGTGGTATTAATGATGAATAAACGTGCTCAAGCCATTAGGCTTTAATCTTATATTTATATTCAAACTAACAGTCAATTTCTAATATTTTTTATCTTTTTATATATGAAAAGTACTGCTAGTGTTTATTGTATTACAAAATTGCTAAACCTATTATATTGTTGCGCTTAACCTTAACTTAAATAATGTTTATGTGTCTCTTTTAGCGCTGCATAAGTAAGCTGTGAATAAGGTTAGTGTACTATCAGATCTTAGAAAACTAAGCGCTTGTTATTGAGCCTGTTAGATTCAGTTGATCACTCTCCACACTAAAGTAATATGCTCGCCATCCTCTAATAATCGAGCATGGCTTTTTGCATTAAATGGCTATATTTTTAAAGGATTATTTATGCCTCAAACATTAATTCCCAATATTCACGACTTCCTATCTAAAATCGATCCTTTTGATAAGTTACCTAAAGATCTACAACGCAAAATAGCCTGCTGCATTAAAATTTCTTATTTAGCGAAAGGTGAGCAAGTTCATTTTGGTGGAGAGCATGAATTACGTTATTTATATGTGATTCGCACTGGTTCGATGGAACAACGTAAACATAACGGTATGTTACGTGCGAAATTAGGCGCAGAAGATTTATTCGGCTTTACTTTCCTTGACGAGCATAAAGAATCCCAAGAAGACTACAGCGCAATTGCCATAGAAAACACCTTATTATATTTAGTTCCTCATTCAGACCTTTTGAATCTATTAGATGAATACCCAGACTTTGCTGAGCATTTTGCTAGTAATGTACAAGTACGTTTGCATTCTGCTTTAGATGTTGTGTGGTCAGACAGTGAAAAAGGGGTGTTTGTTAAAAAAGTCTCTGAAGTATCAAGTGATAAAATTGTTGTTGTTGATTCTAGTACACCAATAAGAAAAGTAGCTGAAGAGATAATGGCAGTTTGTTCTCCGACTGCTGTGATTACAGAAAATGGTAAAATCATTGGTTTAGTTACTGACCGAGATATGACTAAACGTGTGATCGTCGCTGGGCTGGATTATAACCGACCAGTTAAAGAAATAATGACGCCTAATCCATTAACTGTTGGACCTAATGACTTAGTATTAAAAGCATCATCTATTATGATGCAAAATAACGTGCGTAGTTTACCCGTTGTTGAAGGTAATAATGTTTTAGGTGTTTTAACAACAACACATTTGGTGCGTAACAATAGAATCCAAGCGGTCTTTTTAATTGAAAAAATTAAATACGCAAATACCGTTGCCGATCTCACTAAGTTAACCCCAGAGCGTCAAGCGATATTTGAAGCATTAGTAGAAGGGAAAGTGAGTGGTGACATTATTGGCCATGTAATGACCATGATAATGGATGCGTATAATCGTAAATTATTACAAATGGCTGAAGGGCACTTTGGTAAACCGCCTTGTGAGTTTGCTTGGATTGTAGCGGGATCTCATGCTCGAAATGAAGTGCATATGTTATCGGACCAAGATAATGCAATTATTTTAGCGGATACAGCCACTGCAGCAGATCGTATTTACTTCCAAGGGTTAGCAATGTGGGTGTGTAATTCATTAGATGCTTGTGCTTATCCATTATGTAGCGGTAAATTCATGGCTGTTAACCCTAAATGGTGTATGCCTTTAAAAGTGTGGAAAGCCTCTTACAGTAAATGGGTAGCAAATCCAGAGTATGAAAGTTTATTAAATGTAACGGTGTTTTTAGAAACACGTTGGTTATACGGTAATGAAAGCTTCAACAAAGAACTTCAAGCTCATCTATTTTCCAGTATTAAAGATTCACATGTGTTTTTATCTTCTATGGTACGAGATTCTGTGTCGGTCAATCCTCCATTAGGTATTTTTAACTCCCTTGTATTGGAAAAAAGTGGTGAGAATTCTAAAACACTGAATATTAAAAAGTTTGCTATTAATTTGTTAGTCGATTTAGCACGTATTTACGGTTTATCATCAGGTTCTGAAAAAGCTGAAACGATGGCGCGTTT
Organism: Psychromonas sp. SP041; assembly: GCF_000470315.2. GTDB lineage: Bacteria > Pseudomonadota > Gammaproteobacteria > Enterobacterales > Psychromonadaceae > Psychromonas. The sequence goes on from NZ_CBRF02000021.1 coordinate 24,310, forward strand.
CAATCATGCTCATGAAAATAATTTATTAAGTGAAGAGATGTTGAAAAATGTACAAGGGTCATTCCAGTTCCTAACACAAGTACGCTTATCTCATCAGTTAAGTGCATTAAAAGAAGGGAAAGTGCCTGATAATAATATTATCCCAGATACTTTTGGTAGCTTTGAAAGAAAACATTTAAAAGACGCATTTAGAATTATTGCTGATCTACAGGAATATACAAAATTGAAGTTTGATCGTCAGTAATCAATTACTTTGAGCGAAAGAGAGAATTTATGCGTGCCATTTTAAATCATTTCCATCCATTAAATAAATTAAAGCGTGAACGTGAGCGGTATTTAGCTAGCCATGAAGTACCTGATAATATTAAAGCACTATTATCAGCTCCTTTACCAAGCTTAGACGATGATATTTTTTCACTCGATTATCTATCGGTGGATTTTGAAACCTCTGGTTTTGATCCTAAAAACGACTCATTATTAAGTGTGGGCTATCTACCTTTAATAAAACAACAGTTATTACTCAGTGAAGCGGTAGAGACACTGATTCAATCAGCTGAAAATATCAAAGCTGAAACAGCTGTTATTAATCATATTGTCCCAGAAATGCTTGAACAAGGTAAACCATGGGCAGAAGTGATGGATACATTTTTAGCCGAGTCGGTGGGCAAAGTACTTATTGTGCACGGCAGTGTGGTTGAGAAACGTTTTTTAAACCATTACATTGCGAAACAATATAAATTACCTCCACTTCCTTTATTGTGGGCCGATACTTTGCAAATGGAGAAGTCATTACATATGTACAAAGATGACTCTGCAACAGATGACTTTCGTTTAGGATCTATTAGAGCACGCCATAATCTACCTGAATACTCTGCTCACGGTGCTTTGGTTGACTCTTTAGCGGCAGGCGAGCTTTATTTAGCGTTACTCAAAATTCATTTTGAAGGAACAGATTCAAGCGTACGCCACATGAAGTTTGATTATACAAGAGCACTATAAACACAATGCTTATGATAGCTTGATTATTTTTCCTAAAAAGCCCCTCAATAGTTAAATTACTAATTATTGAGGGGCTTTTTGACTTCCGCACATATAACTTTGTATCTAAATTTAGCAGTTACAATCAGTGATCTTATAAGTAATACAAATAAAAAATTTAGTATAAAAGCTAAGTGTTTAACGAATATTTATAATATATATTTTATCTTATAATTCACATTAAATTGTTATCTTTAAATTCAGTTTGTAAGTTATATTTATTTGACTTTAAAGAGGGAGGAGGAGAGTAGAAAGTAGGTGTCAGAGGCAGATCGCGAGGTGTTATTATCAGCATTAACAATAAGAAATATTTTATATGGGTCGTTTTACTAAATACATTTTAATGTGGATTATATACCCATTACCAATCAAGATGCATTATTCAGTCGTTAGCTAGAACACCAATACAAGACGTAACATGATGACAATAGCGAGCCCTTATCGAACGTTACATGACCTGCAAGGCAACTACCTTGGTCGTTTACCAATGGAATTAAATAAGTGATCAGAAATTGCGCAGTAAAAATTAACACTAATAAGGCGTGAGTTGTAGAAGGTAGTTGTTCTCACTTCAAAACTCAGAGCGCAGTTAGGGGGATTTAACCAGCAAGAATGATCATCTTATTAATTCTTTTCGTATTAATAAAGCCTCGATTTAACCCGTTAGATCTTTACCTTTATACTTAGAATCTGTTTACCTTACTACTTGCTGATTTTTTACATCTTGAATGGTAACGGGTATAGATACAAAAAAAGCCACTTAGTTTCCTAAGCGGCTTTTATGATTAGACTCAATTAATCATTTTAAGGTTTAGAATTTATATTTAATACCTGCGCGGTAACGTGCTTGTCTTGAACTTGAGCTTGAGCTTTCATCTACAGTCCAGATCTCTGCAAATGGACGCCAGTCACCAAATTGGTAGCCGACAACGATACCTGCATCATATTCCCAATCTTTGTTATTAAATTGTCTTACTTTATCCCATGATTTTATGTAGTTTGCTTCATAACTTAGTTTAAGGTTAGGAAGGGAATCAATTTTATAAGCACCTGTTAATGTTACTTTAGATTTAGTTGGTCGATTTACTTTATTACCTGTTTCAACATTGGTATCGCCATCAGTTGGATCTGAGTAGTTTGCAAATTCATGACGGTAACGTAATGCAGTTATTAACCCAAAGTCTGATTTATAAACAACACGAAGTTGAGGTTTGTAGGTGATTTTACGATCAGTGAGCGCAATCGGCATACCTGGTTTGATTTGCCATTTACCTATTTTGTACGTTAAGCCTAAATCTAATTCTGTTTCTGTAAGTGTTATTTCACTAAGTGTTTTTGTTCTATCCGTACTTTCAAACTTCATTTCCATGCCAAGGTTGACTTTCAAATTATCAACGCTTTCTATGTTGTAGCCTGTACCTAATTTAACTCGGCTTTTTTCTCTATGATCATTCGCTCTCCACTCATGACGGAAGTCAATTTGTGCAGCAGAAGCAGCACTTGCTAATACGGTTGTTGCAACAGCAAAAATTAATTTATTTTGTAATTTCATTTTTATCATCCAATTTGATTTTAATTTTATATTTTGGTTTTGTTGCTGCATATATTAGGGTGTTGTGTTTACTTTTAAACAATCAATCTTCCCTATGAAAGCATTAAAACCGAAAGACTTTTTATGCCACACCTGATTTGTATTGGCATTTCATAATACAAATAGAATACATAATTATTGCGGTTTTGTTCTGTGAGTTCGCTCTAATTTTTTTGTGTCAAAATTTAACAAGTTAATCCTTACATTATTTTATCTTTTATTATCAATGCTTTATGTGTGTCTTGTTGTTTTGTTTAACTAAATTATTAGTTCGTATAGAGAGCTAGGTAACATATTTGTTCTTTTTGTGACTTTATTTTTCAGTACTTTGTTGTTTTTCTATTTACTCTGTGGCAAACGCATTCAGGTGTGTGTTCTATAAATTTAACATTTCATAAGCCATTACTTTATATAGAGCCTTTCAGTGAGATATGTTATTAACGAAGATCTTAAGTAAGTTGGTATTAATCTAATCAATAAAAGCATCTTATCTATTGTTTTTATTGATGATAATAGTGTTTATTTACTTCAAATTTTATCTGTTTATTGTTTTGTTTTATCTAATTTCTATTGATTCTTTGATACTTATCACTTCTTGTTAATGACGTAGCATTAATCAGTTAAATCTGATCTAGATTAAGTTCTTTGTCATCACTATCCATTAAATATGATTTCAATCACATACTTTTATTATTGTAATACAATTAATCCTCTCTCTGAGATATGGTCGTGCCAATCTTAATAACACAAAGGGTCTTGATATGGATTTTAATATATTAGTGGTAGGGGTTTATTTCTTATTCCTTATTGCCATCGGTTGGATGTTTAGAACATTCACCACAAATACAAGTGATTACTTTCGTGGGGGCGGTAACATGCTCTGGTGGATGGTAGGTTCAACTGCCTTCATGACCCAATTTAGTGCGTGGACATTTACTGGTGCTGCTGGTAAAGCTTATAACGATGGTTTTACTGTTGCGATTATCTTTATTGCTAACGCATTCGGTTACTTGATGAACTTCTTGTACTTCGCTCCTAAATTCCGCCAACTACGTGTTGTAACGGTAATTCAAGCGGTACGCCAACGTTTTGGTAGTAAAAACGAACAAGTATTTACTTGGACGGGTATGCCAAACAGTGTTATCAACGCAGGTATCTGGTTGAATGGTCTTGCTATCATTGCTTCTGGTATCTTCGGTGTTGATATTGAAACGACTATTTGGGCAACAGGTATTGTTGTACTAATTATGTCGGTAACTGGTGGCTCATGGGCGGTAATCGCATCTGACTTTATGCAGATGGTTATTATTATGTCTGTAACGATTACTTGTGCGATTGTAGCGCTTAACCAAGGTGGTGGTATTTCAAACATCATTGAAGGTTTTGAGCAAACAAGAGAAGTTACTTTCCTTGTTGGTACACAAATTAACTACTTCAGCATCTTCGCTTTATGGTCATTCTTCATCTTTGTTAAGCAATTCAGTATTACTAATAACATGCTTAACTCTTACCGTTACCTTGCGGCAAAAGATTCAAAAAATGCACGTAAAGCTGCGTTACTAGCTTGTATCTTAATGACAATTGGTCCAATCATTTGGTTCCTACCAAGTTGGTTCTTAGCATCTACTGGTGTTGATTTAACAGCTATGTACCCTGAAGCTGGTAAAAAAGCAGCAGATTATGCTTACCTTTACTTCGTAGATGAATACATGCCTGTAGGTATGGTTGGTTTACTTATCTCTGCAATGTTTGCGGCGACTATGTCTTCAATGGATTCTGGTCTAAACCGTAACTCAGGTATCTTTGTTAAAAACTTCTACCAAGTTGTTTTACGTCCAAAGGCAACTGAAAAAGAGTTAGTAACTTGTTCTAAAATTACGTCAACGGTATTTGGTATTATCATTATTTTAGTGGCGTTATTTATTAACTCATTAAAAGGTCTGAGCTTATTTGATACAATGATGTACGTAGGTGCGTTAATCAGCTTCCCTATGACTGTTCCAGCGTTCTGTGGATTCTTTATCCGTAAAACACCGGATTGGGCTGCTTGGGCAACATTGATTGTTGGTGCTGGTGTATCTTACTACGTCGGTTTAGTTATCTCTGCCGCAGATATTCAAAACTGGTTCAACTTAGATACAGCGTTAACTGGTCGTGAATGGAAAGACCTTAAAGTAGGTCTTGGTCTACTAGGTCATATCGTTATTACTGGTGGTTTCTTCTGTAGTACTATGTTGTTCTACAAAAAACTATCACCTGAACGTGAAAAAGATGTTGATACTTTCTTCAACAACTTAGCGACTCCTCTACACAACGAGTCTAACGCTCAACAACGTCTTGATAACAAACAACGTAAAATGCTTGGCCTATTAATTAGCTTCGCTGGTGTTGGTATTATGACAATGTTCTTCTTACCAAACCCATTCATGCAAAGTTTAATCTTTGTATTATGTGGCGGTATTGTACTAGCTATCGGTTTACTGTTAGTTAATGCGGTTGATAGCAATGTAAGTGATGACGACGACGATGAAGATAAAGATAGATTACCTGAAACAAATTAATCTCTCTTTACTCTGATTAACATCAGTTCATAAAAACGGTTAGTTTATCTAACCGTTTTTTTTTGCTTTTTATTTATCATCAAGCCTATAACTATCCCTATAAATAGGCGTTCTCTATCTTGGTGTATCAACCACAGGCTTTATTTGATGGTTATACCAAAAGAATTAATAAGGTGATCATTCTTGCTGGTTAAAATTACTCCTAACTGCGTTCTGAGTTTTGAAGTGAGAACAACTATCTTCTACAACTCACGCCTTATTAGTGTTAATTTTTCCTGCGCAATTTCTGATCACTTATTTAATTCCATTGGTATTATTAATGAATGAGGCATTATTAAATTTAAGGTGAGCAATAGAAAGGTAAGTGCTGCTAATACAATCGCTGGAAGCTTTTCTGTTTATAGTTAGACTGACTCATTACACCTTGCTTACAATCACATAACCGTTCTCTGCCATTGGTTTTATACCTTATTGACACTAGATAGGGTTATTGTGTGATCGGCTATCTAGGCCCTTTCATTGAGGCTATATTATTTTATCCTCGTTCGCTTAAACTACCGTCATTATTAGTTTTATAATAAAACGCTTCCCTTTGAAAGAATATAAACTCGTAGTGCCACTCGTTGCATTAATTCTAACTATAGCCGTAAGCTGTAACCCTTAATCGTCTTATAAGTTTGAGTAGAATTCATTACTCCATAATTAGCCTTATGTATTATCTATGGTTTTTAAAATCGAATGGAATTTGAGGGTTATTTGAAGTATTTATAGTGTTTTTTCATCATATATACCGGTCTCCATTCAAGGTGCAAAAATCCGTAAATTGTGACGCAAACAAATTCTAGGCATAAAGGTAAAGATCTAACGGGTTAAATCGATACTTTATAGCAACGAAGGTGGTTGTCTCACGACTTCTCCTGCGTATCGTCAATTCAGCAAACCAATACTGCGTTGTAACATTCGATAAGGACTCGTTATTGTCGTCATGTTACGCCTTGTATTGGTATCCGAGTTAACGATTGAATAATACATCTGGATTGGTAACGGGTATAGGCTGTTTGAATACAGAAAAGGGTAGTAACAATAAGGAGGTTTTAGTGTGATGAAGTCTCAACTGTTAGGTCAGTGGTTATGACTTAGAGTGTTTTTTTATGGGGAACTTATTGTATAAAAAAGCCAATTATTAATTGCTTAATAATTGGCTAAATAAGTAAATTTAACAAGATGTTTAAAAAAGTTAATGCTTAGATCTTTTGTTAATGTGTTTTACTTAAAGAATAGAAGGTTACCTGTACATAATCAGAAGTATCGCCTGAGTTATTTTGGTTATAAGCTCCTGCTTTAAAATACATATAGTCTTCGAGTGTTTCCCCGTCTTTTACATAGTATCCATCATAACCACTGTTTTCCATATTGACAGTTTGAGTGACAGTGTCTTTATCATCTCGCATAATGCTAACGTTCAGAGTATTGCCAACAACATCAATTTCAAAACTGAATTTTTCGTCCAGTTCAATACCATCTTCAGGCTCACTTGCACTATTACTTCTTGAACCAATCATGTTGTACCACTGTTCACTGTTACCATTACTTGGTTCATGGGCAATGTAAATGGACCCTTTAGTGTGACCATCTAATAAACGGTAATATAGGCGAACAGGCTCATCACTTGCTGCATGTATTTGACCAATAATGACGCGGCCTTGGTGAGAACTATTGCCTGTACTTGTTACATGATTAACGGCTAATGTTGCGACCATATTACCATCTACACCACCTGCATCATCTTGTTGATCTTCTGGTGCATTACTGAATACCCAGTTGTTTTCATTAACGCCTTGAGTATTAATGCGAGTATTTTCACCTCGCAACATCTCACGGAATTCTGTTCGAGAGTATGAAGTGCCTGAAGATGTGCGGGCTCCTCCGATATAATTTCTAAAAACCATACCGCCATCGGTTGTATCAGTCCAAAAGTAGTTTTCTAACTCATAACCATCATTTAATTCTTCTACTGTGATTGTCGTTGCTTTTGCATAACCGTCACCTTCACCATTATCAATCGGCACACTTAAGTTCCATGTCGAAAGATCGAAGTTATCTGACGGTGGAAGGTCTGGGTCTAGTGCATTCATGTCTAGTGATGTTGTTTCATCATTATAATCGCTTTCACTATAAGTGATTGTCTTAAACTGTACGACACTATTACCATTTGTATATTGGTTATAAACACCGGCTTTAAAATAGCTGTATAAATTTGCCCAGTAATCGATATTAATATTAACTTTATTGTCATCATCTACATTAATAATTAATGTTTCATTACCTACTATAATTTCAAAATTAGTGGGGCTATTTGCATCGTAATCACTCAAGTAATAGAAGTCATACGAGTCTGGGCAATTATCATTGTAGTTAGGATTACTTTCATTCTTACACTCGTCAGCATTTGTTTTAATGATGGCCCAATAAGCATTGCTATATGAATTACCAGTGACATCGTCAGTACGGTTTTCACCATCCCAGACAACACGTAATAAAGGATGTGATAAAACACTATTGTCAGTTACGCCTGCCGTACCCTTGTTATGTACCTGTAATAAAGTGATCTCTTCACCATCGGTACTATTGGCAACCGATGTAGATGGTGAAATAGGTAATATATCAGCAGTTAACGTATATTTTGTATCAGCCGAGTTAGTTAAAAAGTTTTCTGTGAAGCGAAGTTCAGTGCGATTACTATCACCTTCCATTTCAAAGGTTAACAAACCTGAATCCGTATCAATATAAAAGTATTCGCTGTCATAACCTTCATATTCTCCTGCATCAACAACATCAGATTTTGAGCAAGTATTATTAATGTCATCATCAGTACAATCAGATAGGTCTGTTTGTTGTAAATTTGCATTATCAAGTGCGTCCACATATTGGGAATAATCATAAGGTACGCCAGTATATTCAACGCTAGATTCCGAGTCTGTAGATCCAGTGTTAGTAGAGTTTGTATTTGTTGAACTTGAGTCAGAAGAGCTACCGCCTCCACCACCACAAGCGCTGAGTAATAATGTTAATAAAAGAGTGCTTGTTAATTTATATTTCACAGTAAAAATTCCATTTAATAAAGGTTAATGAGCGCTGTTTCAGGTTAGCGTTGTCTCTCTATTTTGAGCGGTTAATCGTATTCAGATTCAATTATAATACAAATAAAAAATGGGCAAATTATAATGTTTTAAAAGTGATAAGTTGGCAGTCAATATTGATGTAAAGATGATTAATGCTAGAGATATGTTTTTGTTGATTAAGTGGAAATATATTATATGGACTTAATACTTTGAGTTGGTATAAAAGGTAGTTTTAGAAACTGATTATACTAATTACATTAAATAAGTTATCTAAATTTTGCGCAGGAAAAATGACTTAGTTTAAGGCATAAATTGAGTTAAATGATGTTCTCTTTACGAAGTTTACAATGAAGAAATAAGTTATTTTAACAAATAAAATAGATAGGTTAATTGTTGTGATTGATGCTGGATGACGACAATTTTTTTAAAATGTGATGTTCTTAATGATATTCATTGAATATAAACAAAAAAATATCGTTCATTTTCATGAACGATATTTTTAATATTTATCAAGTTTGACCTGAAATAATTATGACTTCATTTTCAACCGTCTAACTACTAAAAATTTAATAGCTCAGAGGTTGCTTCAGAAGAACTAGTATTGTAAGGAGGTACTAATGAGTCGCCTTCAACATCATCATTAAAGTCATCACTGTAGACTTCTGCTGTTTGGTCTAAAATAACAATATCATCTACGTTTAGCTCAAATGTAGATACATCGTCATTACCGCCCAATCTAAATGCAACCGTTTGCACTGTTGTTGGATCTCGACTTTCAAAAGATTCTGAGAAAGTAGCTCCGCCATCTATCGATAGTGAATAAGTCGTTTCATCCCATGCAACTACAACATCAATCGCATCACCAGGTGTGTAAGTTAAGCCTTCAATAGTTTGTTGAGAGCCTGAGCTATCACGGTATCTAATTCTACCATCACTGATGATGATAATTTCTCCGTGTGTGCCTGTTGATGAATTTGCTGAAGAATAAAGTGTTATGAATGCTGAGTTGGTTAAGTTATCACCAGCTGCATTTTCAACTTGAATCGTATCGGCATCTTCTTGTAATTGAATTGTTGCACTTACTTGGCCTTCTAGAATACTACTTACGGATGCTTGATCTTCAAGTACAATTCTTAATTCGCCAGTATCACCAACAGTGGTATCTAGTATATGTGCGCCTAGATTTACGCCCGTTTCATCAACGACTTCTTCTTCTACTACGTCATCTTCAGTAGCTTCGCCACCAAAGTTCAATAGTTCAGAAGTTGCTTCAGAAGAGCTAGTATTGTAAGGAGGTATTAATGAGTCACCTTCAATATCATCATTAAAATCATCACTGTATACTTCTGCTGTTTGATTTAAAATAACAATATCATCTACGTTTAATTCAAATGTAGATACATCGTCATTACCACCCAATCTAAATGCAACCGTTTGCACTGTTGTTGGATCTCTACTTTCAAAAGATTCTGAGAAAGTAGCTCCGCCATCTATCGATAGTGAATAAGTCGTTTCATCCCATGCAACTACAACATCAATCGCATCACCTGGAGTGTAAGTTAAGCCTTCAATAGTTTGTTGAGAGCCAGAGCTATCACGGTATCTAATTCTACCGTCACTGATGATAATAATTTCGCCGTGTGTACCTGTTGATGAATTTGCTGAAGAATAAAGTGTTATGAACGCTGAGTTGGTTAAGTTATCACCAGCTGCATTCTCAACTTGAGTCGTATCAGCATCTGCTTGTAATTGAATCGTTGCACTTACTTGGCCTTCTAGAATACTACTTACGGATGCTTGATCTTCAAGTACAATTCTTAATTCACCGGTATCACCAACAGTGGTATCTAATATGCGAGCCCCTAGATTTACGCCCGTTTCATCTACGACGACTTCTTCTGCGTCATCTTCAGTAACTTCGCCACCAAAGTTTAATAGCTCAGAAGTTGCTTCAGAAGAACTAGTATTGTAAGGAGGTACTAATGAGTCACCTTCAACATCATCATTAAAGTCATCACTGTAGACTTCTGCTGTTTGGTCTAAAATAACAATATCATCTACGTTTAGCTCAAATGTAGATACATCGTCATTACCACCCAATCTAAATGCAACTGTTTGCACTGTTGTTGGATCTCTACTTTCAAAAGATTCTGAGAAAGTAGCTCCGCCATCTATCGATAGTGAATAAGTCGTTTCATCCCATGCAACTACAACATCAATCGCATCACCTGGAGTGTAAGTTAAGCCTTCAATAGTTTGTTGAGAGCCAGAGCTATCACGGTATCTAATTCTACCGTCACTAATGATAATAATTTCGCCGTGTGTACCTGTTGATGAATTTGCTGAAGAATAAAGTGTTATGAACGCTGAGTTGGTTAAGTTATCACCAGCTGCATTCTCAACTTGAGTCGTATCGGCATCTGCTTGTAATTGAATCGTTGCACTTACTTGGCCTTCTAGAATACTACTTACGGATGCTTGATCTTCAAGTACAATTCTTAATTCACCAGTATCACCAACAGTAGTATCTAGTATACGCGCACCTAAATTTGAAGTTGTTTCTGTTTCTGTTCCTGTGCCAGGATCAGTTTCTACAACTGGGTCTGGAGTTGGTTCTTGGAACTCTAAATCACTACCACAACCAAATACTAAACTTGTGCTTAGTATTGCAGCTGCTATTTTAGTTAATTTCATTTTTTGTCCCTTCTTAGCCTTGCGCATGTATTTCTCCTTAATGAATTATTTTTTGTATTTGCTAGATGATTGTTAAGGAATAGCTAAAAAGGGTCAAACCCGACGACGCCATAAAATGATCTTGCTCTCATTAGTCTTTTTATATGTATCATAAAGTAGATCTAGTCATCATTTTTTAGAGTGTTTTGAAATTTATTTGTATGTTTATTTAATGATTTTTGACACATTAAATCCATTTTATCTTTTTGAACTATATTGGTTTTTATTTTTCAAAAGTAGTTCTTATAATTAAAATCTTATTTAAGTTTTTATTTATCAGTGCTTTATGGTTTTTTTTGTTTTTTATTATTAAGGGGTGTTTAGCTTTAAGATGTAAATGCTAATATTTCAATAATGTAATAGTATTTATAGTTTTGTATGAATAATGAATTTGGATGACTATCTACTTGAAGGTATAAGTTTTTAATACAGATCAGTCACTTATAATTAATTCTTATTATGACTTTTACCGTTAAAAGTGAACTTAAACTTGCTCATTTTATAGAGTCGACTTGTTAATTATAAATTGATTTTTTAAAGCAAAGCCACGCTTGGGAACTTTACTATCTGGATTAAATTACTCAAATTAAGTGACGACACTTTGAAGCAAGAAGTAAGGGCATTTCAATATAGCTATGCCCGTTACCATTCAAGATACAAAATTCAGCAAGCGGCAAGGTGAACAAACGCTAAGTAAAAAGAGGAAGATCTAACGGGTATATAAGGAAAAGTATCATTTCTAAGGAAACTGAAAAGTGGAAGTTAAAAGGCTGGGTTAAATGATGAAAGTGAAAAAGTAACGCATTAGAGCCACATAAAGCCCATTTGCGTTACTTTCTGAATACGGTAACTACAAAGAATTACAATAATAAGTGGTTATCGCATAGTAACAAACTCTTCAGAACCCGTCGGATGTATTGCTACAACACTATCAAAGTCTGCTTTAGTTGCGCCCATCTTCATTGCAATACTAAAGCCTTGGATCATTTCATCAACAGCAAAACCAATACCGTGTAAACCAACAACAACTTCATTCTCACCAGCACAAACTAGTTTCATTTTACAAGGTTGGCGGTGTTTAGTGATAGCGGTGTACATTGCAGTAAAACCTGATTGATATACTTTTACGCTCTTCTCACCGTACTGCTCAATGGCTTCTTGTTCTGTTAAGCCGATAGTGCCGATAGGCGGGTGACTAAATACAACCGTTGGAATTAAATCATAATCCATTTTTGCATCTGGTTTGTTATTGAATAAACGTTCAGAAAGTTGACGTCCTGCTTTAACGGCAACAGGTGTCAATTCAACACCGCCTTCCATAATGTCACCAACACAATAAATACCCGGAATGTTTGTTTCTTGGTATTCATCTACTTTGATATAACCTGCTGAATTTGTTTCAACACCCGTTGCAGCTAGATTAATAGAGTCTGTTGCAGGGTGACGGCCTATTGCCCAAATTAAAGTATCAACATTTTGGCTTTGTCCGTTTTCAAGATGCAGGGTAATACTACCATCTGCTTCTTTAGTTACTTCTTTAGGTGTTGAGTGAGTATGTAGAGTAGGGCCTTCTGCAGCCATTACTTCAACTAAAGTGTCTACTATTAATGGATCAAAACTACGTAATGGTGATTCCTTACGCACGAACAGGTGTGTTTCTGTTCCTAATGCGCTTAATACGCCTGCAATTTCAACGGCGATATAACCCGCACCAACAATCGCGACACGCTTAGGTTGTTCAACAATGTCGAAGAAACCATTGGAATCAATACCTAGCTCTGCGCCTGGTACGTTAGGGATAGTAGGGCGCCCACCTGTTGCAATAGTGATATGTTGAGCTGTGATCTGCTTACCATTCACTTCTATTGTATTTTTATCAACAAAAGTGGCAAAACCTTTAATCACTTCAACGTTATTATTACCTAGAACACGATCGTAAGATTCATGGATACGTCCGATATAAGTTTGGCGGTTTTCAACCATTTTCGCCCAGTTAAATCCTTTAACATCTAAATCAAAGCCATAATCTTCAGCATAAAGATTAATAGCTTCAGCAACTTGTGCACCATGCCACATCACTTTTTTAGGAACACAACCAACATTTACACAGGTACCACCTAGATCTTTAGCTTCAATTATCGCTACTTTTGCACCGTACATTGACGCTCGATTAGCTGAAGCAATGCCGCCACTTCCGCCACCGATACAAATGTAATCAAAATCGAATTGTTTGTTGCTCATGGTGCACCTCATTTTTCTAGTGTTGTATGTTAGGTAGTAAGACTGGTTTAATTATTTTTATGAAGAGTAAGTTACAGCATTGCAGTAAAAAACTATAGAGTTTGTAATTAATTTTGTGTTTTATGGGGACAAATTTTTTATATGTTAAATGTGTATTTTCAGTATTCGTGATTAAATTGAGTTTGACTTAAAAGCTAAATTACCACGAAGAAAAGATAATAATGAAAAAGCTATTTTATGGTTTTTAGCTTTTGACCTTAACTTCTTTATCCTTCGTCTCTTCGTGGTTAAATTGTTTTTGACTTAAAAACCAAATTACCACGAAGCGCTACGCTTCACGAAGGACACGAAGAAAAGCTAATGATTAATAAGAAGTTTTTTATATTTTTAGCCATTATCTTTAACTTTTTTACCCTTCGTTTCTTCGTGGTTAAATTGCTTTTGATTTAAAAACCAAACGACCACGAAGTGCTACGCTTCACGAAGGACACGAAGAAAAGCTAATGATTAAGAATAAGTTCTTTTATATTTTTAGCCATTGTCTTTAATTTCTTTGCCCTTCGTGGCTTCGTGGCTTCGAGGTTAAATTGTTTTTGACTTAAAAACCAAATTACCACGAAGCGCTACGCTTCACGAAGGACACGAAGAAAAGCTAATGATTAATAAGAAGTTTTTTATATTTTTAGCCGTTGCCTTTAACTTTTTTATCCTTCGTGGCTTCGTGGTTAAATTGCTTTTGACCTTAACTTCTTTACCCTTCGTACCTTCGTGGTCAAACGGTTTTGATTTACACGCTAAGCGTTAGTAACTGTTTGATAAGCCCATGTTAACCATGGCATTAGGGCTTCTAAATCGCTTTTTTCTACCGTACTACCACACCAAATACGTAAACCACTTGGTGCGTCTTTATAGGCTGCAATATCAAAAGCGACTTCTTTGTCTGTTAGTAATTTGATGAATTGCTTTAATTGATCGTTTGATAAGTTAACTGATAGGCAAACACTTGTATTAGAACGACTACTTTCTTTTTCTGCTAAAAAGTTAATCCATTCATTATTGTCTACAAATGATGATAGCACTGCTAAGTTATCTTGCGATTTTTTAATACTTGCAGCAACACCACCGATAGATTTGACCCAATTTAATGCATCTTGATAATCTGCAACACATAACATAGAAGGGGTGTTGATCGTCGCGCCAGTAAAGATACCGTCAATTAACTTTCCGCCTGCCGTTAATCTGAATATTTTAGGTAATGGCCAACTCGGTGTGTAACTCTCTAAACGCTCAACAGCACGAGGACTTAATATAATCACACCGTGTCCACCTTCGCCGCCCAACACTTTTTGCCAGCTAAACGTAGTGACATCTAACTTTTCCCATGGCATTTCCATCGCAAACACAGCGGATGTCGCATCACAAATTGTTAAACCTTCACGGTTATCACTAATAAAGTCTGCATTCTCTACTTTTACACCAGAGGTCGTACCGTTCCAGGTAAAAATACAATCATTCTCTGGTTTTACTTGTGTTAAATCTGGTAGCTGACCGTAATCCGCTTTAATTTCATTTACGTTGGGTAGTTTTAATTGCTTAGTGATATCTGCATACCAACCTTGACCAAAAGATTCCCAATAACAAATATCAACAGCACGTGGACCTAACATTGACCACATGATCATTTCCATTGCACCCGTATCTGAAGCGGGAACAATACCAACACGATAACCTTCTGGTAAGCCTAATAACTCAGCCGTATCAGTGATCACTTGTTGCAATGCATTTTTACCAATATTAGAACGATGTGAGCGGCCTAAAGTACTTAAATCTAATTTGTTAATATCGTAACCGGGACGTTTAGCACAAGGGCCAGATGAGAAATTAGGTGTCGTTGGTTTAATCGTAGGTTGTGGGCTGCTCATTCGTTCAGGTCCTTTTAAAGAAACAATTGCATGATATTGATTAAAAACTAAGTGTATTACTAAGCTGATAATGGGGGAAGATAAAAAATAATTTTATTTAATGATGTTGTACAGCATCTTGGATTCAGATCATGCTTGAAAAACAAGCATAAACAACAAGACTTATTGTCATTTATAGTTGTTTTGAATCGTTTCTTCATTATCTTTTTTATCTTAATATTTAAGATAGCCCCTACAGAATCTAAGCACAGTCCATTAAGGTCATTATTTATATAAGATGATTATTAAATTTGTTTGTTTTACAAGCAGTCATTTAAGTTTGGAAAAAAACCGCTTTACTTTAAAATTGGCTTAGGTATTATCCGTTCGGTCTGCAGGGGTGTAGTTCCAACGGCAGAACGACGGATTCCAAATCCGTATGTTGGGAGTTCGAATCTCTCCACCCCTGCCACATTCAGATGAAACCCTAGCGAGAAATCGTTAGGGTTTTTTCGTTTCTAGCTTACCTATTTCTAAACGGTTTATTTCTGAACTGCCCATTTCTAAATTATCAATATCTCATCGACTCCCTATATTTCTACTTGTTTCAGCTGGTTTACTATTCTATTTCCAGTGGAACTCCCATGTAGTCCTCTCAATACCTTTATTTTTAATGTTTTTATATTGTTATTAATAAAGCTATTGCATTAGGTTTATTTATTGAGCTCGTTACTTTGTTTTCAACTCTTTAGGTTATGAGTGTTGAATATGATTAATTCAAATAAATAATGGTTTTATTTAGCGGGTTAAAATAACTGATTTATACTTGTAATAAAGCCTGCTCATAATGTAACTTGGCTTTAATAATAGGCTGTGTATTAGATTATTAATAATTGTGAATTATTCAAAATAGATGCAACGATGGAAATTAACCCCTACTGAAATGGAACCGATATGATTGATTACGTTGCTACTTTTATTTTTTTGTTTGCTGTCATAGACCCTATCGGTACTATTCCCGTTTTTATTGCGGTGACAAGTCGTTTTAATAAAAAAGAGAAAAGGAAGGTAGCTATAAAAGCCTCATTATATGCGGCGATTATCTTGCTTTTTTTCTTAGCCGCAGGAGAATATATTTTAACCTCAATTGAGATTCCTTTATCGGCATTTCAAATAGCGGGTGGAATCATTTTATTCTTATTTGCACTTTCAATGATTTTTGGTGAAAGTAAACCAGATATCGAGCTTAAGATTGCACCTAAGGAAAGCGAAACGGCGATCTTCCCACTTGCGACACCTTCAATCGCAAGCCCTGGTGCGATGCTAGCAGTTGTTTTGTTAACTGAAAATGCGAGTTACTCTCTTTGGGAACAAACACAAACTGCTTTAGTTATGATCTTAGTGTTAATTATTACGCTTATATTAATGTTACTGGCTAGTCATATTCATCGTGTTATTGGTAATGCTGGGGCAAGTTTGATTAGTCGTGTGATGGGAATGGTATTAGCTTCTGTTGCTGTGGCGAATGTATTGGCAGGTATTAAAGAGTATTTTGCCATGTGATGTTTAAATCGATTTGCTGTAAGGATTTGGTTTGGTTATTAACAATCGTCATTCATGGCTAAACATTCATGGCTAAACATTCATGGCTAAACATTCATGACTAAACATTCATGGCTAAACATTCATGACTAAACATTCATGGCTAAACATTCATGGCTAAACATTCATGACTAAACATTCATGGCTAAACATTCATGACTAAACATTCATGACTAAACATTCATGACTAAACATTCATGACTAAACATTCATGACTAAACATTCATGACTAAACATTCATGACTAAACATTCATGACTAAACATTAATAACTAAACATTGATAGCTAAACATTAATAACTGAAGAGGGCAGGTAAGTCATTACTCTTTAAAAGCCTGTTCTTGTTTCTATGCTATATAACGAACATTTTTATAGCACTTTCACTTCATTGTTATACTGACTTTCTTTATTAGCGACACCAACTTCATTTAACCTTTATATCTACTCCACTTAATAACTATAACAATTCTGATTGATAACTATTGTTGACTTCACTTAATAACTATACCAATTTCGCTTAATAGTGATTGTTGGTTCCACTTAATAATTTATTAATTTTCTTTTTAAATAAACAATCATTATGTTTGTCTTTTCATAAAAAAGAACAATTATTTACATAAAATGTTGCTTTGTCTTTACTAACTTTTAAATTTGATTCGTTATCTTTCATAAAAAGCGCGTTATTAAATGATTCAAATCAAACCATTGCAGCTGACTAAAAAGGTAAATTACATACCACTGTTATTTGTGATCGATGTAACAAACAGTTTGGTTTATAATGCGCTCGGTATTAAAGAACAGTTCGACAATGTTGCACTTCAGACTGTGTGATAGCTGAGCCTGCTAATTGGCAGGTAAGAAATAAGAATTCTATAGTTTTCAAATAAAATGAGAGGACACATCATGTCAGTAAAAAAAATGGTTGATCTAGATTTAGCCGGTAAACGTGTATTTATCCGTCAAGATCTTAATGTTCCAATTAAGGACGGTAAAGTTACATCTGATGCGCGTATTCGTGCTTCTATCCCTACAATCAAGTTAGCACTAGAAAAAGGTGCGAAACTAATGATTACTTCTCACCTAGGTCGTCCTACTGAAGGTGCTTCAGCTGAAGAAAATGCAGCATTCTCTCTACAACCTGTTGTTGATTACTTAAATGAAGCATTAGATGTACCTGTACGTCTTGCAACTGACTACCTAAACGGCGTAGAAGTAAATGCTGGTGAAGTTGTTGTGCTTGAAAATGTTCGCTTTAATAAAGGCGAAAAGAAAAACGATGAAACATTATCTAAGCAACTTGCTGCGTTATGTGACGTTTACGTAATGGATGCATTTGGTACGGCTCACCGTGCTCAATCTTCTACTAACGGTGCTGGTCTATTTGCTCCTGTTGCTTGTGCTGGTCCTTTATTGGCTGCAGAACTTGAAGCGCTAGGTAAAGCAATGGATAACCCTGCTCGTCCATTAGTTGCCATTGTTGGTGGTTCTAAAGTATCAACTAAATTAACAGTTTTAGAGTCTTTATCTAAAATTGCTGACCAACTGGTTGTTGGTGGCGGTATTGCAAATACATTTATCGCGGCACAAGGCCACAATGTTGGTAAATCATTATACGAAGCTGATTTAGTAGAAACAGCTAAGAAACTAATGGTTGATTGTGCAATTCCTGTTGCAACTGACGTTGCCTGTGCAAAAGCATTCGATGAAAATGCTGAAGCGGTTATTAAAAACGTTGCTGACGTGCAAGATGACGATATGATTTTTGACTTAGGTCCAGATTCAACTGCTGCTCTAGCGGCTATCTTAAAAGATGCAAAAACAATTCT
Source organism: Psychromonas sp. SP041 (assembly GCF_000470315.2). Classification (GTDB taxonomy): domain Bacteria; phylum Pseudomonadota; class Gammaproteobacteria; order Enterobacterales; family Psychromonadaceae; genus Psychromonas. Next base: position 42,925 of record NZ_CBRF02000021.1, read on the forward strand.
TTGGAATGGCCCAGTTGGCGTATTTGAATTTAAAAACTTCGAAGCGGGTACTGCTGGTATTTCAAAAGCAATCGCAGATTCAGATGCATTCTCTGTTGCTGGTGGTGGTGATACATTGGCTGCAATTGATAAATTTAATATCACAGCTGACGTTTCTTACATCTCAACGGGTGGCGGTGCTTTCCTTGAGTTTGTTGAAGGTAAAGAGTTGCCTGCTGTGGCAATGTTAGAATTACGTGCCAACGATTAATCAAATGTTTATAGCGAGATTTTTATCTCGCTTTTTTATACGAATTCTTTGTGACATAATTAACTAAGAATTAGAAAAAATTAGACTCAATTTAATTTTTAACAATAGATAGGATATATCTCATGACTAAGATTTTAGACGTTGTACAACCTGGTGTTATCACTGGTGATGATCTTCAAAAAGTATTTGCAGTTGCAAAAGAAAACAAATTTGCACTTCCAGCGGTAAACGTTGTTGGTTCTGATTCAATCAATGCTGTACTTGAAGCTGCTGCTAAAGTTAAAGCACCGGTTGTAATCCAGTTCTCTAACGGTGGCGCTGTATTTAACGCTGGTAAAGGCCTTAAACTTGAAGGTCATGAAGCTGCTGTACTTGGTGCTGTTTCTGGTGCTAAACACGTTCACGCAATGGCTGCTGCTTACGGTGTTCCAGTTATTCTACATACTGACCACGCTGCTAAAAAATTACTACCATGGATTGACGGATTACTAGACGCTTCTGAAGCACATTTTGCAGAAACTGGTAAGCCACTATTCTCTTCTCACATGATCGATCTTTCTGAAGAACCTCTAGAAGAAAACATCGAAATCTGTGGTCGTTACCTAGCGCGTATGGCTAAAATGGGCATGACGTTAGAAATCGAACTAGGTTGTACTGGTGGTGAAGAAGACGGCGTTGATAACTCTGATATGGATGAGTCTTTACTTTACACTCAACCATCTGAAGTTGATTACGCATACGTTGAATTATCAAAAATCAGCCCTCGTTTCACTATCGCTGCTTCTTTTGGTAACGTACACGGTGTATACAAGCCAGGTAATGTTAAATTAACACCTACAATCTTACGTGATTCTCAAAAATTCGTTTCTGAAAAACACGGTCTTGTTGAAAACTCATTAAACTTCGTATTCCACGGTGGTTCTGGTTCTTCTGAAGCAGAAATCCAAGAGTCTATCGGTTACGGTGTTATCAAAATGAACATCGATACAGATACACAATGGGCATGTTGGGATGGCGTTCGTGTTTACGAAGCTGCTAACCGTGACTTCCTACAAGGTCAAATCGGTAACCCAACGGGTCCTGATGCGCCTAACAAAAAATACTACGATCCACGTGTATGGTTACGCGCAGGTCAAGCATCAATGGTTACTCGTTTAGAGAAAGCATTCTCTGACCTTAATGCAGTAGACGTACTATAATTTAACCCTTATTGGGTTAACTTTATAAGTAGATAGAGCCAGCTTAATTGCTGGCTTTTTTTTGCCATTTTTTGCAGTTCACTTTCTTATTTAAAAAGCCTAAGTTTTTGACGCTGTATAAATAGGCTCAATTGTCGCAGATAATGCGGCGTTGAAATCAATGTCTGCTTGTCCTGAAAATAAATTGTTAGTCAATACTCGAGAGAAACTAGCAATCACCCCATTATTTTCGGTTAATCGATTGTTTGCTTCTTCAATCGGGTAACCCCCTGATAAAGCCACAACCTTCACAACATTAGGGTGGGCAACACACTCTTGATAGAAGTTTGCTGACTCAGGTAACGATATCTTTAGCATCACTAACTCATTATTGCTGAGTAGATCTAATTGCTTTAGAAGCTCTGTTTTTAATAGTGCCTCTGCAGCTGCTTTTTCTGGACTGTGGATATCAATTTCTGGTTCAATAATTGGGACTAAACCTGCTGCACAAATTTGTTTAGCAACGTTAAACTGTTGCTCAACTAATTTCTGTATTCCCACTGGATCCGCTAGTTTTATAACTGAACGCATTTTGGTACCAAATACATCTTTCGCTTTTGCTTTTTTTAATAACGCGTCCAAGCTAGGAATGTCCTTCATAAGTTGCACACCATCAGCTTGGGCTTCTAAGCCTTTGTCAACTTTAAGGAATGGAACTATATTTTTTTCTTCCCATAAATAAAGTGAAGAAGCTTTACCTTCGATTTCACGATCTAATGTATTTTCAAATAAAATGGCGCCAATGACGCGATCTCCACCAAATGAAGGGCTAGTAATAATGCGAGAGCGCATTGCATGCACTAAATTAAACATCTCTTCATCGTTACTGTAAGCGTCTTCATTCACGCCATAGGTTTTAAGTGCGGTAGGAGTACTGCCGCCGCTTTGATCTAATGCAGCAATAAATCCTAATTCTGTTTTAAATCTATTAAGTTGTTTTTCAAATGTTTGCATGGCTAAATCTCAGAAGGCTAATTATCGTCATTTCAATATATATATCCTTTTCCTTAATTGCAAATGATTATCATTAACTTTAATGGCTAGTGTATTATTAAACCCAATATATATTGATTAATATTAGTTAAATTAACATTAATAAAGCGAACAGTAGATAATTAATTTATACTTATCTTAGTGTTTAGGTTGATCTATTTTAAAGTTAGATCGTTAATATTACTGACTTATAGAGCTATTATTTAAAGTTTGTTTTTTTGTTAATAAATTAATGAAACTTTTTAGTAAAAAATAAGTCAATTAGATAATGATAAATGGTTGTTGTTAATCCGAGAGAGAAAATGAAAATATTTAACGTTTTATTAGTAAGTTGTTTGTTTGTTGCTACGCCATGGGTAAGTGCGAGTAATTTACCAGAAAAAGCACATGTATCTGTTTTAGGCATTGCTAAAATTCAAGTAAAACCAGACACAGTGAAAATAGAGTTCCAATCAATTGCTGTTGAAAACGATAGCGATGATGCAAAGCGAGAAGTCGATAAACAAGTACAACAAATTCTTTCTAAGTTACAAAAGGGTGGTTTTGACCAAGCGCTATTAAAGCGTGCAGATATTCAAATGCGTCCTGAGTATGAATATATTGAGAAAAAACGTACACCTGTCGGTGTTAAAGCGACGCGTAATTTAAGTTATCAATTGGGCGATGTAACTAAGGTAAATGAATTTTTACAAATTTTGGTTAAAAGTGATATTTCTAATATTGGTCAAATTAATTATGCCTTAAAAGAACCTGTTCAATGGCAGTTAAAAGCACGTGATCTCGCGGTGAAAGACTCAATTAATAAAGCGAAAGGGCTCGCTAAAAGTTATCAAGCAGCTTTAGGTGATGTGTACTCTATTAATTACCAAACTAATAATGCACAGCCTGTCTTGATGCGTATGGTGGAGAGTGACCAGATGGTGCCTAGCTATCAAAATAATGAAATTACCATTACTGAGCAAGTTAATGCGGTTTTTTTATTAAATCATTAAAAAACACTGATATTTAACCGTTTACTATCAGACTTTAAGTGAAGCTGTTTAAGGTCATTGGGTAAAAAAAGTTGCTGTAAATAGGTTATGAAATCAGTGCATTGCAGTGCAGGAAAGCTGGTTTCAACACTTAAATAAGTACTTAGCTGCTCAGGTGTTAAATGAATGGCTAAGTAATTTTCACCGCAAATTGCATTTAATGAATAGCCTTTTGGTTCAAAGCTAAAATGGTCAATTATTAGATCATCAAAAAATACGTCGAGCTTTAACTTTTCTAGGATTTGTTGTTTATCTAAGGTTTCAGTTTGTAACTTCGTTGCTAGCTTGCCATTTAATCCATGCAACATATAAATACTTTGTGTTGTAATATTCTTTTCTGATATTTCTCCGAACACAAACAAATCACCTTGGTAATCGTCTCTCCAGTGTTGTTGCTGGCCATTAAACTGTTTTTCTAATAACAAGGTGTCTTGTTGAAAGTTAGAGCTCTGTAGTTGAGGTTTCAGCGCTTGATGGCGTTGGAAAATCAGTGTACTTATTTGTTGCTTAGTCAATTCTTGTTGAAGAAACAAAGCGGCTTTCACCAATTGTGTATTACCACAGGTGATCAATAACAGTTTATCTTGCCAAACAAACAAGCTCGATTCTGATAACAAGTAAGCTTTGAGTTGAGTGCTTTGAATACTTGATAATATTTCAGCGCCGCAGTTCACAACTAACTGTTGCCAAAACTGATCGTCAAAATCAAATAAGTTAAGGCTTTTAGTGCAGATTAATAAACGTTTTTCAGTCCCCTCGTAAAACATCTAAGTAACCTTGTCTACTGCGTTAACCATAAGGTTAAACTGAAATTGGTAAGCCATTGTTTATCTATATAATAAAATCATCAGGAGCGCAGTCTAACGTATTCTTATGGTTTTGTTAAAATAGTTAAAGCATGTTAATGATTGGCGACGCTCACTCACTTTATAAAATACTTTTAGGTACTACTATTCTAGATTTAACTTTTAAACGCTTAGTTAAATCCACTTTATGGTCAGGGTTCCAATCTAGTGTTACTTCCCAAGCGTTTTCAGGCTGCATTTCAACGAGCATGGCCGCTTTCACTTTCTTAGCAATCGCTGTAGAGGGTATTATGACAACGCTTTCCGTATTTAAATTGGCGCTACGAGGGTCTAAGTTAAAGGTACCAATGACAGTTAAATTGTCATCAATCACCATTGATTTAGCATGTAAACCAAATATAGGTGCCTGCTTTAATTGTTTGGACATCTCTTGCGACATCACTTTTTGCCTTATTTGGGCATCAGGTTTAAATTCATAGATGCTAACGCCAGTCTTTAGTAAAGCATCGCGATCTCTTTGATAGCCGCTAAAAGCTTCTAAGTTATCGTTTGAAGCGAGGCTATTGGTTAATATTTTTACCTCTACTCCATTATCAACTAAGGTTTTTAAAATGCCTTTACTTAAATCGGTGGTGATTAAATAAGGCGTTTGAATAATGACTGATTTCTTCGCTTGCGTAATTAATGCAATTAACTTGCTGGTTGCGATACCACCTCCGCCTAAAAAGACCTCTCCATCATTCTTACCTGGTGCATCTGAAACGTATTCAATGTTATCTAACCAATGAACATCACCATCATCCACTGCTTTTTTAAAGGCGACTGGCATTGCTTCTATTTGCGCTCTGACTTCAGGTAAAAAATTTGTAGGATTACAAGCGTATTGATGGAGTTTTTGAAAGTTGGGCACTTCTTTTTGAAATGCTTCTTCAGTTGCTTTATCTGCTAATAAATCGGTAACAGGGACGCTTAAACTATGCTGCCAAAATTCATTAAATGATTGCTCAATATTATTGGCTGTTGGGCCTATTAATAATGTATCTCTATCTCTAAAATTATATTCATGATCATAACCAAAATATTCATCTGCAACATTCCTTCCACCAGTAATAGAAACGGCACTATCTACGGTAAAGGTTTTATTATGCATACGCTGATTAAAGGCATGAAAGTCAGTGACTAGGTTAGTGAGTTTTTGTACGATGTTTTTACCGGTGTTTACAAGTGGATTATAAATTTTAATAGCAATATTGGGGTGTGCATTGAGTATTAATAGCTCATCACCTTTAGCATCTAACATGATGTCATCAACTAATATCCGTACTTTAACGCCACGTTCAGCTGCTCTAACCAAATAATCGATAGCTAATAAACCAATGTTATCCGTAGAGAATATAAAATATTGCACATCAATGGTTTTTTCTGCATGTTCACTTAACCAAGCTCTTGTGAACATTGCTTCTGTGCCTTGCTCTAAGACATAAACACCCGTTTTTCCGTCTTCGATATAGTGAGAGTAGGCTGCAAGTTGCTCAGTGAGCGTAGTGCTCTTCTGAAAGCTAATATCTTTACAGTAATCTTCGCTATCGTTAGAAAATCTTTCTGGCGCAGGTGTGCATGCAGAAAGAAATAATAGGCTAAGTACTAAAGTGACTATTTTAAAAGTATTAATATTGCATCGCTGTGTTAATTGATTCAATTGCTTTCCCTGCTTGATAATAACCATCGTATATTTCATAGGACTGATATAAATCTTGTTAGTTGCTAATGTTAATGACTAATCTTGCTTATTAATGTTACCTGTTAATAAGCGTACTAATTATTTTTATTGAGAATTTAAATAATAACAAAACTAAAGGCTGGCTATCGAATTTTATTAATGGACTCTAATTTATCTGTTTTTATAACTTTAGCTTTTAATAGTTTCATTGCTTTTTTGATGTAGCAGGGGAGTTTTATTGTGAGGTTCTTCTATCTCTGAGTTTAAACTAAAAGCTAAACCAAGGACTCGTCCGTTTTAGATACAAAAAAAGCCACAATTAAATTAATCATTGTGGCTTAGGAATCGTTACAAAATAACTTGCGTTAAAGTGTTTCCCAAAAGCCTTAAATGACTGGCTATGTTGAAAACAAAACCGCAAATAATGTTGAAGCCGATCCTTTAATGATGGTCCTTTGTCTCTGGGTTTAAATTAAAAGTTGAACCAAGGATTTTCCACGCAAATACAAAAAAGCCCTAAGTATTTTCATACTTAGGGCTTAAATGATGGTGCTTTGTCTCGAGGGTTTAAATAAAGAGTTAAACCAAGGACTTTCCGCGCAAATACAAAAAAGCCACAATTAAATTAATAATTGTGGCTTGAATGATGGTGCTTCGTCTCGAGGGTTTAAATAAAGAGTTAAACCAAGGACTTTTCGCGCAAATACAAAAAAGCCACAATTAAATTAATAATTGTGGCTTGAATGATGGTGCTTCGTCTCGGAATTGAACCAAGGACACGAGGATTTTCAATCCTCTGCTCTACCGACTGAGCTAACGAAGCATAACTTTTATCATCTTACGATGATTTGTAAATGGTGCCGACTACCGGAGTCGAACTGGTGACCTACTGATTACAAGTCAGTTGCTCTACCTACTGAGCTAAGTCGGCACATAAACCGTTCTGAGCTTTCGCTCTTATTATTGATTGAAATAAATCTTTTCAATAATATTTTAAATAATGGTGCTTCGTCTCGGAATTGAACCAAGGACACGAGGATTTTCAATCCTCTGCTCTACCGACTGAGCTAACGAAGCATTTTTTTACTTTTCAACTCTGTCTGAATCTTTTCGACTGAGCTAATAAAGCATTGTTTCATTCTTAATTAACTCTGTCTATGTTTTCAGACCGAGCCAATGAAGCAGGAACGAGGCGTATTAAATAGATTTTAGAGTCTATCGTCAACCTATTTTTACAGATTTATTAAGTTTTTAACGTGTTTGCTTGTGCTTTGAACGTTAAATGCTTTAAATCTGAACACCTCGTTTAAGTTTAATTAATCTTTAGGTGTGAAGCCTTCAATCTCTACATCTTTATCTTCAAATAAATAACCGACCATTGCTTCTTGAATAAGTGCACGATCTTCTGCTTTCATTAGGTTTAATTTCTTTTCGTTAATCAGCATCGTTTGTTTGTGTTGCCATTTCGCCCATGCTTCTTGGCTAATGTTCTCAAAAATACGCTTGCCAGTTTCACCTGGGATTAATTGAAATGCTAAACCGGGCGCTTCTTTTTTTAAATAAGTACAAAATACAGTACGAGACATTATTTATTCCTTGTGCGTGATTTTAGTAACGGTGTTTAATATCTTTTTAGTCGCCGCCGCTAATCCAACTTTTTGTGGTTGTTGTAAGTTATACCAAAGCTGACCATTATGTTCCATGATTTGTTCAGTTTCTTGCTGACTAAATTCAACTAATATTGGCGATATATCAAAATGATAGTGGCTGAATGTATGGCGAAAAGTCGCAAGCTCTGTTGCTTGATAATCAGTAATTCCAATCTCTTTTAAACTATTTAATGCCGATTCACTGTCGATAAATTCGGGAAAGCACCAAAGGCCACCCCAAATCCCTGTCGGAGGGCGTTGAATAAGCTGTATAGATTGCTGTTTATTTCTTAATACCAACATCACTGCCGTTTTGGTCGGGATTTTTTTCTTAGACTTAGGTGTTGGGTATGCCGTCATACAATCGTCAGCTAATGCTAAACAATCAGTAGAGACAGGGCATTGGTCGCACTTCGGTTTACTGCGAGTACAAATCATTGCACCCATATCCATCATCGCTTGGTTAAATACCTTCGTATCTGTTTTAGGCGTAAGTTTATCGGCTAATGTCCAAAGTTGGTTTTCAACTTTCTTTTCACCTGTCCAACCTTCAATTTTTTGATGGCGAGTTAACACGCGTTTTACGTTACCGTCTAAAATAGAAAAGTGTTTATTCAACGTTAATGACAAGACAGCACCCGCAGTAGAGCGTCCGATACCGGGTAATGCAATCACATCATCAAATTCTTCAGGAAACTTCCCATCAAACTGGTCACGAACGATTTGTGCCGCTTTGTGTAAGTTACGTGCTCGAGCGTAATAACCTAACCCTGTCCAATGGTGTAATACTTCATCAATAGGGGCATTAGCTAAATATGAAATAGAAGGAAAAGATCGCATAAACTTATTAAAATAAGGGATCACGGTCGCCACTTGAGTTTGTTGTAACATGACTTCACTAACCCATGTTTTATACAAACTTTTATCTAACTGCCATGGTAAGGTTTTACGGCCATGTTGTTGGTGCCAATCATTGATTCTTTGGCTAAAATGCAACTCACTCACTAGAAACTCTTCGATAATAATGGGGGGGCTATAGTCTAGCAGAGTTGCACAATTAATATAACATTGCATAATGCACTGCTAATTAGCCCAATTACAGTTATAGCCGATCAATTTAAAGGTAAAAAAATGACAGAGCATGACCAGTCTGCGACAGATAATGGAACAGAAGAAAACAACATTGAAAACACGAAAGAGAAATATATTCGTAGAATTCGTTCTTTTGTTAAACGTGAAGGGCGCATGACTAAACGTCAGCAAACTGCAATTGATGATCTATGGCCAACAATGGGCGTTGATTACCAAGAAAAACAAATCAATTTTAGTGAGTTATTTGGTAATGATAACCCTGTCGTATTAGAAATTGGTTTTGGTATGGGCAAGTCATTAATTGAAATGGCACAAAGTGCACCAGAGAAAAATTTCTTAGGCATTGAAGTACATGGTCCTGGTGTTGGTGCTTGTTTAGCCGATGCGGGTGAAGCTAGCGTAACTAATTTACGTGTAATGAATCATGATGCGGTTGAAGTGTTAGAATTCATGATCCCAGATAAAAGCTTATCTACATTCCAATTATACTTTCCTGATCCGTGGCATAAAGCGCGTCATCATAAGCGTCGTATTGTACAGCCTGCTTTTATTGAAAATATGCGCCCTAAGTTAGCGATTGGTGGTGTTATCCACATGGCGACTGATTGGGAAAATTACGCAGAGCACATGTTAGAAGTATTGAAAGCTGCGACCCATTTTAAAAATGCTAGTACAGAAGGTGATTATGCACCGCGTCCTGATTGGCGCCCACTGACTAAGTTCGAGTCTCGTGGCCACCGTTTAGGTCATGGTGTATGGGATTTGTTGTTTGAGCGTGTAAGTTAAGCTATTGGCTTTTAAGTTATGTCATTTCACTCATTAATGATGTTCATTTTAGCTAACAATCTTGAATATAAAAACGAACTTAGCTAGTTCGTTTTTTTGTTTAACCTTCTATGCCCATTACCGTTCAAGTTAATGACTCAGAGAACAATTTGCGAAGTAAACACCTCATTGTTAGAATTTAACCCTTTAGAGTTTCCTCTTACTACCTAGTATCTCTTCACTTCATTGTTTGTTGAATGTTGTGCTTTGAATGGTAACGGGTATCTATAAAACAATGCATTTATTAATAGAAATTAATTAAATCCTACCTATTGAAAAGCCAGTCTATTGAAGTTATGTAATTTACAATTATTTTATATTTTCATTTAAATTTTATCTGTATCTGTTATTATTTTTTAGCTTCCTTTTTCTTTGTACATTCCTACATTTATTAATGCTATTTTTTATTATTAACTAACTTAAGTTAACGCTTGTACAAGTAAGCTAAAAATTATTAATTGAACTCTACAAAATATAATCCATATAAAATAATTTACACAATGAGTAAATAACTATGACATTAAACAACAAAATTTATTCACTCATTATCCTTGCAATGAGTCTTGCCGCATTTTCATCTAATTCTTTTGCTGAGAATACTTATCAGAGTTACCAACTAAAATTCTCTATTGAAACTAATGCTGTAGCAGAGACCGGTAGTGATAACTACTCACCGATTCCTACCGCTTATATTATTGGAGGAGATGCAGTAGAACGCGAATATCCTTGGATGGTTGCTATTTATAACTCGGATAGTTTTATTTGTGGTGGCGTTTTGATTAGCTCTAATTGGGTGGCGACGGCGGCACATTGTGTTTATGAAAGCGACGATGAAGAGGGGAGTGCGACTGCTTACGACACATCGAATTATAGTCTCATTATTGGCGAGTCTACTCATTACTCTTCAATAAGAGCTGCAAAGTCTGCAGGCGTTACGATTCATAACCTTAACAATATCGTCATCCAACCTAATTATGATGTCGATACCATTGATTATGATGTTGCGTTGCTTGAATTAGATGCTTCTTATTATCAACCAGGGCCAGCTCTTACAATCGCATCTCAATTTGATGATATTGAGGAAGGGAATTTACTGACTACGATCGGTTACGGTGTAACGTCAGCGGATGACAATGCAACACCAGCAGAAAAAATACCAACAACCTTACAAGAAGTTGATTTGCCTTATATTCCAGAAAACCAATGTTATTGGAATTCATATAATAAAATGACAGACAACATGTTTTGCGCAGGTTATTCAGATGGTACTGATATTGATAGCTGTTCGGGTGATAGTGGCGGTCCAGTATTCAGAACACTTGATGGTCAATTAAGTTTAGTGGGTTTAGTCAGTTGGGGTGGGAATACATGCTCAACCTACCCAGGTGTTTATACCAAGATTAGTAAATTACGTAGTTGGATTTTAGATAATATCGACGGGCTGCAAGTCGTTGAGCAAGGCGTTGCTAGTTATGATACTAATCAAGGTCGTTTTTCTGAAGGTTTAATCAGTGTTTATCAATATGGTTCAGACTTAGATCGTTATTTAGATATTGGTGATTTAACATTTGATGATAGTGCTTATAGCGACAGTTTAAGCGTTAGTGATTATTGTAGTAATACTTATCTGTATTCGACTTCGGATAACGAAGCAAGCTGTCAAATGAGATTTGATTTAACAGATGTGATTGACGAAGATACTTTGTTTACAGCAACCTTATTAGTGAGCGACGATAGTGAAGTAATAGTGGAAGATGATTCAAGTGGTGATGAGGTTATTGTGACAGATGATAATTCAAGTGATAGCTCAGATGATGACTCAACTGATACTGATGACACAACTGACAATGATGTAACGGAGCCAACAGATGTTACTGCAACGTCATCGAGCAGTTCTAGCGGCGGTAGTTTAGGTTTTATCTCTTTATTTGCATTGGGTTTGGTAGCTTGGCAGCGTAGAAAGCTGATGCTTTATAATTATATAATGAGTGATAAAAATAATGACTACGAAAAAACAATATAATGGAAATTTAGTTACCGTTTTTTAGATATTACTTTTTATGTGAGTTCGTTAGAATATAATTCTATGCTCTACAAATAATAAAACCTCCTTTATTAAATTAACTTAAATGCGCTTTATTTCAGTGTAAATAAATTGATATATTTTTAATTTAATAGATTTAAAGCTCATTTTAGTTAATTTAAATATAATATTAAATGGCTTTTAATATTATAAATTAAAGCTATTGTCGAGTGTGCTTTACGCTCTTAAAATTAATTATGTGGTCGAATTAGAATATTTATTAGCAATTTCTGCAGCTAAAATAGCTGTTTTATGTGTGATTTCAGATCGTGGATCATTTAAATATGATGCGGTAAAAAGTATATCGTTAGGTACCCATCCAGGATCAAATACTTTAATTCGTTGATCATTTATAAAACGTTGTGCAAGTTGAGCTGGCAATGCACCAATGCCAATTCCAGAAGCTATCATTTCAAAGCTCGTTGAAAGAGAATTTGAAGGAAATATTTGCCCTAAGGAGCCATAACGATGCATTAGTTCCGATACAATATCTTGATAAGGACGGGAGAGTCGAGAAAATGAAAATATAGGTGATTTAGAAAGGTCTGGTGACTCCTCATTAATACTACAAAACCAGTTTAATTTAAACTTAGGCAGTATAATATTTTCAACATTACCTTCTGGTAGTGGCCCCATCAAAAAAGCTAAATCTATATTCCTAGATAATAATTGTTCTCTTAAATTAATTGTTACATCGACTGAAAGTTCGATAACTAGTTTAGGATATAGTTTTCTTAATGCAGCTAGGAAATCGGATAGCCATGATTGTGCAACCGTTTCTGCAACCCCAATACGAATAAGACCTTTCACTTCTTCAGTTGGAGTTAATTCTGATTTTATTAACTCCATATAAGATTCTATTTTTTCTGCATGAGACCTTAATAAAATACCTTCTGTAGTCAAAACAACACCTGTTTTATGACGTTCAAAAAGTTGTACTCCTAACTCACTTTCTAGCGCATATATACGAGCTGAAATAGCTGGTTGAGATAAATTCATTTCATGTGCCGCTCGTCTAATTACACCAAGCTTTGCGACCCATAAAAATGTTTTTAATTGATCGAATGTCATATTTTTTTCTCATTCTTTAATTTTATTAAATATTTACGTGAAAGGTTTAAGTTATCAATAATGATAAAATAATATAGTTTGACATTATCACGTTTAAACTCGAAACTGAATTCGAGTCTTAAAGAGGTTAGAAAACACTCAGAGTAAAGTTAATATTTTAAAAAACTATTGATAAAGGAAGAGAATATTATGACCAAATGGAATTCAAAAAAAATTATAGCTGGTTCAGTTTTTAGTGCGATATTATCCATGAACGTAAGTGCAAATGAGACACTTTCTATAGTAGGAAGCTGGAGTAGTTTACCGCTTAATAAACTTTACGAGAATCCTTTTTGGAATGAAACCATCCCGGCTGATAGTAAAGGTGAATTTAAAGTTACGATGACAACTCTTGATCAAATGGGTATTGGCGGTTCTGATGTATTTCGAATGCTTGCAGATGGTGTTTTTGATATAGGTATGACTTCTGCCGATTATGCTGTTTCGGATACACCTGCTCTGGAAGGATTAGATGTTCCGTTAATTGCAAATACAGCCTCTAAAGCGAAAGAGCTCGTCGACGCAGCTAGACCAATGATAGATGACATTTTTAAAGATACTTTCAATGCTAAAGTCTTAGCTATTGTTCCTTATCCTCCTCAAGTTGTTTTCTGTAATGCAGAAGTTAAATCATTAAGTGATTTAGCGGGTTTGAAAATTAGAGCGTCCGGGCGTATGACTGCAAAATTTTTAGAAGCGCTTAATGCTCAAAGTGTCAATATTGGGTTTGGGGAAGTGCCTGGCGCATTACAACGTGGTGTTATTGATTGTGCCGTAACAGGTGCTGGATCTGGTTATAGCGCTGGCTGGTGGGAAGTTACTACACACTTGATGAATTTACCACTTGGTGGATGGGATCCTGTTGTAACTGCTATGAATCTGGATAAATGGGATTCATTAAGCGAAAAAAATCAAAACTTTATTCAAGAGTCAGTTAAAAGTAAATTTGAAAAACCAGTATGGGACTCTGCTCAAAGTGCGTTAAATGATGATATTGCTTGTTTAACAGGCAACGATAATTGTTCTAAAGGAGATGTTAGAAACTTAACGTTAGTCGAAATATCTGAGTCAGACATGCTAAAAGCTAAAGGTATTTTAGAAAGTAAAGTGCTACCAGAGTGGGCTGAACGCGCGGGAAGTGAGTGGATTCAACGATGGAATAAAACTGTTGGGCATGCAGCGGGTATAGAAATTTCAGTGAATAAGGCTCAATAGTATGATTCGCATTATTTCTTTTTTAAAGAAAATTAATAATGGGATAGCAGTTATTGCAGGTCTAGCTTTGTTAGCCTGCATTACTCTTATTATCCTTGATATTGTATTAAGAGAGATCGGAATTTCTTTTAGTGGTTCAGAAGAAATTTCTGGTTATGTAATGGCTGCGGTTACTAGCTGGGGTGTATGTTATGGATTGACCGTTAAAGCGCATGTTCGAATTGATTTTTTACGTGAAAAAGGCAATTTATTAATTAGCTCTTTATTCGATTTAATCGCTTTAGCTGCACTATCTTACGTGGCAGTTTATTTAGCATATTATGCGATACCAGTATTAAGTAAAACTCTCAAATCCGGTGCGTTATCAAACACGGCAATGGAGATCCCTCTTTATTTACCTCAAAGCATTTGGTTAGCTGGATGGATCTGGTTTGCTATTTCTTCTTCTGTACTGTTAATCATATCAATAATATTAGTTATCCAAGGGAAATATGAGATTGTGGATAAGAATATCGGCACTGGAGGTGATTTATGATTTTATTTACTTCAATGGGACTGTTGGGATTATTAGCTCTTTCTATCCCAGTTGGTATTGTATTGTTTTTATTAGCTTTTGGCGTAGATACTTTTTTTAGCCCCTTTCCTTTAATGAGGGGGTTAGGGCAAATAGTCTGGTCATCATCAAATAATTCAACATTGATAGCGATTCCTTTTTTTGTCTTAATTGGTGAAATTTTACTTCGTAGTGGGGTGGCTCAAAGAACTTATGCCGCTTTGAATACATGGGTATCTTGGTTACCGGGTGGATTGATACATGCCAATATTGCTACCGCAACAATGTTCTCTGCAACCTCTGGTTCTTCTGTCGCTACAGCCGCTACAGTCGCAACGGTCGCTACACCACAAGGTGAAAAATTAGGTTACGACCCTAGACTTTTTACTGGTTCTATAGCCGCTGGCGGTACTTTAGGTATTTTAATTCCCCCTTCGATTAATTTAATTGTTTATGGTTTCTTAACTGAAAGCTCTGTTCCTAAGTTATTTTTGGCTGGTATTGTTCCTGGTATGATGATGGCGCTGCTTTTTATGGCCATTACTATTGTGTTATGTAGTCTTTATCCTAAATTAGGCGGTCCAAAACAACATAGCTCTTGGTCTGAAAAAATTGTTGCTCTTAAATCTCTTTCACCCATTCTTTTTCTATTTTTAAGTGTTGTCGGCTCTATTTATATGGGGTGGGCTACGCCAACTGAAGCTGCTGCTATTGGCGTCGTTATTTCATTAGTGATTTCGTTTGCTTACTCAGTTATATCAACTGAAATGTTAATCAAAAGCTTAGTTGGAACGGTTAAAATAACATCAATGATTATGTTAGTCGTTATTGGTGCTTATGTACTTAACTTTGCATTAACAGCTTCAGGATTTGGGAGAGCTCTACAAGAGCTGTTACAAGGATTGGGGTTAAGCCCTATCGGTACTTTATTAGTTATTATATTAACTTATATTATATTGGGATTTTTTATTGAAACGCTGTCACTAATGGTAGCGACAATTCCTATCGTTGTTCCAATCATTATTCAAATAGGCTATGACCCAATTTGGTTTGGCATATTAATGATTATTTTAGTTGAAATGGCTTTAATAACCCCTCCTGTCGGATTGAACTTATATGTCGTCAATTCAGCTCGTAAAAAAGGAAAAATGATGGATGTGATTATAGGTAGTATTCCTTACGTCCTAATCATGTTGTTTATGGTTTTCTTACTCATCATGTTCCCTAGTCTTGCTTTATATTTACCAAACAACTATTAAGGATTTATATGTTATTTACTATTAATGGAATTGAAAGTGATTTTAAAATTAATCATCTTGTTATTGCAGGTTGGACAGCAAGAGATCAAAAAGCTGTGCAGGAGCACATTGATGAATTAGCTGAAATAGGTGTTGCTCCACCTTCAAATGTGCCGCTTTATTATCGTGCTTCTAATTTATTAGTCACTCAGGATGATTTGGTTGAAGTAGTTGGAGAAGGGTCATCAGGAGAAGTTGAACCATTGATCATTAAATCAGGTGGTAAATTATTTTTAGGTATCGGCTCTGATCATACTGATAGAGAGTTAGAGGTACAGTCAGTTGCCTTTTCTAAGCAAATTTGTCCTAAACCCGTCTCTAACCAACTGTGGGATTTTGAAGAAGTCAAAGATCATATTGATAAGCTTGAGATGCAATCATGGTTAGATGAAGGAAAAGGGTGGGCCTTGTATCAGACTGGTACATTGGCGTCTATTCGACCTTTAATTGAGCTTATTGAAAAAGCAGCTTTGAAAGAAAATAGTGCAATGTTATGTGGGACTTTTGCTGCAATTGGTGGTGTTCGCAAAACACCTAAGTTCAAAATGTCCCTTGTTGATCCTATTTTGGGACGTACGATCGAAGCGCAATACGATACGGTTGAATTACCTTCGGTAAAATAAATTGTCCTAACATTATCTATTTCAGAGAGTTTTATAATGAAAAATTTATCTAAATTCCCTTGGGAAGAACGTGATTTAGCACAACAATTAACCAAATCGAAAAAGCTTATTGAGCATCAGGCTAGTAATGTTTTTACCGAACTGTTTGATGTGACTGAGTATGCTAATGGTCGCAAGTCATCTCATCATTTAATCAATGAGCAGTATTTAAACAATGCGGTAGTGTCGGTTAAAGATTTGTTTGATGTGAAAGGTTATAAAACAAAAGCGGGTTCTACTTTTTTAAATGATGTCGATATTGCAAGTAAAGATGCGGACGCAGTAAAAAGTTTACGTAAAGCGGGTGCTGTTTTTCTTGGCCATACTAATATGACCGAACTCGCTTATTCTGGGTTAGGGGTAAATCCACATTACGGCACGCCAATAACACCGCTTTATAAAGATGAGGACCGTATTGCAGGGGGCTCAACTAGCGGAGGAGCCGTTTCAGTTGCTTTAAAAATTGTAGATATTGCTTTAGGCAGTGATACGGGAGGTTCTTTAAGAATCCCTTCAGCTTTTTGTGGTGTAACGGGGTTTAAACCTTCTCAAAATAGTGTTTCTAGAAAAGGCAGTTTACCGCTCTCTTCAAGTTTAGATAGTATCGGACCGATTGCTAATACAGTATCTGAGTGTGAAATAGCATGGGGAGTTATGTCTAATGCTGTCGTTAATAATTCTGTAGCAGAACAGGCTTATTTTGTTATACCTAGTAATTTTGGTATGGATTTACTTGACGAGAAGGTAAAAAAAGCATTTTTAGAAGTCGTTAACATTTTAAAGCAGACTTCTGGAGTGCGAGTTGAAGAGAGATCTTTACCTTTTTTAGACAGTTACAAATTACTTCCTGTGTGGCAATTCTCTGCTTTCGAAGCAATGAATTATTATACTGAAAATTATAGTATCGATCTTGATGAGCTTGATCCGAGAGTCGCTAGTCGTTTAAAGCGAGCAAATTCGATTGATGAAAAACAATTTTTAGCTACCTGTCAACAAAGAAAGTTATTAATAGAAAGGTACAAAACAGAAGAAAAAGGGGCTGTATTATTACTACCTACTGTTGCGATATTACCGCCTAAATTAGCAGAGTTAAGCGCTGATGAAGATTATGACCGCATTAACCTTTTATGTTTGCGTAACACCACGTTAGCAAATGTGTTGGACGGTTGTAGTATCTCTTTACCATATCAATATCAAGGTGATCATATTGGCGTAATGTTGACGGCTAGTAATGGTGATGACAACAATCTACTATCATTATCTAAACGGTTAGAATCTATTATTCTTAAATCCTATTCTGATACGAAATAAAAATAACATTAAATAATATAAAGCCTCAATTGAGGCTTTATATTATTTCTAAATCTAAATCTAAATCTCTTTATCTTTTAAATCAATGTTATAAACCGCAAAGCCTAACGCATCTTTTTTATTACGTTTGCTTAACTTACGTTGTGCATTGTCGGCAATAAAGCGGTTTGCTACTTCACTGTCTTGCGTTTCAAAACGTATATCCAAGGTTGTTGGTGTCTTAATGTCTAAGAACCCCCAGTTATTATCGGCTGATGGATCAACTGCACCTTTCTTATTGGTTTCATTGGTAATGTAAGCCGCTAATACGTCACGGTTGGTATCTGGTTGTTCCATTACAACATATTCAGAACCTGTACCAGCGAACTTGCCTCCGAATGCTCTGTAGTTATTAGTGGCAACAATAAAGTCTTGTTTCATTAATGCTTCACCAGTGAGGGTGATATTTTTATTATCAGTATATGTTAACTCTACAATGCGTTGTGCATCTGGATTAATCGCCGCACAATCACCATTAAACTTACTCGGTTGTGTCACATCCACTTTATAATTAACGCCATCAATCACATCAAAATTGTAAGTGCGATGATCTTGCCAATTAATTAAATATTGTGGTTCAGAAGACGTTTTATCAATTTGATTAAACTGATTAACACTGCACTCTAACCAGTCTTTTAGTTGTGCTCCGGTTATTTTCAATGCAACAACTGTGTTTGGGTAAAGATATAAATCAGCAGCATTTTTATAGGTAAGGTCACCTTTAGCAACTTGAACATAAGCATCAACATCTGAAGAGGTGCTGTGGCGTCCGCCTGCTTTAAAAGGCGCTGCAGCAGACAATATAGGTAATCCTTTTAAGGTGGGATTATCAGAAGCGGCGACTTGATCTTTGATATATTGCAATTGCGCATTCGATACAATTTGTACGGTCGGGTCGTCTTGTACTAAGGTCAAAAAGCTATACATATCATGATTTGCTTTTCCGATCGGCGCATTCACAAAATCCAAAGTACCTTGATGGTCTTCAGCAACCGCTTTATGAATACGTTCATCTGCGTCGACTAAAGCAACTTTACTACCTTTTTCATCGCGTTTGAATATTTGACGAGATTCAGATTTAGCACTTTTGATAGTCCACTTTTGGCCATTATGCTCTAACTCAAAATCTATTACCCCAAGGTTATCACCCCATCGACCAGGCATAACAGCAGGAACCCCATTGATTAACCCTTTTTCGATATCAACATTAGGGATGCTTGCAAATTGTGCGCTTGGAAAGACTGAATGACTATGACCAAACATAATGGCATCAATACCGTCGACAGTGGTTAACGCATAAGTCGCATTCTCCGCATGTACGTCATTTGGATTTTCGCTTGAGCCTATCCCTGAATGAGGGATTGCGATAATAATATCAGCCCCTGCTTTTTGCATGTCAGGTATAAATTTCTTAGCGGTTTCGACAATTCCTTTAACAGTCACTTTTCCTGTTAGATTTTGTTTATCCCATTGTAAAATTTGTGGAGGTACAAAGCCGATATAACCAATGTTAATGGTACGGTCTACGCCTTGGTTATCGATAATATTTGTTTGTTTAATCAGATAAGGTGTGAATAAATTATCACCTTGTTTTTTATTGTCCCAACAGTCTGATTGGCAATAAACATTGGCATTGATGTATGGGAAGTTAGCGCTACTAATCGCTTTTTTAAGAAAATCTAAACCGTAATTAAACTCATGGTTTCCTATATTACCGACTTCATAATTAAGTAAATTCATTGCTTTATAACTAGGGTGAATCGAAAACTCACGGCCTTCCTTAAATTCACTGGCAACATAGTCACCCATCGGACTGCCTTGTAATAAATCACCGTTATCAACCAGTAATGTATTGTCTACTTCGGTACGTGCAATGTTAATAAGGCTAGCCGTTCGAGCAAGACCGATAGTGATATCTTGCTTGGTTTGGTAATAATCATAATCCATGACATTGGCATGAATATCAGATGTTTCAAGGATACGTAATGTAGCTGAGTAACTATCATTAGTGGTATCACAACCTGCTATGGAAAAAGTGGAAGATATTAAGGCGGCAAGTAGTAATTTATTCACAGAATATTCCTTTTCTATTTATTGGAAGGGAAGTGTCAGTTATATTAAGAAGATATTAAAATAAATACTTTACGCTATATCACTAGCCTATCAAATTGAAATTAAATGTTATTTTTAAACGCTTTTTAAACCATACTGAATGCTATTCAAAATAACGATGAACATTTAAAAATAGTGAATAGCATTCAAAATAACGACGAACACTTCAAAATAGCTAAGAGCATCTGAAAATAATCAGGCATGTTTAAAAAGTGGCAAATAACGCTTAATAAGCGACACACATTGGCGTGTTAGCGATGGGATCTTTAATGACTTTTGCTTCAAGTGAAAATACATCGCGTAAAAGCTGCTCTGTAAATACTTCTTCAGGTTCACCTTCTGCTATCACGGCACCTTCTTTCATTACCACTAAATGATCGCTATATCGGCAAGCTTGGTTAAGGTCGTGTAATACCACTATCACGGTTTTTCCTTTATCTTTCATCGCTTGCATTAACTTCATTAATTCAATTTGATGGGATAAATCTAAATAAGTGGTTGGCTCATCAAGCATGATGATGTCAGTATCTTGTGCGAGGATCATGGCTATCCATGCGCGTTGTCTTTGGCCACCAGAAAGCGACTCAACGGCTTGCGTGGAAAATTCACTAACTTGCGTTTCTTGCATCGCGGCGCTGACGATATTCTTGTCTTGGTCGCCTAATTTTCCCCAATGAGAAATATAAGGTGAGCGTCCATATTCAACTAAACGTTGTACCGTAATACCTTCTGGGGTAATTAATATTTGCGGCAATAAAGACATCTGCTGTGCTAGCTGTTTATCGGCATAACTGCTTAATGGTTGGTTATTGAGTAAAACTTGCCCTGCATTAGCTTTATTAATACGGGCTAGTGCTTTTAATAAAGTAGATTTACCGCAGCCGTTAGGGCCAATTAAAGCCGTAATCTTTCCCTTTTGTAGTGTCAGATTAAGATCGTTGATGATGACTTTATCACCGTATGCAATAGTGAGGTTTTCAGTTGAAATCATTACCAAGCCTTATAGCGTTGCAGTAAAAAAATAAAGTAGGGCGCACCGATTAAGGACGTTAATACACCCGCAGGTAATTCTAAAGGAGGTTGTAAACCACGTGCTAACGTATCAGCAATAATCAACATTAATCCACCAAGTAGCGCTGAACTTGGAATAAGGTATTTATGATGATGTCCAAATAACATGCGTGCAAGATGTGGTGCTAATAAACCAATAAAGGCGATGGTTCCTGCTACTGCAACGCTAATACTGGCGAGTATCACCGCAGTTAACAATGCCATTAATTGTAGTTTTGATGGGCGAATACCTAAGGATGTTGCACAATCTTCACCGAGTCCCATCACATCAAGGCGCCATGCGAGCCAAAAAGCAAAAGGTATAATAACCGCTAACGTTCCCCAAATAAGAGGAACTTGTGTCCAGTTTCGTCCCCATAAACTACCTGTTAACCACACCATGGCAGTATTAATTTCAATAGGGTTTACAATCATTAAAAAATCGATGCCGCTTGATAAAAAGGTACTGATCGCGATACCAATTAATGCCAGTCTCATCGGCGTTGGACGGGTTTTGTAAGCAATGAATAAAATGATCGCGGCGGCGATTAACCCACCTGACAGTGCCGTTAATAATAATAAATAAACCGGGGCAGCAGCATAAAAAACTAATAAAGTCGTTGCAGCTAACCCTGCACCTGCGCTAATACCCATTAAGTCCGGAGAAGCGAGTGGGTTTCTAATCACACCTTGAATTAATGCGCCTGATAACCCTAACCCTGCACCGACACCCAGTGCTAGAAAAATTCGTGGTAAACGATATTGGTTAATAATAAAGTCATATTCACCTTGCTCAAATAAGGTGTGAATAATATCTGCTATCGAAATATCAGATGCACCAACAAATAAACTAGTGATAGCAAATAACAGAACTAATGAAGATAAAATGAAAAAATATAATGACGGTAACTTCATCGTTTTCATGACATTTTATTCCGAATGGTCAGGTACACAAAGAATGGAGTACCAATTAAAGCGGTGATCACGCCAACTGGTGTTTCTGCAGGGAAAGCAATGCCGCGCGCTAAAGAGTCAGCCCAAGCAATCAGACAGCTTCCAATTAATGCACTAACAGGTATGAGTAATAGAAAGTTATTATTAACCAGTCGTCTCGCAATATGCGGCACTATTAGACCAATGAATCCAATTGGGCCAACAACAGCAACGCTCGATGCGGTTAGTAAAACAATCGCGATACAGGATAAAAAACGGGTGAATCCAATATTGATGCCTAAGCTAACAGCAATATCATTACCTAATGCTAATAGGTTTAAGTTTTTAGCAACATAAAATGCGATTAACAAACCTAATAAGCTGGTGGGCCATAATGATTGCCAATCCTGCCAATCGATATTCGCTAGAGAACCTGATAACCAAGTGATCACGCTATAAGCTCTTTCATCGGCTAAAATAACCGCAGCACGGGTGATGCCAATTAATAATGCGTTAATGGCAATACCTGCTAGTACCAATTTTAAAGGGTTAGCGCGATCTGAGAAAAAGCCTCCTAGTAAAATGACTAATCCACCACTCACCACACCTCCAACTGCTGCAGCAAGCAAACTCGAAACGTCTCCTAAAATATGTATACCAATGCTCGATAAAGCAATGAAACAAGCAGCGCCAGAATTGATACCTAAAACAGAAGGAGAGGCGAGAGGGTTGCGTGTTAACCCTTGCATTAATACACCTGCGACAGCGAGGTTTGTACCAATTAGCATACCTGTTAATAGTCTAGGAATACGGGTTGTGGCGAGTATTTGTTGTTCGATACTGGTGTTATCAAAGTGAAATAAGTAAGCGTATAAATGTGAAAAATTTAGCGGAAAACTTGACCATGCTATTAATGAATAGCCCAACGTCAACAGTAAGAGAATAGGCACAACCAACAACGAAATATAATGACGAATAGAGAGAGGCATAATAGTTTTTACCTTAGTAATGCTTAATAGATAATCGTTTATTTGCTAAGGCTCAACGATAAAAAAATCAGCATAACCCGTCGGTTGAGTATTCTATTTCAAATAGAAATGACAATCAATATCAAATAAAAGTCTTATCTTGGTTGAAAGTGGCTTTTTGACTTGCAGATGATATAGGTTATCAATATCATCCGAAAATGGGTTCGCAAGTATTTGAATTAAATTAATTCAAATCAGGTTAATTGAGCCCAAGTGTCCCATACAGAAGGCTGTAAACGGATTTTCTCTCAACTTAAATTACAAAAATGAGCTGCCTCATGAAATTTGCTATTAACCCAGTTACCCAAAGTCTTGCTCTGATTTTGGGATTATCGTCGTATGCCTATGCTGAAGAAGTCACTGAACTCAATACTATGGTGGTAGTTGGTCAGCAAAATTCTTATTTGAACCCAGAGGTCAGTACGGCCACCAAAAGTAATGTTGACCCATTGGATACGCCATTAACGGTTAACGTCATTAATCAGCAGTTTTTAGAAGACATTAGAGCAGAGTCATTGGAAGATGCTTATGGTTACACCACTGGTTTAAGTCGCTCAGGTACTAACGCGAATAGTTTTACCTTACGTGGCATAGCTTCTGACCTTAACTCTATTCAAGTGAATGGTTTACCAGGTTTAGCTTCTCGTTTTGGTTCGCCTACCACTGCGAATGTTGAGCAAGTAGAAATACTAAAAGGTCCTGCTTCTATTTTATACGGACAAATTCAACCGGGTGGTCTCGTTAATATCATCACTAAAAAACCACAAGATGTTGCCTCTGTTAGTTTTGATGTCTCTGGTAACAGTTATAGCACTGGGGTGAGTGAGTTCGGTGACGACAATAGTTTTACTGGCACTCTCGATGCAACAGGTCCGCTTAATGACCAAAAAACGTGGTTATACCGCTTTATCGTTAGCGCTGAAGATACTAACTCATATCGCCAAGATGTTGATACTCAAAACTATTATCTATTCCCAACATTAACTTATCGTCCTAATACTGAGACAGAAGTAAGCTTTGGTTTGGAATTACAATCTGAAACACGTGTACCAGATGATGGGTTAGCCGTGTTAAATCATGATATTAACCAAATTGCTTCTTTGGATACACATTACCAATCTGCTGATGATACTGCTGAAGATAAAGGGCTGGTGGCCTTTGCCACTTTCAATACGATGGTCACAGATAATTTTGATGTGACTGTAGATTGGCGAAGCGTGTGGCATGAAGATACGCGTTCAGTTTATGAAACAAGAGACGTAGATAACGACACAGGTAAAGTGACGTTACGTGATCGCGATAATGAAAACGAACGTCAATATCATTTTGTTGATGCAAGAAGCACAGGTAGCTTATGGTGGGGTGATGTAGAGCATCAATTATTAGTTGGCGTTAATGTTGGGTACGAAGAGCGAGATTTTAAACGCCAAACAAATCCGACAAGCGACGTTGATTTTTATAACCCAGATGATTTAACCAGCCGAACAGGCAATTACACCACTTTAAACCACCGCGTGACTGAATTTGTTAACTATGGTGCTTACCTTCAAGACACCATTTATTTAAATGAGTCTTGGACGTTAATGGCGGGTTTACGTTATTCACGTCAAGATATTGATTTTGAAAGAGTTGATACAGGATTTACAGATTCTAGTTCAAGTGATGCATTTGTTTCGCAAGGCGGTATTGTGTATCACCTAACTGAAGCGACTTCATTGTACGCAAGTTACGGAGAAAGTTTTAACCCAAATAGCATTGAAGACAAAGATGTAAATGGTGATAACTTTGATCCTGAAGAAGGACGTCAATATGAAGTGGGCGCTAAAACGAACCTATTCAACGATAAAACTAATTTAACAGTCGCTTACTTCGATATTAAAAAAACTAATGTCGTAGAGGAAAACTTAATCACTGGTGAAGATGAATTATTAGGTGGCATTAAAAGCAAAGGTGTTGAAGTTGAATTGTTAATGAAGCCAATAGAAAACTGGCAGATTAAATTAGGTTATGCCTACGTTGATGCAAGAATTACTGATAATCCTGATGAAAATATTAAAGGGAATCGTACACCCGCGAGTGCATTACATGATGCTTATGTTTGGACTAAATATAACTTCCCATACCAAATTGCTAACGGGACGGTCGGCACAACATTAGGTGCTAACTACGAAAGCTCTCGTTATACCGATGAAGACTCTACTGATCGCGTTAAGTTACCAGGTTACACTACTTTTGATCTTGGCCTTCATTATGAAATTAAGCAATATCGTGCATCGTTGAATGTTGAAAATATCTTTGATGAAACCTATTACATTGCTGGTTCTTCAGATAGCAGTATTTATGCAGGTGATCCACGTAACATTACCTTTAGTTTATCGGGTAAATTCTAATAATGTTAATAGCCGTTTTTCAGCGAATAATTTTAACGTTGATACTGACTTGTAGTGTATTTTCAGTACAAGCCAGTATTGAAGTGGAACATGAGTTAGGCACGTTGGTATTACCTGACGCACCTAAACGTATTGTGGTATTAGAATATTCTTTTATCGATGCGTTAGCGGCTATTGGTATGTCACCGATTGGTGTTGCTGATGATTTAGATCCTGATCGAATTATCCCAGAGGTACGTAATTTACTTGAACCGTGGACGTCAGTTGGCATGCGTTCACAACCTAGCTTAGAAGTGATTGCTAGGCTAAAACCTGATTTGATCATTGGTGATGTTTATCGTCACCGAGTTAGTTATGAGGATCTTTCAAAAATTGCGCCGACTATTTTATTAAAAAGTCGTGGTGAAAGTTATTTAGATGCTCTTAAATCTGCTGAAATTGTTGGTAAAGCCGTTGGCAAAGAAAAGCAAATGCTTGAGCGTATTGCCCAACATAAGCAGTTAATGGAAGATTATCGTCTGCGGTTTAATAGTGCTGAAACGATGCAATTTACGACGGTTAATGAACGTGGAATGTGGATGCATGGGCCATTATCTTTTACAGGTAGTTTATTTAATTATCTCGGGTTAAAAGCCGCGTTGCCTGATTTAAAAGACAGTCACTTAGTTCAAGCGAACTTAGAAGTATTACTGCGTGTTAACCCAGACTGGTTGTTTTACGTAAGAAGTAAGCCTGTCACTGTGCTTGAAAGCTGGGAACATAATCCATTATTTAAACTATTAAAAATTAGCAAAACCCATCAAATGGTAGAAGTCTCATCTGCGCTTTGGTCTCTTAATCGCGGTATGTTGGCAGCAGAGGGGATTGCTAAAGAGTTGGATAATATCGTTAATAATAAATCTAAATCTAAATCTAAACGTTAGACCTTAGCCATAAACAATAGGTCTAACCTTAACCTTAACCTTTAATTCTAGGCCTAATACTTAACGCATGCTTAGCGATTCAATGGACTATTGATTTAGATCATTCACTCCTTAAAAACCTCTAAATTTATCAAAAAATGTGCTCCAAGTATAAGGTTAAAGCTGCCTTTAGGACTAAGATGATTAAGGTAATGTTAACTAAGGAGAATACTGATGAGTTATGGTCATATTTTAGTTGCTGTTGATTTTGAAGAAGATAACCAACAGGTTATTGATAGGGCAGTTAAATTAGCAAAACCTTTAAATGCCGACCTATCACTAGTGCATGTGAATGAAGTCATTAATGAAATTGGATTCACTGGATTAATGGACTTAGATGTCGCTAATTTATCATCTCATTCTAGTATTGATGAATTAAGCGAAAAGCTAAATGATTTAGCAAAGAGCATCGATTATAAAGTGAAACATAAGTACGTTGTTAATGGCGATATAAAGCATAGTTTAGAAGGGCCAGTGCAAGAGGCGGGAATCGATTTAATTGTATGTGGACATCATCATCATTTTTGGAGTCGTTTAAGTCCGACAGTCGGTGGGCTTGTTAATACGTCACCCGTTGATTTATTGATTGTTGCGTTGATTGATTGATATAAAAATATTGTTTTAAATGGCTTATTACAAAGACATCGGCCTCAACTTATTGGCATAAAGCCATTATGTTAATCGCTATTAGATAAAAGGCATTAATAGGAATCTATTAATGCCTTTTTGTTCGCTGTTATTCGTAAGACGTTCAGTTAACGCTTGCTAACCTTAACTACCCACCACACCGCCGTCATCTTTTGTGATTGCCACAATCGTTGAACGAGGTTTATTATCGCCACCAGCAGGGAAGTGACCGCTAGGGTGTTGAATACCCACAAACATGGTTTTTTGATCTTCAGAGAAAGTTAACCCTGTCACTTCAGAGCCTATTGGCCCAGTTAAGAAACGACGCACTTCACCGGTCATTGGGTCGCCACATAACATTTGGTTGTTACCTTGGCCTGCGAAATCCCCTTCGTTTGAATAGTTACCATCAGTTTGAATCCATAAACGACCGGCTTTATCAAAGCCAATACCGTCAGGACTGTTAAACATATTATCTTCATTGATGTTGGCGCTACCTGCGTATAAATCACCTTTATGAACCGTTGGGTTACCTGCTATCAAATATAAATCCCATTTGAACGTATTGTCTGCATGGTTACCATTAGTCGGCATCCAACGTACTATTTGTCCATAGTGGTTTTCAGCACGAGGGTTTGGCCCACCTACATCTTGACCTTCTTTAACGCCACGGTTTTTATTGTTAGTGAGTGTACAGAAAACATGTTTGTTATCTGGATGAACTGCAATCCATTCTGGTCTATCCATGGTGGTTGCTGACACTTGTGTTGCGGCTTTACGTGCAAAAATCATTACTTCAGCTTGGCTATTAAAGCCATTTTCTTTCGTTAAGCCGTTTTTACCGTAAGTTAACTCAATCCACTCACCATCGCCCTCTAGTTTGTCGGCATGCATATTAAACTTAGCAACGTATAACGTACCTTCTTCCAGTAGTTGACGGTTAGTACTGTCATTGCCTGCTTGGTATTTATGCTTAGAAACAAATTTGTAGATATGCTCGCCACGTTCGTCATCACCTAAATAAACAACAGCGTGACCATCATCATTGATAACAAAAGCTGCATTTTCATGTTTGAAACGACCTAATGCAGTACGCTTTAATGGTGTTGATGTTGGATCTTTAGGATCAATCTCTACGATCCAACCAAAGCGGTTTGGTTCATTTGGGTTTTTAGCGAGGTCAAAGCGTTCATCAAAGTTATGCCATTGATATTTACTTTGAGTTGCTTCTACACCGTAACGCTTGTAGTTGTCATCCAGTGCGACTTCTTCTTCTGCACCAAAGAAACCATTAAAGTTCTCTTCACAAGTTAAGTAAGTACCCCATGGAGTGTGGCCATTTGAACAGTTATTAATAGTACCAAGTACTTTTTTCCCCGTTGGATCTGCTTTGGTTTTTAATAAATCATGACCTGCAGCTGGGCCTGTTACGTGCATTTCAGTATTGGCTGTAATACGACGGTTAACTTTACCTTTAGGATCCATTATCCATTTACCGTCTTTTCTCACTAGTTCAACAACAGTTACCCCTAAGGCAGCTTGTGCTTTTTTAACATCATCAGCGGTCATTGCTTTGCCTTGATGATCAAATAGGTATTCGTAGTTTGTATATTCATTATTTACAGCAAGAATGGCATGGTCTTTTGATAATGGGAATACACTCATACCATCAGTATTGTCACCAAATTGCATTGCTTGTGCTGTTGAATCTTGTTTACCATTTGCATTGAATGCAGGTGCATTGGTAAAGATTGGGTCACCCCATGACATAAGGTTGCTGATGCTGTAACCCTTTGGAACGATGACAGTATCGCTAGTAGAAGCTGGCACTTGCATGAAGTTTAATAACTTACTATCTATATTCGCAGCGATAGCTTTGGCTACAGGGTTTAACGCTAGAAATGCACCTGCACCAACCGCAGCGGTTCCCATTAGGAAGCTACGGCGTGATAAACGTGCATCAATCATGTTACTAAAATCAGTTTCTTTATCTAATAAATCTGTCATCGTATTGCCTTATTTATTGGGGGGAACAATACCAATCACACTAATTAACTTATCTATTTTACTGGTTAAAATAATTTATTTATTCACTGCTATTTTCGTAAAGGGATAGACCGTTGCGAAACTTACGCTTTAAACTAAATCATTTTTTCTGCGTAAAATGTAAAACTCTTATTAATATAATGGGTATAAGTAAAACGAGCTTTAGACTAAAGCAGAAATATGACAGGTTTATTACGTTTGATTATTTGGAGTTCATTAGACATCACTGGTGGTTTTACTTCTCTTTCATGAGCCTAATTATTTCATATAAAAATTCATATAAATAATCCATATAAATTAAAGAAGCAGTAAACCCTAATCTTGTTATTAACGTATTAGTGTTTTTAAGTGAAAACTGAATGGGATGTTGATAATGGTATTGAGTGATAGCGAAGAATCTAGAGTGATTGAAATGGCTTGGGAAGATAGAACCCCTTTTGAAGCCATTGAAGATCAATTCGGTTTAGATGAAAAAGCCTTAATTAGCTTTATGCGCAATAAATTGAAGTTGGGAAGCTTCAAGCTATGGCGTAGTAGAGTAACGGGCAGAAAAACCAAACACTTAAAATTAAGATCACCAGATATAGACAGAGCTTATTGTTCTACTCAATACAAACACAGATAGTTAATCTTTTAGTGATTAACCGTCTGTGTTTTATCATCTGTACTTTACAGGCAACCTCTAATGTATTTTAAATTGTTGAGCAGACTGACTCTCTAAAAATGCAGTCCCTATTTCATACCCCATTTTATAATCGGCCATCAGAGCCTGATCGCTACTACCTAATAGGCTGCTTGCTAATTTTTGTGGTGGTGCAATCTCAATTACTTTCGCATCTTCTGGTGGAGTATGAATAAATTTAATGGCGTCGTTGTAAGCATTTTCATGGCCAGTAATAATATCTAACACCTTAGGGCATGAGTTGGTTTTACATACCCAAGATTTCAATTTGTGTGCCCAAGGTGAACGAATGCTGCGGTTCGCAGGGGCTGTACGTAATACAATAATATTCTTTGCACCACGATCATAAGCCTCTTGAATAGGAATAGGGATGGCAACGCCACCATCAACGTAATTCACATCTCCAATCGCGACCCCTTTTTTGTATAAATAAGGTAGAGCGCTTGATGCTTTTAACATCGTAAGCCAGCTATCAGCGGTGGGTTCAAGAAACGCTGGACGAAACCCTTCCATATTGGTGGCAGAAAACAGCAGTTGGCGACCCTGTAATTGATTTTGAGCACAATTCATATTCAATTGGTATTCAGGTTCGCCTACGCGATCAAAATACCAGTCCAAATCCATTGCATTACGCTTTGAAAAAGAACGTTTCATACTAAAAAAATCAGGGTGTCTCGATAACTGCATGATAGACCGTTTAGCGTATCCCGCTTGACGCGTCATATAAGTTGATAGGTTTTGAGCACCCGCTGACGTACCAATGAGTAATGAAAAAGGGTTAAAGTCTTGTGCTAACCAGCTATCCAATACACCTGCTGTAAAAATACCACGTTGTCCGCCACCTTCGACAACTAATGCGGTGCCTTTTATCGGTGCAGTTGCAGGACAGTTTGGTGTATTAAATGATTTATTTTCTAGTATTGGCTTCATGAGATTTCCCTATTCGATTACATACAATATACTTAAACTTTATAAATAGGTTAAATCGTTTTATTTTCTCAGTTTAATAGTATTTAGCTATCACAAGATGGTGAGGTGTTTTTTATAGGTAGTCGATTTTTAAAATGATTGTAAGTTGCTTATCAGAAATTAGGTAAAATCAATACAAAGGGGAACGGGTGTTGTAATATCTCTCAATAACTTATTTGCATATCAAAATCAGTTTATTGTAATTAACGCTTATTACACTTAATTTATTGAGCAATCAAAACAACCGGTTAGCCAGTTTAGACTCAATTAAAAATTTTACTTATTAAAGAAGAACAACATGACCCAATCTAAATTATTACCATACCGACTACCGTTATCTATTTTTGTTTTCTTTATTGCCTATATGGTATTAACCCATACCCCATTAGGTTATATCTCTTCTTTGACGAGTCAGCTAATTGGTTATTTTTATAGTGCGTTTGATGTGGTAAAAGAAACAGAGCAAGTCACGTTAATCTATGCACTTTTAGCAGGTGTAGTCGGGCACTTCTGGTTTAGTAAAATGTGTAAAGTAGAGGCTAAAGCCAACCAGAAAACCTTACTAAAAGGATTAGGTGTGTTGGTCTTAATTATCCTCGCTTATGGTTATAACTTGTCGCAACAAGCTTAAAAAGCCATATTCAAAAAACAATCTTCAAATAACAATCTTCAAAAAAATTAAAAAGAGAGTTTTTAATATTAAAGGGGTCATTATTGCATTTAATGAACCCCGCCTTCCCATATCATTGCTTACTTTTTATCTTCTTAATGTTTAAACCACTTAATTTTTCTATCCTAATAATTATTTTAAAGAATAATTTTAAAACAAAAAATGACTTATTTTATCGACAATGAATAAAGCGTTTATAGGATGGTACCCATAAAGTTAAATTCTCTCTAATTTAACTTTAACTTGTTGTTAATTAATGACTAATTTAAATTTGTTATTAATTAATAATATTTATTATCATCAATCAATATCTAATCTTATTTCGTTATTTTTAATCATGCCCTTTAATACATATTTTTAATCTTAGTGATTTATTGCCAGATAAATATTGACTATCTATCGATAGGTATGTAAATTTATATCCACTTAGTAAGCAAAGCACGTAATAACCGAGTGCTATTTTTACTGACATTTTTTACATGCTGAACATCAACTTTATAATTTTAAAACAGGGATTACGATAATGATTGGATATACAACGATTGGTTCAAAAGACTTAGATAAAGCAGTTTCATTTTACGATTCATTACTTGAATTAGTTGGTGGTAAAAGAGTAATGGAAATGGACCGTATTAAATTTTACGGAACAGATGCTGGTGGCGCGATGCTAGCTGTGTGTACACCGCACGACAATAAAGAACAAAGTTGTGGTAATGGCCAACAAATTGCTATCCCTGGTGGTTCAATTGAAGGTGCACAAGCGCTTTACAATAAAGCGATTGAATTAGGTGCTACTTGTGCCGGTGAACCTGGTCAACGTTTTGACTTCTTCTACGGTGCGTATGTTTTAGATTTAGATGGAAACAAACTTTGTTTCTTCCACATGACATAAGTCAGCACTAAAGTAGCTGATATAAAGTAATTTGAGTCACTTTACATCACCTTTTACAAGGACGAATACTCCTATAGCTTATGTAACTATTTGATTAGTTTATATAGCCGATAGGGCCATCGTCCTTGTTTTTTCTACCCTCTCTAAATACAGTTTTACCTCATATCCAACACTACCTTTTTAAAGTAATATCGACTTCCCTTGCTCGCTAGAAACAATACCGCAACCCTAAATAACCTCAGTTCTGGATAAGCGAAGCGATACAACACCGCTATTTCCGCGGATTTCTGCGTTAAATTATTTCTCAATAACCCGTTATTGCTTCAATAATTTGCCTTGAACTACGCAAAACTAACGGCACTGCATAGTAAAAAATAGTACCTTCTGATTTTAAATATAATGCCGCTTTCATTAACCAGAGTTGAGGTTAAATAATTAAACTCACTAAACATTACTAATCTAGACATTACTAATCTAAGCAATACTCCGCCTTATCAATCCAACTCTACGTAAATCTATTTCAAAGCTAGCCGATATGTATGCCAACACTATAGCTGTTTTAGTCTTTATAGGAGGTGTTGTGATAACTGTTGATCAATCGAGCAGGTGACGTTGGATTGTTGTAAGCGCTGGGCTGAGATAGCTGAATTTACATCGTTGGGTTACATAACGGAAACGGAGCGATACCAGTTTAGTTACATAGGCTTATTTGCATAGGTTTAGTTACATAAGTATAGCGACATAACAGAATAGCAGATCTGGTGAGCTAGTGAGTTGGGCTTTATAGCGTAGCGTGGCTAGGAAAGTAGTTGTTCTTTAACGTCATTGACTCAAACAGTCATTAACTCACCAGTTACAAAGCATAAGTAAGCTATGTTGAGTCGTTAAAAAGAACAACTATTTATGCGGATTAATATGAGTATTTAATCGATCCGCATACGGTAGTGTTAGGCATTTTGTACGCGTGAAATTTGATTCTCAACATCCGTAATATGACCTGATTTTACCCAAACTTTAGCGCCATTCTTACCTGATTTAATAGTTAAGCTCGTCTTTTCTGGTGTACGTAACCAACTGTGTTTAAGTAATATATCATCGCTCTCTTGAATTGAGCCTTCAAGTATAAATAACTCAGCGCCACCTAAGGCGTCTAACGTGTATTCTGATGTCACGTCGAAATGTAATAAACTCACTTCTTCAATCTCATCTTTATACAAAGGCGTTATCGACACACCTTTATGGTTAGGTAACGGTACTTGTCCCATCTTATTCATTTGTAACCGCACGTGAATTCTATCTTCAGGTTGAAACTGCCAAAGTTTTACTAACATAACGCAACCTTGTTCTGAACCTGGTTGATGTTTTGATTGTGGTG
This sequence comes from Psychromonas sp. SP041, assembly GCF_000470315.2. Taxonomy (GTDB): domain Bacteria; phylum Pseudomonadota; class Gammaproteobacteria; order Enterobacterales; family Psychromonadaceae; genus Psychromonas. The sequence goes on from NZ_CBRF02000021.1 coordinate 76,536, forward strand.
GGTTTCTTATATAAGAGCCCGCTGGAAAGCTGCCATGCTCATCTTGAAATACACCCTCTAGTACAATAAATTCTTCACCGCCTGTATGCACATGCTCAGTAAATTCACTGCCAGGATCGTAACTTACAATCGTCGTAGCCCTTGCGACTTCTGCACCGACTCTATCCAGAGGTTTTCGGTTAACGCCTACCATTGGAGAGGCTATCCACTCTTGTGATTGACTGTGCACAACTGCACGTTGACTAAAATCCGCCGCTATTTTCATCTTGTTCCCCTAAAGTCTTACTCAATATGTTTTAAAATAAAGTATTCAATGTATCTATCAGTAGATAGTTATATTCTCTAGCGTATAATAAGTCAACTTTGTGCGTTAATTAATATTGCTTCAGGTATTCATCGATGCGTAATAATACTTGTAAATAACTATGCACTGCTTGATAATTTCAGGCTCATTGATAGGAAATATAACCATGACCAAAAAAGAAGCATTACTAAAAGCTGCTGAAGATAAAGTTCGTCTTGGTGGCTATAATAATTTTAGCTTTCGAGAAATTGCTAATGAAGTTGGAATTAAAAGTGCGAGTGTCCATTATCATTTTCCTACTAAAGCAGATTTAGGCGCTGAACTGGCTCATCAATACACTAATGCATTTTTAAGTGCGTTAGGTGATGTGGACGACATAAAGGCTAATAATCAAAATCCTATTGACGTTTACACTCAATTATTTAGAAACGCTTTATTAACCGATAATAAAATGTGTTTATGTGGTTTGCTAGGCGCACAAAATGAAAGTTTACCGGACAAAGTGCGCCTAGAAGTAAAACGATTCTTCGATTTGAACTTAGCATGGTTAGAGCAAGCACATGTTGCCAATGGTGAAAGTGAACCGTCACATGCCGCTATCTTAACCGTTAGTTTGTTAGAAGGCGCAATGATGATCAGCAAAGCGCTGAATGACCATAGCTACTTTAAACTGGCGACCAAATAACCTATAAACCTCCTTTTATTTGTACTTAATGATTTGCCGATTTAATACGTTAAGTGCAACTTCCTCTAATTAAATTTATCGATTTATTTACTTAGCCTTTTAAGTATAGATCCTAAAAAATTAAGACTCCTCTTTTTTATATCATCATAAATTCTTATTTTTTTACTTAACTTTCATTTGCTTATCTTTTTATTCTTTATGTTAAAGAACAAACCGAAAAGACTTTCTATAAAAATTAAGTTGACAGAGAACGACTAATATCGCAACCTGCCTATCTAATGATAGGTTGTGTTTTTTACGTTATTCTGGAGAAAGGGTATGAGCGATTACATGACTGAGAAAACAAAGCTTCATTTTATTAAAGCTGAATCTACGGCGGTGCCCGTTATTAATTACTCTGGTTTCGATGAGCAGCAAGAATACAGTGATGATTATATTTTTCAGGAAACAGAAGTCATTGATGCTCGCTTAGCCAACCCTGAACAAACCTTTAGTTTAGACAAAGAAGGTTTTGAACTCGCCAGCTTTACACCAAACGAAGTTGACTTCTTAACGCCAGAAACCGTTAAATCAGATTATTACCCACAGGTTGAATCGCTTATTAAAAAGCAAACGGGGGCAACCGATGTATTCGCCTTTGACCATACCGTACGCCGCGGCATTAAAAACTCTAATCGTCATCCTGCTTACCATGTCCATAACGACTACACCCATGAAACAGGGCCAATCAGGGCACAATCAGTATTAGACGAAGCCATATTAAAACGCTTTGCTGGAAAAAGAATGATCCAGATAAACGTATGGCGTTCTATTGATGGTGTTGTAGAGAAAGACCCCTTAGCATTTTTAGACTTTTCAACGCTAAATACAAAAGATCTAGTGAAAGCAAAAATATCATTTAACGATATGCACTCAACAGAAAAGCACCAAGGCGAGATTTTTGCCCTTAAAAAGAATAACAATCAAAAGTGGTATTACTATCCAAGAATGGATGGAACAGAAGCCGTTTTAATCAAAGGGTTTGATAGTGACCCTTCTTATTCACGCTTTGCCATGCACACAGCTTTTCCGTTATTAGGACAGGGCGATAGTGGCAAACCAAGACAAAGTATTGAAACAAGAACCTATACTTTTTTTGATCTTTAAGGTTGATTGAGAAAGCTCAACGGTGGAGGAGTGGCAGCCACATTGAGCATCGTTTTGCTTGGGGATTTGTGGGAAAGTGTTTTTAAAAGGCAAAAAACAAGACTTGACCCCATTATCTCGGTTCGAAGGGTTAATAATAGAAGGTAAGTGGATAAAGATAAAATGAAGAAAGCTAAACAGTTAACTCTCTTTTTAACACGTTGATCAAACCTGCTTTATGCAGGCTTTTTAGTTACTCAACTAACACCATATTAGTCGATAATACATCGCTATTTAGCTGGTTTTTCATCCCATGCTTTTAATTCAGCGTTAGACCATGTTCCATAAGATGCATTTGGGAATACAATCCAATCTTTACCAAAGTGTTCAGCCTTTAATTTCACAAGATCTCGTTGATAGTCTGTAGACTCTTTGTTTTTAAATTCAGCAGCAAAATCAGCTAAGCTATCACCCATTAACATTACAATATCAAAATTCTGTTGGCGAACTGATTCACGACGCGTTTCTTTCATTTTTGTATAAAGTAATACGTTATCTTTACTTACTTGTGGCAGCCCTAACTCATTCAATGTTTTGAGTGTTGCGACTTTGTTCTCTTGGAAGCGATCAGAGATATAGAATATCTTGATGCCTTTTTGGTCAATAAAATTAATAAAATCTTTTGCGCCAGGAATCAAGGTTGGGTGCCCTTTTTGCTCCCAATCACTCCAAGTATCCCACGTACTAAAATCATGGCAATTATTAACATCGCGAACTAATAATGGGCTGTTATCTATTACAGTTTCATCTAAGTCCAATACTACGGCAGGTATTTTATCCGACTTATGGTCAGCAAGAATCTGGGTAATACGATATGTAGCAAATTGGTATGCTTGTAGTTGCAATGCCATTACTTCAGCCGATTGTTGTTGATAGCGCAATGCCATTTTGTATTCTTTTGGCTGGCAAAAAGCATCATCAGATGCAGCTAAAGATAATGGACTAATTAACGGTAAAGCGAGTAATAAAGAAGCGGCTATTTTTTTCATGTAAATCCTTTCTCTGTTAAATAAGTGATGAAAGATGTCATAATTCTTGGTTAAACACCAATTTAATTAAAAATAAAATATATTTTATATATATATATCAATTACTTTCTGCATAAAACACGACTAAACAACCAATAACTTAAAATAAAAAATCTATCTTAGAAAAACATCTAATTGAAATAGAAAAGTCGAAATAAGAGTAAAATCAACGAACCAAATCTGCCGTATTATCTTTATTAAGCTTTAAATTTTTTTTTACTAAAGTTTAGGCTAACAACGTAATTAGCTGTCACTAATAACTTATATGCTGAAGAAGAGCATTATTAAGTTATTTTTCAAATTTGCTTAATGCAGGCTTTTTTATATTTAGAATATGATAAATAAATGACAAACCTAAAAAGAGAATTAACCACGAAGCGCTGCGTTACACAGAAGACACGAAGGATTATGATTAGAGGTGTTTTTAAACATGGTAGTTAACACCTCCTTCAATGACTCTAATTTTAAAAGGTAAAAAAATACCTAACCCCATTTTTTTTAGCCGATTTTAGTTTTGCTTCGTCTGCGCTCATCCTGACAGCTAGCTATTTATTAGCAGTATTTTCGCCCTGTCGGCGACATCCTTTCTTTTACCAGAAAAGAAAGGATGCAAAGAAACTGGCCACCGGATCACTTTCTTATCCAACCGCTAATTGCCCTTCTTAACGCACCAGTTCATACAGCACATCCATGTGCTGAATGAACTTACAGCAAACGTCCTGTTTGCTGTTGCTGAAAGTCATTTATCGTTTGGGAAAGCTTTACGGTGGGGGAGTTGTAGCCACATTGAGCATCGTTTTTGTTGGGGTTTGTGGATAAATTTTTTAAAAGGCAAAAAAATCTAAGCCCACTCTTTTTAGCCGTTTTGAGTTTTGGTTCGTCTGCGCTCATCGTGGCAGTTTGACTTTTATTAGCAGTGTTTTCGCCCTGTCGGCGACATCCTTTCTTCTACCAGAAAAGAAAGGATGCAAAGAAACTGGCCACCGGATCACTTTCTTATCCAAACGCTAATTATACCAATGGAATTAAATAAGTGATCAGAGATTGCGCAGGAAAAATTAACACTAATAAGGCGTGAGTTGTAGGAGATAGTTGTTCTCACTTCAAAACTCACAACGCAGTTAGGGGTGATTTTAACCAGCAAGAATGATCACCTTATTAATTCTTTTGGTATTACCTTTCTTAACGCACCAGTTCATACAGCACATCCATGTGCTGAATGAACTTACAGCAAACGTCCTGTTTGCTGTTGCTGAAAGTCATTTATCGTTTGGGAAAGCTTTACGGTGGGGGAGTTGTAGCCACATTGAGCATCGTTTTTGTTGGGGTTTTGTGGATAAATTTTTTAAAAGGAAAAAAATCTAAGCCCACTCTTTTTTAGCCGTTTTGAGTTTTGCTTCGTCTGCGCTCATCGTGGCCGTTTGACTTTTATTAGCAGTGTTTTCGCCCTGTCGGCGACACCCTTTCTTTTACCAGAAAAGAAAGGATGCAAAGAAACTGGCCACCGAATCGCTTTCTTATCCAAACGCTAATTGCCTTTCTTAACGCACCAGCTCATACAGCACGTCCATGTGCTGAATGAACTTACAGCAAACGTCCTGTTTGCTGTTGCTGAAAGTCATTTATCGCTTGGGAAAGCTCAGCGGTAGGGGAGTTGTAGCTACATTGAACATCGTTTTTGTTGAGGGTTTGTGGATAAATTTTTTAAAAGGCAAAAAATATAAGCCCACTCTTTTTTAGCCGTTTTGAGTTTTGCTTCGTCTGCGCTCATCCTGGCAGCTAGCTATTTATTAGCAGTATTTTCGCCCTGTCGGCGACATCCTTTCTTTTACCAGAAAAGAAAGGATGCAAAGAAACTGGCCACCGAATCGCTTTCTTACTCCAAACGCTAATTGCCTTTCTTAACGCACCAGTTCATACAGCACATCCATGTGCTGAATGAACTTACAGCAAACGTCCTGTTTGCTGTTGCTGAAAGTCATTTATCGCTTGGGAAAGCTCAACGGTGGGGGAGTTGTAGCCACATTGAGTATCATTTTTCTTGGTATTTTGTGGAAAGTATATTTAAAAGGCAAAAAACAAGACTTGACCCGAATGGCACTGTATTTTTTTAACTAAAAAGACGATCCATTATGATAGTTTTATCATTTATTGATGGTTTATCGATATAAAAATAACTATCAGTTTCTTCATAACTAAACCCATTGAAAATAGCTTTGTGATCTATACTGACTGCAATCCCGCCGTGGTCATGGATAGTTAATAAACCTTTTAAGCCCTCTTTAACAAATTTTGTTTGTTTTACTTTTCTATAAACTTTCATAAGTAATTCCATTTCAATGATAAATATAACAAACACCAATAGGTGTAACATAATTTATACCTATTGGCGTTTGTTAGATAGAGGTTTGAAAGTTTCAATAGATGAATTATCAGATGCATTATCAAACCACCACCAACTAACTAATTCATAAGTTGATAAGCACTTGAAAGTGAAAACTGAAGCTCCATCATAATGGCTATAACCAATATTAATAAGTTCATATTGATGCCCAGAACAGATATATCCTTTAGTAAAGTCAGGATTATCAGCTAAAGCAATATAAGCTTTACCAATTTCAAAAGGGTGATCTCTCCATGTTGAACCATTCATTGCCATGAGTAATTTCTAATGTCGCATTAAGCGGACTAAAATAGAGCTAAGCGAATAGATCAATGTTTTTAGTCCTTACTGAGTTGTCTTATAGTCCGACCAAGCCATTTAATTTAATAGATTCATTCATTATTATATTAAATGGAACATGCTTCTGTTGGTTACGAATATTGAATTGCTAAACATACAATGTTTTTAACAAGACGTTCGAACCAACAGAACAACTCGCTTCAAAACGCATACTCAGGGATCGCC
>NZ_CBRF02000022.1 GCF_000470315.2 Psychromonas sp. SP041
GTAGTTTAGGTTGGTAACTTCTTTGAGAATGCCTTTTAGTTTATTGTTGATCATAGCTACACCTTGAATTTCAAAGTAATGATAACTAAATATTAAACCATCAACACCAAACTACAACAGAGCCATAAATAAACATTAGTTTTATTGGTAGAGGTATTTTATAAAATCACCATTTTTAATGGCTATTGCTGAAAGTATGCGTATGAAAAATTATGCAGAAAAAACAATTAAAGCATATATTTATTGGATTACATCTATACATACCCGTTACCAATCAAGATGCATTTATCAGTCGCTAGCTCGAACATCAAGACAAGGCGTAACAGGATGTTAATGACTAGTCCTTATAGAGTGTTGCAACGCTGCATTGATTTTTGAGCGAGTGACCGATAGGGCAAGCCGTGAGGCAAGCATATTCGTTGTTGTAAAGTCTCGATTTAACCCGTTAGATCTTCATCTTTACGCCTAGCCTCTGCTTACCTCACGACTTGCTGATTTTTGCACCTTGAATGATAACGGGTATAAATTTCAATCAAAAAAAACACACTATTAAATGCCACAATCAGGATGTTGAGTCTTTCCTTTCATTTTTAGCTAACCAACGAAATGTGGCCCCTAAAACACAATCATTGGCATTAAATGCACTGGTGTATCTGTATAAAGAATTTTTAGATAACCTTTTAACATTAACACTTAAATTTAACCGCAGTCATATACAACCTAAACTTCCTGTTGTTTTAAACTTAGCAGAAACGGCATTATTATTAAAAAATATACCTACACCACTCTCACTTCCCTGTAATATTTTATATGGTAGCGGTTTACGACTTATGGAAGTGTTAAGGTTACGAATACAAGATATTGATTTTGATTATTCATCACTTCAAATTTGGAATGGTAAAGGAGGTAAACATCGTAGAGTTACGTTGGCAAAAGAACTATTAGGGCCTTTGAGGGACCAAATATCCAGTGTACGTTTGTATTATCAACAAGATATTAAAAATCCTTATTACAATGGTGTTTATTTACCTTTTGCACTCGCTGCTAAATATCCGAATGCATCAAAAGAATTGAGCTGGCATTATTTGTTTCCATCATCAAAACTAAGTTTAGAACCTGGCACAAATAATTTAAGGAGGCATCATTTACATGAAAGTAATTTACAGCGAACAATCAAGCTGACTGCAAAAAAATTAAACTTTGATAAACACGTCACTTGCCACACATTACGTCACTCATTTGCAACACACCTCTTACAAAGAGGTGCAGACATAAGAACAGTTCAAGAGCAATTAGGACATTCAGACTTGCGTACAACCCAAATTTATACCCATGTATTACAAGCTGGTGCAAATGGTGTACGTAGCCCTTTCTCTGATTTACAAACGATAAATGAGTAATAAGCCCTTATGCGTTACCACGGAGACCGTGGATCGAGGAACGAACCCACCTCAAACAACACAAACAAAAAAGGGAGATAACATCACTACTTCTAGCGATATCACCTCCCTTCTTTAAAGCTATTTTTTAAAAGATTAATCTTCTTTTTTAGCTTCTTCTTTCTCAGTCTTAACAACCGCAATATTTAACTCAGCAAGAGCAGCTGGATTAGCAAAACCCGGTGCGTTAGTTAACGGACAAGCAGCAGAAGCAGTTTTCGGGAAGGCAATCACTTCACGAATTGAACTTGAACCAGTCATCAACATCACGATGCGGTCTAAACCAAATGCTAAACCTGCATGCGGTGGAGCACCGTATTGTAATGCTTCTAATAAGAAACCAAATTTATCTAAAGCTTCTTCATCAGAGATATTCAAGATGCGGAAAATCGCTGCTTGCATATCTTGTTTGTGAATACGTACTGAACCACCGCCTAACTCACAACCGTTTAATACCATGTCGTAAGCATCAGAAAGAGCGCCTACTGGGCTCGCTTCTAGTTCTGCTGGTGTCATGTTTAATGGTGCAGTAAATGGGTGATGGATTGGCGTTAATGCGCCGTCTTCTAATGGTTCAAACATTGGAAATTCAATCACCCAAAGTGGTTTCCATTCGTCTTTAATTAAACCAAGATCTTCAGATACTTTCAGACGTAATGCACCAATTGCTTCAGCAACTACATTTGCTTTGTCTGCGCCGAACATGATGATATCGCCATCTTGTGCGTTGGTACGTTTAAGTAACTCAGCAACAATCTCTTCATTTAAGAATTTAGCGATTGGCGATTGAACACCTTCAAGGCCTTTAGCGACTTCATTCACTTTCATCCATGCTAAGCCTTTAGCACCGTAGATAGTGACGAATTTACCGTATTCATCGATATTTTTACGAGACAGTTTTGCGCCGCCTGGTACACAAATAACCGCAACACGGCTATCGGCATCATTAGCAGGGCCAGAGAATACGTTGAACTCAACTTCTTTTAATAAGTCGGCTACGTCAACTAATTCAAAATCGATACGTAAATCAGGTTTGTCACTACCAAAACGACGCATTGCTTCTGCGTAAGTCATTTTAGGGAATGAGCCTAAATCAACATCTAACATTTCTTTGAAAAGTTTAACGACCATCTCTTCTGTTTTTTCCATGACCTGATCACCGGTCATGAATGATGTTTCGATATCTATTTGTGTAAATTCAGGCTGACGGTCAGCACGTAAATCTTCATCTCGGAAACATTTTACAATTTGGTAGTATTTGTCTAAACCAGACATCATCAACAATTGTTTAAATAATTGTGGTGATTGCGGTAAAGCAAAGAATTGACCTTTATGCGTACGACTTGGCACTAAATAGTCACGTGCACCTTCTGGTGTCGCTTTGGTTAAGATTGGAGTTTCAACATCTAAGAAACCATTGTCGTCCAAGAAACGACGTACAAAGCTACTGACTTTAGAACGAAATACCATACGTTCAGCCATTTCTGGACGACGTAAGTCTAGGTAACGGTAACGTAAACGCTGCTCTTCTGAGTTTGTTTGGTTACTATCTAATGGAGATGGTTTAGCACGGTTTAAAACTTCAAGCTCAAGACCACAGATTTCAATGCCACCTGTTGTCATGTTTTTGTTCACTTGTCCTTCAGGGCGAGCACGAACAAGTCCTTTCATTTTAATACAAAACTCATTACGTACTGTTGCAGCAACGGCTGTTGCTTCTGGTGTATCACCATCAAAAAATACTTGAACAATACCTTCACGGTCACGTACATCTAAAAACGTCACACCACCTAAATCGCGCTGTTTGTTTATCCAACCTACTAACTCAACTTCTTGACCAATATTTGCTTCGGTCACTTCACCACAATACATAGTGCGCATTATCGATTCCTGTTTTTAAATACGTTACAAACTAATTGCACGTATTATAGAAGAAAACCACTGAGAGTCATATGCTTAAATAAAAAAATGACCCTGCCACACAATTTAAGTAAAATGCGCGGCAATACGTCATCAATAACACCGTTTAACCTTAAATAATTAGGCAGCCTTATGAGCCAAACCGACAATATTTTCAGTCAACCACTAGATAAAGTAGATAGCTTTAGTTTTGATCAACAAGTGGTACAGGTCTTTCCAGACATGATCAAACGATCTGTTCCAGGTTATGAAAACATTATTAATAGTATTGGAGTGATCACGCAACGTTGTGCGATTGATAATTCAAACCTATATGACTTGGGGTGTTCATTAGGTGCTGCCACTTTATCGATGCGCCGAGGTCTTGATGAAAAGACAGGTTGTAGCATTATTTCCGTTGATAATTCATCGGCGATGGTTGAATCTTGCAAGCAACATATCCATGCTTATAAGTCAGATATTCCGGTCACGGTAATACAGGATGATATTTGTAACATTAAGATTGAAAATGCGTCTGTTGTTGTGCTTAATTTTACTTTGCAGTTTTTAACCCCTGAAAAACGCCTTTCTTTATTAAAAAATATTTACCAAGGGTTATTACCTGGCGGTGTATTAGTACTTTCTGAAAAGTTTATTTTTAATGACTCAACAAGTAACCAATTGTTAGTTGACCTGCATTTAGACTTTAAACGCAGCCATGGTTATAGCGAGTTAGAGATAAGTCAAAAACGTTCGTCTCTCGACAATGTATTGATTTCCGATACCGTTGAGCAACATTATGCGCGTTTACAACAAGCTGGATTTAAACATAACGACCTTTGGTATCAGTATTTTAATTTTGGATCCATTCTTAGCATTAAATAAATTCTTAACTTTAAATAAACTCTTAATATTAAATACATTAATCGTAGCAAGGCATTGACATGATCGATTTTAATAATTTTTACAGCATCATCGCTAACAACCGCTTAAACCATTGGTTACGTACTTTACCTGCACAATTACATGAATGGGAAAATATCCATGTCCATGGCACTTTAGCAAGTTGGATACGTGTATTAAATAAGTTTCCCACCATCAAAACTGAGCATATTGAACTCAAAGATGAAGTGCGTATTGGTAATGACTCTGCACTGTCAGCAGGTGAAACTAAGAAATTAGAGAATCTATTACAAAAGTTTCACCCATGGCGTAAAGGCCCTTTCCATATTCATGGTGTGCATATTGATACTGAATGGCGCAGTGACTGGAAATGGGATCGTGTTTTACCGCATATCAGCCCGCTTAAATATCGTTACGTGCTAGATGTTGGTTGTGGTAGTGGTTATCACATGTGGCGTATGCGTGGTGAAGGTGCTGAATTTGTAGTCGGTATCGACCCGAGCGAGTTGTTTTTATGCCAATTTGAAGCGGTACGTCACTTTGCGAATAAAGACCAAAATGTACATTTATTACCATTAGGTATTCAAGAGTTGCCTAAATTGGAAGCCTTTGATACGGTATTTTCCATGGGTGTTTTATACCATCGTAAATCACCAATGGATCATATTACACAACTACAAGACCAGTTAGTTGAAGGTGGCGAATTAGTGCTTGAAACCTTGGTCATTGCAGGCGATGAAAATGATGTATTAGTGCCTTTTGATCGTTACGCTAAGATGCGTAATATTTGGTTTTTACCAAGTGCAAAAGCGTTAAAATTATGGGTAGAAAAATGTGGTTTTGAAGACGTACGCATTGTGGACATTAACGATACGCTAACTGGCGAACAACGCAGCACCGCTTGGATGACTAATGAATCTTTAGAAGATTACCTAGACCCGAACGATGCGACTAAAACTGTTGAAGGCCACCCTGCGCCAAAACGTGCTTTATTGATTGCTAAAAAAGCAATTAAACCACTGAATTAACTGTTTGCACTGTCATTAACTCTACACAAAGAAGCCTGATATTAGTATTTCAGGCTTCTCTCTTTTACTTTCCTTTTCATCTTCTTCACGTTATAAAATGAGCTTAATTTAATGCTATGTAATTAAAATGAGGCGAGTTTCTTCATGGAGTTAGTATTAATAATATTGTATTAAAATGAGATATAGCTTACTTTAATAAGTAGGCATAAACGTAACGTAATGAAATAACGGCTGTCAATAAACACTAGCAAACAGTCACAGGAGAAGGTTATAAGACATGAATAAACAACACTTTCTTAGTCGTTTCATTTTACAACAAGCAAACTCAACTGCCCCTTCTTCTCATCTTGCACAATTACAATTAACACAAAAAAAACCATTAAAAAAAGCCGCGATATTAATGCTACTCGTTCAACGTGAAACGGGTTTACACATGATATTAACTCAACGAGCATTACATTTAAGGCATCATGCTGGGCAAGTTAGTTTTCCTGGTGGACGATATGAGCTAAGCGATGACTCTTTAGCAGAAACGGCATTACGTGAAACTCAAGAAGAGATAGGTATTCAACAAAAAAGCATACAGTTAGTGGGTAGTTTATCGCCTTTAACCACCACTACTGGATATCACGTCACGCCTTTTATTGGTTTTGTAGAGAATAGTGAGCAAGTGATTATTGATCGTCATGAAGTGAAAGAATGCTTTGAGGTGCCTTTTTCATTTTTATTGAATAGAAACAATTTTACCAAGCAGCACTTAATCGCTAATAAAAAACGTCATTTCACTTATTGTTGTGCTTATCAAAATCATTTAATTTGGGGCGCAACTGCGCAAATGATCATTAATTTGCAACGGCACTTACACCGCTAAAGACAATACTTAAGTGAATTAATGTTAGTTATTTTTTTAAAAACACCCATATAAGATCTTTCTATATTATTATACGTATATAGGGGTAAATATTTCTAAGCTTAACCATCAAAACTAATTTAATAAATGGTTGAAAAACATCACTATACTCTAAGTGATTCTCGTTAATAATTTTAATCCAAACGCTATAAAATAAAAATTTAATAATTCAATGATAGTGTTATTGGATGCATAAAATAATAGTGTCGAAATGAATCAGTTCTCTACTTTGGAGCGATTGACGCAATGGCTAATTTTAATCAGTAATATTAAAAATAACATGGCAACTAAAAAATATATTAAGTTGTATTAACGCTTTATTCATAACATCGCTACTTTTAATTTTACATCTTAGACTCAAAAATACAGTCAGGCATATCGAATGAATTACGTATGCTGCTGACCGCATTAAATAATAATAAACATTGTTTTAACAATGAATTGGAAAAGGAAAGAAATATGGTTGAACACATCACAGGTATGCTGGCATTAATCGGTGTGCTGTCGCTTTTGTGTCAATGGGTAGGTTGGAAATTACGTTTACCCGCTATTTTACCATTACTCGTTTGTGGATTAGTGTTGGGACCTGGTTTAGGCGTATTGGATCCCGATGAAATTTTTGGCGATTTATTATTTCCAATCATCTCTCTAGGGGTTGCGGTTATCCTTTTTGAAGGAGCGCTCACGCTTAACTTTAAGGAAATTAAAGAACACGGCCGCATGGTGACGCATCTTGTAACGATCGGTGCGTTCATTACGTGGGCTTGTATCGCCCCTGCCGCGCATTATATTTTAGGATTTGATTGGCTAATTGCGATGTTATTTGGTGCTTTAGTCGTCGTAACTGGGCCAACAGTAATTGTTCCCATGTTACGTACCGTACAACCGAAATCTAATTTAGCGAGTATTTTACGTTGGGAAGGGATTGTTATTGACCCTATTGGCGCTTTACTTGCCGTACTGGTATTTGAATATATTGCTGTAACAGCAGATCCCACATCACATGTTTTATACGCACTGGGTTTAACATTATTAATTGGTTTTGGCTTAGGGATTATTACTGGTTATTTAACTGGCTTATCGATCAGAAAAAACTTATTCCCACATTATTTACGCAATACCGCGGTGTTAACCATCATGTTGGGTATCTTTGTTGCGTCTAATATTTTACAAGAAGAATCAGGCTTACTAACAGTAACGGTCATGGGGATTTGGTTAGCGAATATGCGTGGCGTGGATATTGCTGACATTTTAGAATTCAAAGAAACACTAACAGTATTACTTATCTCTGCACTATTCATATTACTCGCGGCACGTCTGGATTCGAGTGCGATGTTAGATCTTGGCTGGGGAGGCTTAGGGGTATTATTAGTAGCGATGTTTATTGCTCGTCCTTTAAGTATCTGGGTGTCTGGACTTGGTACTAACCTCTCATCAAAAGATAAATGGTTCCTAAGCTGGGTCGCTCCTCGCGGGATTGTCGCAGCAGCTATTTCATCGCTATTCGCGATCAAGTTAGAATCTGTTGGTTTAGAAGGTGCAAGCTCAATTGTGCCGTTAGTGTTTTTAATTATTATTGGCACCGTTGTGATTCAAAGTTTAACCGCAGGTCGTTGGGCTAAGTTTTTAGGTGTTAAAGAAGGATCTAACGAAGGGTTCTTAATGTTTGGTGCTTCTAAGTTCTCTCGAGAATTAGCAACACTGTTAGTTTCAAGAAATATAAAAGTGATTCTAACGGACAATAACTGGGACAGTATCCGTAAAGCACGTATGCAAAACATCCCTGTTTATTTTGGTAACCCAGCCTCAGAACATGCAACAAACTACATGGATTTAAGTGGTATTGGACGAGTCTTAGTCATGTCGCCTTACCGTCAATTAAACCCTTTGGTCACGTTCCATTTTCAAGATGTATTAGGTGTCGATAATGTTTATGGTTTAAATAACGCTGATATTGCAAGCGCACGACATCAGTTATCTGAATCTTATTTGAAACGTTTAAGTTTATTTGGTGAAAATGTTTCTTATGCCAAAATAGCGAATTTGATGGTAAAAGGTGCAATATTAAAAGTCACTAATATTACCGAAAACTTTACCTTTGAACGCTTTAAAAGACGTTATGGTGAAACAGCAATGCCATTGGTTTATTTAACAAAAGAAGGTGAAGTAACAATCGTCTCAGGCTTAGAAGCAATGAACTTCCCTGTTGGTATTGAGTTAATCAGTTTATTACCACAAGAAGCACAAGACGAAGCAGTTATTCAACGAGCGATAGATGAAGAAGCTGAGCGTAAAGCGAAAGCTATTGCAAAAGCAGAAGCTAAAGCAGCGGCACAAGCAGCAGCTGAAGCTAGAGCAGTTAAAGAAGCGGAGGAAGCCGCACAACGCGCAATTGAAAAAGCACGTCGTGAAGAAGAAGCACTAGCCGAGCAACAAGCAATTGAAAAAGCACGTATAGAAACTGAGGCACTAGCTGAGCAACAAGCGATTGAAAAAGCCCGCATAGAAGCTGAAGCGTTAGCTGAGCAACAAGCGATTGAAAAAGCACGTCGTGAAGAAGAAGCACTAGCCGAGCAACAAGCAATTGAAAAAGCACGTATTGAAGCGGAAGCATTAGCTGAACAACAAGCAATTGAAAAAGCACGTATAGAAGCTGAAGCATTAACTGAGAAAGAAAAAGTTACTGAACAAGATGAAGCTATCGATGCAAATGCTGAGCATGTCGACAATGAGACTAAAAGTGAGAATAAAAGTAGTAGTCACGATAAAAAGAAAGACGAGTAGTCACTAAACGCTTTAAAATATCACCATATAACGGCCTATATAAATTAACTTTTATATAGGCCGTTTTGTTATAACTCACAATAAAGAGATAGCCAAATTCATTATGCCACTACATAGAGGCGTTAATAGAGAGGTTAATAGAGCTCTTCGTAAAGTTATTAATGAAGATATATAACCGTTACTATCCAAAGTGTAAAACTCAGCAAGCGCTGAAATGAACAGATATTAGGTAAGAAGAGGAAATCACTACAACACTATATCGAAACATCACCACATAAAAATAAGGACTATTGCGGTACGAGAGGCTCTGGCTTAGCAAAGTAATAACCTTGCGCATAATCGACGCCCAATGCAGTGAGTGCCTCAACTAAATTGTTGTTTTCAACAAACTCAGCAATAATTTCTTGTTTCGCTGCTTTACCGATTTCACAGATAGATTTGACCGCGGTAAAATCGATTGGATTGGTCAACATATTAGCGATAATCGCCCCGTCTATCTTGATCTTATCTGTAGGTAATTGCTTAATGTAGGCATACGAAGAATGCCCACTACCAAAATCATCAAGTGCAAATTGACAGCCTAATGCTTTTATATTTTCCATAAATAATCGCGCACGCGTAATATTTTTAATCGCAGCCGTTTCTGTAATTTCAAAGCAAATTTTATCAGCGGGTATTAAACTCTCAGTAAGCTTGCTGATAATAAACGTTTCTAATTCAGTATCAGTTAATGAGTGACCAGATAAGTTAATAGCAATCGTTTTAATTGATGTAAGCTGTTCATGATGGGATATAAAGTGTTCACAGACAGCGTTAATAACCCAACGATCTATTTTACTGGTGAGTAAATAACGCTCAGCGACTGGTAAAAAACATGCAGGGCTAATGAGTTGCCCTTCACTGCCTAACATTCTTAATAAAATCTCAAAGCTTTGACCTACTTTTTGCTTCTGTAACGGGATAATATCTTGCTTATACAACACAAATAAGTCGTTATTTAATGCATTATTTAAATGATGAACAGATAATAATTGTTGCTTATCATCTTCTACAATCTGCTGGTTCATCTCAAATAAATGAACACAATTTCTACCTGATTTTTTTGATATGCCACAAGCAATATCTGCCGAATTTAATAATTCAGTCGCACTGCTTTCATCCTTTTTAGGCGCAATACCAATACTCGCACTCAATTGAAAATCTTCGCCTTGGCAATGGTAAGTTAATTGATTAATGCTGCGCTTTATTTGTTCAGCAATATCTAATGCTTTATCCACTGGGCAACGGTTAATTAAAATAGCAAATTCATCCCCACCCAATCTCGCGACCGTATCGTAGCTGCGTACTTTTTGTTTTAATATACGAGCTACATTAACTAATACCTGGTCACCTACCGCATGACCACAAGTGTCATTAATGGTTTTAAAATAATCTAAATCGATAAAACATAAAAACCAATTTTGGGCATTAACGGTTAAATGCACATTATTATATTTCATCACCTCATTTAGATTACGTTCAAAAGCTCGGCGGTTATAGAGCTCTGTTAGCGGATCATGTGAAGCCTGATGAGACAATGTTTGTGTTAATAATTTAAAGTCATTACTTAACTCGGTAATTTCCTTAGGCGCATTATCTGTTGTTTGAAAATCATGACCTGTTAATGCTTTATGTGATGATGCAATAAGGTCATTTAATGGGTTACAAATTTTTCTATTGGCCCACCACCAAATAATGATAATTAATAATAAGAAAAACGTTCGAGCAACCCAAGCAGCCGTTGCAATAAAACTTTTTTCTTCCTTTAAAGATAGCGCCTCTTGCGTTATGACATTCTTAGTTTCAGACATCATAAAGTGGATACTTTCAACTAAAGATAAACTGACGAAATCGTAATCTGGCAATAACTTACGTAAGTGTATGATCAACTCTTTCTCTGGTATTTTGCCTACCGTATCAAGATGATTATTAATTTTTTGAATATTAATAATCGTTTTTTTTATCTCTGTACTAATGATAGAGGAAAGGTTTCCATCTTGGAGTTTGGACAGCTCAGTACTAATGTAATCTCCCATATTTTTTGCACCAAAAATAAGGTAAGTATTACCAGAAGCAATCACCAGATCGGTAGACACTAAAAACTGTGAAGCACTGTTTTCTATTCGCTCAAAATCTTTGGCAAGTAAAAGACTTTGAGTATATTTACTCGCTAATGTTTGAACATGATTATAATGGTACCCTAAAACTTGCTCCAACATATAAGCGCCAAGTAAACAGGCCAGTACAAGTAATGCTAAATAGCTTCTTATTCTCATTCAATACCTTTAATTAGTCTATACGCATCATGAGCGATACTCGTTACCGTTCAAGTGCTTTGCTTAGTCATTAGCTTGGATTCCAAATCAAGACGTAACATGGTGACAATGGCGAGTCCTTATCAAAGGTTGTAATGCAGAGTTGTTTTCAAGCTAACGCGCCACAAGGTAAGCCGAGAGGCAACCACCCTTGTTGTTAGAAAGTCTTAATTTAACTCGTTATATCTTTACCTTTACCTTTATATCTAGAATCTGTTTGCCTCACGACGTGCTGATTTTTGCATCTTGAATGATGACGGATATATATGATAATTAACTGCTTTCCAGCTTTTTAATATCTTTTTCCCAACTAATATCAGTAATAGCTAAGGTTTTTAATGCCGAACGTAATACTAACAATGCTAATACTGGCGAAGTTGAAAATGCACGTTCTCCAGTTTCAGATAACGCCTCTCCATCTGTAGAGAGTAATAACTTTAATTCTTCTATATTTTTATTATGAACTTGTTTATTAATACTTTGGACAACAGTATCGTTACATTCAGGGCTACGACAACGTTGAAAATAAAAGCTTTTTAAGCTCCTATCTATATTGATACCCCATGCAATTTCTACCAATCCCCATTTAGCCCATTCTGACCGAGCTTGTAGAAAACCAGCATGTTTTCCGTCCTTATAGAGTACATATAAAGTATGTTTACTGACTTCGCTTTGATGAATAGTAAAAGGTAATTTATCTTTAACTGCTAACCTATCTTGCTCTGTAACAGTTGCGACCATGGACCGATATTGATAATCACCTTGATAGAGTATTTGAATGGCTGACACGGGATCTCTTAAAGAACAAAAAGCCGCATAAGCAGAAGAGAGAGTAAAAAACTCTACTGTTAGCAATAAAACTAAGACATAAATTTTATTTTTTTTCATAACGTCTACCATTACATTCTATATCTCAATTGCAAACTCAAACTAGGGGCAATATTTACATTCTCTGCTTGTTTTAATTTTTGCTTATATTGCGCACTAATATCGAACCCATCTTCACTTAGCCATTGCACGCCAGTAGTCCAATAACTTGTTGAGTCTCTTTGGCTACTGACTTCATGATCAATTTCGGCACGTTGATAACCCACTTGTGTGTAAATTGATAAGTTCTCTCTTGCGTTGCGCCATAACAATTCAACAAAACCATTCATCGTATTATTACCGACCATTTTTCCAATCGATGACTCCGCCATCAATTGCCACTGGTAATAATAATAAGAGGCATCTATCCCTACTTTTGTCTGTTCAACAACACCATTAGCAGCTAATATTTCACCTGTTAACCATGACAGTCCAGTTACTATATTCTTATTGCTCAGTGTACCAATTCGACCAGAAAATAAATGAGGGTTATCACGACGACTAAAATCAACACCTGAGCCACGGGTAAGAGCTATTTCATATTCAAAACGAGGCATAATACCGTTAAAGGAGAATCCCCAGTCTGTTTTTATACCGCGCTGTGCGGCAGTTAATTGATGTAACGTACCATTGGTATCTATTTGATATTCTAATCCAAAAGGAACCTCGAAATGTCCGAGTCGAATATTGAACTTACCTTGGTTTAAAGCAGTGTAATTAAAGTTTGCAATGCGCCACGTTAGCTTTGTATCGTTACCATCATCAAAAATAAAGTTGGGGTTATTCACGTTATTTAATTTAACGATATAAGGTTGTAGTATTAAGGTACCTATATCACTCGTATCACTGCTAAATACTTTGTGTATATCAATCCCGAACACATGTAGAAAAGAATATTCCTGTGTATCAAGATTACTACTAACACGCGAAGAAAGATCAATTGATCCTCGACTATTTTCACCTAAAAAACCCCAGTCATTTAAACTAGAAAAAGCTAGATGAGGAAATAAAAAACCACAAGTCGCTATAATAAGCCTAATTAAGTAACTCTTTTTCATAGACGACATCCCTTACTCGCGCTAACACTTAAAACAGTCAGAAAAGTGAGATGGTTTATTAACTGATGACATTATCTAATAAATTAATCTGTTAGATTAAATGCATCGTTAACCACCATTCTCTATTAATTCTTATTATAGTATAAAAAAAATATACATAATGAGATAGTTTAATTAAAACTATAAAGAAAAAAGCAAAACAATACGCCTACTTTATTTCATCTCTGTCTTTAGTCATGTTCGAATAGCCAAACTTATTATCTAAAGGAAAAGAATGGCATTTATTTTATAATAAATTATGGTACCAAACGTCTAAAAAGCGGAATCTTAACTAAGAACATCGTCAAGATTAATGACAGTATTAAGGTAACCAAAGAGATCACGGGAATGGCAATCCAATGACTTCCAAAGAAGGCATAAAAACCATTATTTAATTCACGTACAGGAATCAATAAAAGTGGATGGATTAAGTAAATACCTAAGCTATAAGTAGAAATAAGTGTAATCAGTGCGCGAAACTTGCCTGTTATTTTTTCAGCATAGGCTTGGGCTAATACAAATAACATCCCGCCAATAACAGCAGTGTTCAGCGTTTTATATCCCATAAAGAATGAGCTGTATTCACCCGTTTCATTCGCTAAAAACCAGGTACCAAAGAAGTTAAGCAAAAGCATGCTCGTACCAGCAATAAGCCATCGTTTTAGTTGTGGACGATTGTCTCTATTAAATAAGTACCAACCTAAAATGAGATAACCACTGTATAACACTAAGTTTTGTTGTAAGAAGCTTCCGACTTTTAACCAATGCATAATGAATAAAATAGCCCAACTGAACAATGCTAATTTAATATGATCTGGTGATGCTTTTTTTAGTAATGGAATTAAAAATGGAATAACAAAATATAAAGGAATGAAGTCATAGAAAAACCATAAGTGATACCAAACAGGATCAATCGCCGAATTTTTTAAGACATCAATCGCTGTACTGCTGACCCATTGACCAGTAAATACATCATCAATCATAAAGCCTGCGATCAGTCCGTAGATAATACTCCAACCGATAAAAGGAATAGCCACTTTACTCAGGCGTTTAGTGAGGTAATGCTCGCATTGAAAAGTTCTTTCAGTGGAAAGCAACAATGCCCCACTAATTAACATAAAAACAGGCACGGCCCAGCGAGTTAAGCTATTCATTCCAGCCGCCGCTAACCAATCACTATCTGGGATATCACCATACAGAAAACGAAAAGGTCCCAGTACATGGATAGTAATAACTGCAATTGCGGCAATAAAACGTAAAAAATCTATATAAAATATCGATGTGCGTTTTGTTGGCATACTAATAACCCATATTAACTTAATTAAAAAAGAGCACCTACTTGCTACTAAGCTTGCAATGATAGGTAGTTAAGACAATATAACCTACTTGCAGTTCATCCCTTAAAACAATCTTATCGAAGTAAAATAATTTACCGCATTGATATATCTGCAACACCTCAAAAATGAGGTATTGCAGAAAGATGAAAAAACACGATAATAAGCAAAAATACCCTCCTATTAAATCACTATTATTTAACACATATAATTAAGTCTATATATGAGGCTATTAAATAATGGCTTTAACTCTACTCAAGGATTTATCTGTGATTATCACAAAGCACGCTACTCGTTCGCTTTTTTTATTATTCTCTATATCAACGCACAGCTTATTATTTGCAGCAGAAGAGATAATAAGTGATATCCATCAATCAGCGGCAGATGATGTTAATAACACGTCAAGCAAAGTAGCTTATCCCAAAGTGACGTCTACTAAATCACCTATTTCTGAAAATAATGATTTACAAAAAACATCGGTATATGAAGGGACAGATCAACAACTACTGGATCCACTACCAGAAATTCTAGCAGAAGATGTTCAAGCAGAAACAACCGATAGCGAGGAAGAAGAGGCGAAGTACAAAACTGCGTTTACCAACTCAGCTTGGGAACAATTTGATGTGCCAGAAAGCTTTTATGACAATCCTTATAAAGTTTCTTTATTTTCCCCAAAAAATGGAGAAGATAGCGAGCGTCTATTATCACAAACGTCTTCTATTTTTTATTATGGTTTAGGTGTTATTTCAGTACTTGCGGTTATGCCAGAGTCAGTGACTAATTGGAACAACGATGATGATGTGAGCTTAGCGCAAAAGTGGCTTGATCATGTGTCAGAAGGCCCAGTATGGGATCGAGATGACGCCGTATTAAATTATATTATGCACCCTTATTTTGGTGGTGTTTACTACCAAGCAGCACGTAAGTCAGGCTACCGACAATGGGACTCATTTTTATACTCAGCGCTTATGTCTAGTGCATTTTGGGAATATGGTGTTGAAGCTTTTGCAGAAAAACCGTCTATGCAAGATTTAGTGGTGACACCCGTATTAGGTTGGGTTTATGGTGAATGGGCTTTTAATACTGAACGCGAAATTTGGGCTGGCGGTGGTACGGTATGGGGAAATGAATACTTAGGTAACACTGCCCTCTTTTTATTAGACCCGATTGACTCTATTGGACGTAACTTTAACCGTTTATTTGGCAGAGATTTAATTAAAGCCGGTACTGGTTACATTAAAATTTCAGAGCAAGGCGATGATTCAAGAGTCCCTAACGACAGACAAATTATGTTTGAAATAAATTACCTGTTTGGCGAAGATAGTAGCTCAGCTCAATCCGGCATTAGTGGTAAGCGTAAACTAGGCTCTGGTTATACATTTGCAAATTCACGTGATCCCGTTAATTTCGGTATTGTCGGATTAAGTTTAGGATCGGGTTACCTTAATTACGATAATAAACGTGGCCTCATTAATGAGCAATATGCTCAAGTCTCATTAGGTTTATATTTTTCTCCACGCTTTTCAGCGCGTTTAAATTATGGCTCTACAAAAATGATGCAAGCATTGACAACACCAAACGAAACCTATGAAACCTTTAGTGTTGATGGTCAATATTACTTTAATGCCAGTTCAAACTTACGCCCTTATATAACGGCAGGGTTAGGCGAAGAAATTTGGAATGAAGATGATGATCAATACAACTTTCAACTTAATACAGGTGTTGGCCTTCATTACCGTTTAAACGCGAACTGGGCAATACAAGCTGACTATGTCAATTACTTCACTACACATGAAAGCAGTCATGATCAGCAAATGACGGGTAAACTCGTCTACCGTTTTGGTGAAGGCGAAACAATGCAAGTTCAATAAACGTTAAATCAGCTGTAAAAAAAAAGGCCTGTGATAACGTTTATCACAGGCCTTTTTTTAAATTCGAATTGAAGGTTAAGTTTAAGGTAAAATTTAAGGTAAAATTAAGCCGAGTGAGATATCAATTAACCTGTGATACTACAGCTCTCACAGCCCGATTTTTAGCTTCAGACTTTCCACTATTACTGTTTCAACATTCGCTTTTCATTACGTCCACTAATGCTTCCGCAAGGTAGCTAACTTGGGCTTGTTTTAAACCCGCAATGTTAATTCTGCCATTTAACATACCGTATATTGCATGTTTTTCACGTAAAGCGATCATCTGCTCTGGCGTTAACGGTAACAAAGAAAACATACCTTTTTGTCTTGTTACTGCTTGTAAAGAAACCGGTGCATTCATTTCTAACAATAAGTTTCCTAATGCTTTACGTAAATCATTAATACGCTCTCTGCACACTGACAGTTCGGCTAACCAAGGTTCAGGATCTGAGAACAATAACGATGCGACTGCCGCACCATGATTTGGTGGCATAGAATAGTTTGCACGCGTAATACGTTCTAATAAAGTACGTAAAGGAGCATGTTGAGAGTGATCATTTGTTATCACCATCGCGACCCCAGTACGCTCACAATATAACCCCATATTTTTTGAACAACTTGCCGCCACCAGCATGAAATCAACTTGATCAACAAACAGTCTTAAGCCAGCAGCATCTTCTTCAGGCCCATCACCAAAACCTTGATAAGCGATATCAATAAAAGGCACGACTTTTTTAGCAAGACAAAAATCAATAAATTGTTGCCACTGAGCGAGTGAAGGATCTACGCCAGAAGGATTATGACAACTCCCATGTAACAATAAGATATCGCCTTCTTTCGCTTGCTCTAGATCTTCAAAACACGCTTCTATATCTAAAACGCCTCCAACATGCTGCCAACGAAACGGTTCAACGTTGAGGCCAGCCCCTTCCATAATTGGACGATGATTAAGGTAACCTGGGTTAGTATTCCAAATTACAGCATCGGGTGATAGTGTCGCAACAAAGTCGGCGATAACTCTTAACGCACCTGAACCACCAACGGTTTGAATAGTGCATTGATCAGAAAATCGCTCACTGTCACCCAATAAAAATTTGGCCATGTGGTCATTAAACTCAAGATTTCCAGACAACATTTTATAAGACTTTGACTCGGCTGCCGCAGCTAATTTTTGTTCTGCTTTCTGTACTTGTTGCATCACAGGTGTTTGCCCTGTCTCATCACGATACACACCCACTAACATATCAATCTTATGGTCTCGTTGGTCTGCATTAAATTGATGTAATAGCGCCCAAAGAGGATCGCCTTGGACAATAGGTAAGTTTTCTAACATAACGACATTCCTTAAATAACAGGCTTAGAGAAAAGAACTAAATAAAAGTACTAAGTAAAAGTACAGAAATACCCATACTTAAATAAAAAAACTTAAAAAAATAAACTAACAACGACTCGATAAAATAACGCCTATCACTGTTAAGGCGACTCCAATACAAACAAAAACAGATAATGATTCACCTAAAATCGGCACGGCTAATAATGCAGTGGCGGCTGGAGAAAGTGAGCCTAGCACTGAAGATCGAGCTGAACCTAATTGGCTTACAGCATAAGAAAAGCAAATAGTTGCCACTACGCCAATACCAAGCCCTTGGATTAAAATAAATGGTAACGCTTGTTGGAAAGAGAAATGCCCCAAGTTACTTGGCACCATACCCGTTGCAATCAGCAGTAACATAATAAAACCTGAGAGGTAAGAGATAATAAGCGTAATAGTCATTGGTTTCAAAGCGATTTTTCTAAGGCCAATGATATAAACAGACCAAAGAAAACTAGGGCGTGTTGATCTTTCAAGAGTGATTTTTGAACAGCATGGTGGAAATGTATAATGGTTTCGCCAAAAATCAACATACAAGAATACCACCATGCCAAGAACAATGTTAACAGATGCACTGTGGCTAAAGCTATTACAGTTAATGCAACACAGTGGAAGAATTTATAACAAACCCGAACATAGAATGACCTTTGAGGGGATCCTTTTTAGAATGCGGACCGGTTGTCCATGGCGAGACTTACCAACTGAATTTGGGAAATGGAGTGCTGTATTTCGGCGCTTTAATTTATGGTCAAAAAAAGGCGTTTTACTTAATTTATTCAACTGGTTATCAAAAGATACAGAGTCAGAATGGCTGTTTATTGATGGTAGTATAGTCCGTACTCATCAGCATGGAACGGGTGCTGCCACAAATGACGATGAAGCAATAGGTAAAAGCAGAGGCGGTAACTCAACAAAAATTCACTTAGCAGTGGATAGTTATGGGCTCCCCGTTTGTTTTTCATTATCTGGAGGTCAAGTACACGATATTATCCATGCCGAAGAGCTGATAAATCAATCTCCTAAATCATCTTATATTGTTGCAGATAAAGGTTATGACAGTGAAAAGCTTAGAGAGCATATACATGAAAAAGGTGCCATTTCAGTCATCCCTAGACGAAAAAACAATAAAACAGGAAACAATGACATAGATTGGTGCCTGTATAAGTATCGACATTTAGTTGAAAATGCATTTGGAAGAATTAAAAATTTCCGAGCAATAGCAACGAGATACGATAAATTAGAACAAAATTATGCAAGCATGGTTGCTTTAGCATTCACTATTATGTGGCTCCCTATGCATGCAGAGTAATTATTGAGCACCAAAGATCAACACGCCCTAGCACTAAACAAAAAACAAATACCAATAATCACATCCAACGACATATCTTCTGACTCGCCAACAATCATAATTAATATGCCAACTAATATAAATGAGAGTGTAAACAATCGTTTTTTAGAGAGTGCTTGAGCCAGAAAGAAGTAAGAGATAATAGCGACAAAGAATGCAGGAGTACCAGCGAGTATGGTCCCAACGTAAGCCACAGGAACACTTTTAGCACCTAATGCAGCTAAGAAAACAAAAGGAATTCCACCAAGCAAAATAAGTGCAATATCGGATAACTTCACTTTTTTGATAGTTTTACAATGAGAAACCAACCAGGGTGACAATAATATTGCAGGTACTAAAAAACGAATTAACGCGACATCAGCAATCTCTAATGCTGAGCCATCAATAATACGTATAGTCAAAGCAAAGCCAGACCAAATGAATAAAACCAATAACATTGAGATATATCCCCAAATAACAGGGGAATTTAAAGCGATAGAGAAGTTATCGCTTAATCGTTTATAAACGTTGCCTTTATAAACATTACTTTTATAGACATTACCTTTATAAACATTGCTACTAACCTGCTCTTTATGGTGACTATGCTGTTGAATTTTTTGCATTTTTGAAGTCCTACCAATTGTTTATAAAAAGTATCTAATAAACAATATTATCCATTAAAAGCGACGCTCTTATCGCTCAAAGAAAGGCCAAAAACCTCAGATATTAGCTGATACAATCGATATATAAACAAACTAAGCATTAAATCACTAAAAATAAGAGTCAGGTGAAGAATGGATAAAATAGACCAACACATATTGAAGCACCTTCAAAAAGAAGCACGTATATCAATAGCAGACCTTGCCGATAAAGTCGGTTTATCCGCGTCTCCCTGCGCCAGACGCTTAAAACGATTGGAAGATGAAGGCTTCATAAAAGATTACCAAGCCAATCTAAATAAAGAAAAAGTCGGTATTAATATGACCTTTTTTGTTGAAGTGAGCTTAGATAGACACCAAGAAAAAGCCATTGAAGAGTTTGAAATTGCGTTATTAAAAATTGAAGAAGTGATCAATGCACATATCGTTTCAGGCGCTTTTGATTACTTATTAGAAGTTGTTAGCCCAAATTTACAAGGCTATGAAACCTTCACCACTAAACTCCATAAAATCTCCAGCGTTAAAGATATCCATACACATTTATCTGTTAGACAATTAAATACGCAACGAGAACTGCCTATGTATATTTAGGTGTTATGAAAAACTCAGGAGTTATATTAACGAGCTCAGAACTTGGCAGGTTAAACGTTGAAAGTCATAACTTTTGTTGTTGATAAAAATAGCAGAATAACGAAATAGCAAAATAATAAAATAATAAAATAATAAAATAACGATGCACAGCCTTATTTAATCAATGAATATTAAATAGGGTTATGCATTTTCTAAGCTAAATATTAACTTAAGCATCAGCCCTTAAGCATTAACCACAAAAAGAATAATTAAATATAATCTCGTAATGCGAACGATAATTGCTGTTTACGTTGTTGGCAACAGAAACTAGCAGTAATGCTGTTCTCAACCAGTTTAATCATTTGTTCTTGAGTCATATCTAATGATTGAATTAACGCTTCAAAATTCTCAGTCATATAGCCACCAAAATAAGAAGGATCGTCAGAATTCACTGTGACACAAATGCCTAGGCTTAATAGATCTAAAATATTATGCTGGTTCATATCATCAAATACTTTTAACTTAGTATTTGATAATGGACAAACAGTCAATGGTATTTGACTCTCCTGTAAGTATTTAATCAAAGCAGGGTCTTGAATGGCATTAACGCCGTGATCTACTCGTGATACTTTTAAATCATTAATCGCGGTCCAAATATAATCTGCAGGCCCTTCTTCACCGGCATGCGCAACCGTTAATAAACCTAACTCACGTGCTTTAGCAAAAACACGGCTAAACTTCTCAGGCGAATGCCCTAACTCAGAACTATCTAAGCCTACTCCTTTAAGTTTATCTAAGTGGTCCATCGCCAATGTTAAAGTAGCGAAAGCACTTTCTTCATCTAAGTGACGCAGAAAACACATGATCAATTCACTGCTGATACCTAGCTTTTCTTCGCCGTCTTTTAACGCACGATCAATCCCATTGATGACAGTAGCAAAACTAATACCACGTTCAGTATGTGTTTGAGGGTCAAAAAATGGCTCTACATGGAGTACATTTTGCTCTTTACACTTTAATAAATAAGCCCATGTTAAGTCATAAAAATCTTGTTCAGTCACTAAAACGGTTGCAGCTTGATAATAAATATCTAAAAAGTCTTGTAGCTGAGTAAATTGAAATGCTTGCTTTACTTCCTCTACGTTTTGATAAGGTAATGTAAGTTGATTACGAACCGCTAAATCAAATAGCATTTGGGGCTCTAAGCTCCCTTCTAGATGTAAATGCAATTCTACTTTGGGTAATTGCGCTAACCAGCTTAATAACATAGGGTCGGCTTCAGGAGAGCTGTCTGGATTTAATGTTGAATGCGGCATAATGTTCTCTTTTAATTTTACACTGGTTAAGCATAACTAATTTCTCATCCATAAAAATAAAAACAATCATTATTTAACAGTATAAACTCTGAAATAAATGTTAAGTACTTTAATTAAAGCTTGTTTTATAAGCACTAATCATTATGATCACAGGATTAAAGACCCTTCCCAGCTCGACGTAAGACCTGTCATAAAAGCAATAAAAAATTAAGGACATAACATGTATAAATTTTTTGAAAATTTAGTGCCTGCACTAGATGATCAAGAGCCAACTCAACCGCCTAAAACGCTAGTAGCTTTTTGTATGCATTATACAAAAGGTTATAAAAAAGCGCTTTTTGCGATGACACTATTAACCGCTTTATTAGCGATTTTAGAAGTGTCGTTATTTGGTTTTATGGGACAGCTAGTAGATTGGTTAATCACTAAAAACCCAGAAACCCTATTACAAGATGAAGGCCAAAAATTATTAATCATGTCAGTCATTGTATTGGTTTTAATTCCTTTATTAATACTGCTGCATTCTTTAATTGTTCACCAGGTTTTACTCGGCAATTACCCAATGTCGATACGCTGGTTTGCACACCGTTATTTATTAAAACAAAGTGTTTCTTTTTATCAAGATGACTTTGCCGGTCGTATCGCTACCAAAGTAATGCAAACCGCATTAGCAGTACGTGAAACCGTCATGAAGTTATTAAATGTCATGGTCTACATTTTAGTTTACTTAATTTCTATGATTGTGATGGTGGCACAGGCCGATTACCGCTTAGCGATTCCAATGTTAGTATGGTTGGTTATATATACTTGTATTCAATACTATTTCATTCCAAAATTAAAAAAAGTGGCAGTAGAACAAGCTGATGCTCGATCAACGATGACCGGTCGTATTGTTGATAGTTACACCAATATATCAACCGTTAAGTTATTTGCGCATACTGACTCAGAATCAGCTTATGCTAAACAAGGGATGACTGGTTTTTTAGAGACGGTTTACCGCCAAATGCGTTTAGCAACAGGTATCAACATTTGCGTACAAATCTCAAATTACACCTTAGCGTTTGCAATCACAGCCTTGTCAATATCGTTATGGATGCAAAGTGCTATCACAGTCGGCGCGATTGCCGTCGCGATCAGTTTAGCACTGCGTTTAAACGGTATGTCACAATGGATCATGTATGAACTAAGTGCCCTATTTGAAAACATTGGTACCGTAACAGACGGCATGAACACACTTGCTAAACCCAATATTATTAAAGATAAAGAAGGGGCAAAACCATTAGTGGTTTCTGAAGGTAACATCTACTTTAAACAAATGAGTTTCCATTACGGTGAAAATAAAGGCGTGATTGAAAACTTTGATTTGAATATTAAAGCAGGTGAAAAAATTGGTTTAGTCGGCCGTTCAGGCGCAGGTAAATCAACCTTAGTCAATCTATTATTACGCTTTTACGATGTTGAAAAAGGCCAAATTATTATTGATGGTCAAGATATCAAAGCAGTGCAACAAGAAAGCTTACGTTTACAAATAGGCATGGTGACTCAAGATACTTCATTGTTACACCGCTCTATCCGTGAAAACATCCTCTACGGACGCCCAGATGCAACGGAAGAGGAAATGGTCAATGCAACGAAACAAGCGCAAGCACATGAATTTATTTCAACGCTAACAGATAACGAAGGTAATGTTGGATACGACGCGCAAGTAGGCGAACGAGGCGTGAAGCTTTCAGGTGGTCAACGTCAGCGTATTGCTATCTCTCGCGTACTATTAAAAGATGCACCGATTTTAGTGTTAGATGAAGCGACATCAGCCTTAGACTCAGAAGTTGAAGCGGCGATTCAAGAAAGCTTGTATGAATTAATGCAAGGCAAAACGGTGATTGCCATTGCCCACCGTCTATCGACTATTGCCGCTATGGACCGTTTAATAGTATTAGATAAAGGTAATATTATTGAGCAAGGTAGCCACCAAGAATTGATTGCTAAAAATGGTGTTTATGCACAATTATGGGCACATCAAACAGGTGGTTTTTTAGGAAGTGAATAGCTTTATAACGCTTGCGGTTTACGTTAGTAATATAAAAACTAATTATCTAATCATTTACGGTTAATAAAAACTAGCTTAATCATTTACTATTAAGCTAGTTTTTTACCTAATATCTATTTTAAGATCAATAGTTCAAGATACTTAGCTTAATTCACCTCGTTTTAGGAGCTTAGTTTAAAGTAGTAACTTCAAATTTACATTTAAAATAATTTTAAATGTATTACACAAAATAATATATATCTGCCCTATTCAACGAATACACTTTATTAATTACTATTTAAAATAATATTTAATCTATTATTATACTTATTTATTTGATGCCGCTAATCCAATACCAAAACACATAAAAAGACCACCACTCACTTTATTCAGAACTTTTCTTCCTGTTGGTTCTAATAGTTTACTTTTAGCAAAGCTTGATAAAAAAGCATACCCGCTATGAATAATAATAACTAAACCACAAAAAGTTAAAGATAGAAGAATAAATTGGTTAATATAACTTCCTTGAAAACTAATAAATTGAGGAAATAAGGACATAAAAAATAATATAGGTTTAGGATTTGAAATAGTAAGAGAAAGTCCTTCTAGATAGCATTTTTTATTCGATTTATCTTGTAGCATAATGTCACTATCTAAAGATGTTTTAGCTCTCCACATTTTGATACCAAGATAAATCAAATAGACGGCTCCAATTAACTTAACAATGGTAAATGCAATGGATGAGGTCGCTAAGATAATTCCAACGCCTGACGCAGAAAGAATAGAAACAGCCAACATCCCCGTTGCAACTCCTAATATCCCAGAAAAAGTTTTTGAAGACTCTCTCTGTATTGCGTTATTAATAGTTAAAATAATACCAGGGCCTGGAATAGCGATCGTCAATGCAGCAACGGCTATATAGAGTAAATAATTATCCAAAGTTATTCCTTATAAAAACATTATGTTGAACAATAAAAAACTATCATACTTTTTGGAAAACGCATGCTCTAATCACTTAATCATTATCTACACAGCAGTATTTTTATTAGACGATTAAGTAGTGTATTAAATTAATAAACTATCTATTTTATCTAAAATAGTGATGTAAATTACCCTATTCAATATAAATCTAATAGAGGAAGTAGTCTAATATAATAAGCAAATCTCAATACTTAAATTCCAATAGTTAACCCACTACAATCCTTACCTAACCAATATGTTTGATTGCGCTTTTAACAGAACTTGATATGATTTGGCACAATTATAGTCGGGGAGCCTTAGGCTGAGAACGAGTGTGATATCAAGACTTATTGATAAAGCATCGATACCCGTTGAACCTGATACAGTTAACACTGACGCAGGGAACTATTTATAAACCATCCCTGTAGCATCTCTTTGCTGATGTTGGTTGATATAAGTTCCGCTCGCGTTTTCATCGGAGCCATTATGTCTGACCTTATTCTTAACGCTATTTGTACACCTAGTAGCACCCCGATTGTATTGACTATTGCTGGTTCTGACAGCAGTGGCGGTGCAGGCATTCAAGCCGATATCAAAACTATTTCTGCGACAGGCAGTTACGCTTGTTCTGCAATCACTGCCATTACTGCACAAAATACACTTGGCGTATCCGCTATATTTCCGATTCCACTTGAATATGTTGAAAAGCAGTTAGACGCTGTATTTAGTGATCTCAACATTGTTGCTGTAAAAGTGGGTATGTTAGCTGATTGCGACATTATCAAAGTGGTTGCTAAAAAACTCAAGCAATACAAACCAGCCTTTTTAGTCATCGACCCTGTCATGGTAACAACCAATGGCGATTTACTATTAGAAAAAGTAGCCATTCAAACCTTAAAAACAGAATTACTGCCAATGGCTGATTTAATCACGCCAAACTTGCCTGAAGGGGCGGCGTTAATTGATAGCCAACTTCCCACTAGCGAACAAGAAATGCAGACAATGATTGATGCATTACGCCTGTTAGGCGCTAAAGCAGTCTTATTAAAAGGTGGGCATTTAGAACAAGACGAAAACAGTAATGATTTATTAATTTTACCGAATTCAGTACAGCAACTTACAGCAAAACGCGTTGATACTAATAACAATCACGGTACAGGCTGCACCTTATCTTCAGCCATCGCTTCTTATCTCGCTCAAGGTAATGAACTGACAACAGCAGTGCAACTGGGTAAAGACTATATTACGCAAGCACTACAACATGCCGACCAACTTAAAATTGGTAAAGGTCGCGGCCCTGTTGACCATTTTTACAAGCTGAATCGATAGATGTTAAGCATGACCAATAAGCATTCGTCGAAGCAAGTAGTGCCAAAGCAAACAATGCCAAAGGAATCAGTCTCAAAGCAAGCAATATCGAATGAAATAAATGCACCGAGTATTGATATTAAAGATGCAAGCTTACGTTATCACCATAGTGAACAGTACGTATTGTCATCGCTGAACATGCACTTTCCTGCTGCACAATGGACCTGTATTTTAGGGCGAAGTGGTTGCGGTAAAAGCTCCCTATTACGTTATCTCGCTAATTTATTGGTTGATAAAGTAACATGGTCAGGACAACTATCCACCAGCAGCAACCTACCTTTACAAAACCAAATTGCTTATATGGCCCAGCAAGATTTATTAATGCCATGGTTATCGGTATTAGATAACGTTCTGTTAAGTGAAAAGCTCAGTAACAAAAGTCACAAGACTGATAGACAACAAAAATCACTACACATTGCAAAAGCACAACAGCTATTAGAGCAAGTAGGCCTGTCCGATAAAACACATTATTTACCGCAGCAATTATCTGGTGGCATGCGTCAACGAGTTGCACTAGCGAGAACCTTAATGCAAAACAAACCAGTGGTATTGATGGACGAACCTTTTTCAGCATTAGATGCAGTCACTCGCTATCGTTTACAAAACCTAGCCCATCAATTATTAAAAGATAAAACGGTGGTGTTGATTACTCACGATCCACAAGAAGCGATTCGCTTAGCTAATCAGCTGTACATTATGCAAGGTCAACCTGCCTTTGCAGAATCATTAACAGTGCCTGATAGCCAGATACCAAGATCCTTTGATACTCAAAGTGCCAGCTTGCAACAACAAATTCTGGATCGATTGGAGCAAGATTATGAGTAATTTACCTCCCATGATTAACCTAGCGAAACCGATTAAAAGTAAGGACAAAACCCTACATCCAGTATTACGTTCGTTACTTACTTTTGCAGTGATTATTGCCATTTGGCAAGCTGTTGTGATCGTATTTAAATTACCTGCTTTTATTCTACCTGAGCCTTTATCTGTGTTCGAACGTTTGATTGCACGCTATGACGTTTTATTAAGGCATAGTTGGGTGACCACTCAAGAGATCATACTCGGCTTATTATTAGGCTTATCCATGGGCTTATGTTTTGCCTTGCAGATGTTGTTATTTAAACCAATCAAACGTTGGTTATTGCCGATTTTAATTACTAGCCAAGCGATCCCCGTTTTTGCCATCGCGCCTATTTTGATGATCTGGTTAGGTTATGGCATTGCTTCAAAAATAGTCATGGCTGCGATGATCATCTTTTTCCCTGTTACAACTTGTTGTTATGACGGGTTAAAAAACACACCGACGGGTTATCTCGACTTAGCTAAGACCATGAATGCCAGTAAATGGAAGATGTTACGCCATATTCAATTGCCAGCGTCATTACCTACTTTGGCCTCTGGTATTCGTGTCGCTGTGGTTATTGCACCGATTGGCGCCGTTGCTGGTGAATGGGTTGGTTCAAGTGAAGGCTTGGGTTATTTAATGCTGCAAGCTAATGCTCGTATGTTAATAGATGAAATGTTTGCTGCTTTATTCATCCTGTCTACGATTTCAGTCGGCTTATATTTCATCACCGATAAGTTATTAAAAAAACTGATCCCATGGGAGGTCTAAAAGCGCGTTTTCTATTATTCAAAATAGCAAATCAAAGTAGCAAAAATGAGTACCCGTTTGCGCTCAACTAAAGCGCAACCATATTAATTTATAAACAATGCACACTCTTTAAATACAATAAGGAAATACACTACATGAAAAAGAATTTCATCTTAACCACGCTTACTTTAGCGGCAACCTTGTTCTCATTTTCAGCACAAGCTGAGGATAAAAAAGTCACTCTGATGTTGGATTGGTTTGTTAACCCGAACCATGGCCCAATTATCGTGGCACAGCAACGTGGTTATTTTAAAGAACAAGGCTTGAACGTCATTATTCAAGAGCCTGCCGATCCAAGTATGCCACCAAAACTAGTAGCTGCAGGCAACATTGACCTTGCTATAACTTATCAACCGAACCTAATTATTGATGTTGCAGAAGGGTTACCTTTAGTGCGCTCAGCAACATTAATCGCTACGCCATTAAACACATTAATGGTATTGGATAACGGAAAAATTAATTCGCTAAGCGATTTGAAAGGTAAAAAAGTAGGTATTGCTATTTCAGGAAGCGAAGAAGCGACCATCGGTAAAATGCTAGAAACCGTTAATGTCAGTTACGATGAGTTAGAGATCATTAACGTGGGTTGGGCATTATCAGCGTCATTAGCATCGGGTAAAGTTGATGCAATTTGGGGTGGTCTACGCAACTTTGAAACGAACCAATTGGCATTAGAAGGTTTTAAAGCTAAGGCTTATTTCCCTGAAGAACATGGTGTTCCAGCTTATGATGAACTTATATTTGTAGCTAATGCTAAAAAATATGATGCTGCGATGATTAATGCTTTTAATAAAGCCCTAGAACAAGCCACTATTTATATTGTTAACCATCCAAAAGAAGCTTGGAATGAGTTTGTTAACTATGCACCAGATACCTTAAACAATGAGCTTAATAAACGAGCATGGCGCGATACGTTAACACGTTTTGCATTACGCCCTGCTGCTATCGATTTAAAACGTTACGATGATTACGCGCAATTTATGTTTGATAACAAGCTAATTAAAAGCCTGCCAAAAGCAAAAGATTATATGCCTACATTCAAGTAATGAAATAGCTTAATGTCCGTTGAAAAAACGGACTAAAAATTCACTCAATAGCAAATTTAAAACAGTGAGAAAATCATGAACCATAAAGATTTAATCAATGCTTGCCAGTCTGACTGGAATGACTATACAAAGCACCCTTTTGTGATGCAATTAGGCAACGGAAGCTTAGCGCAACCCTGCTTTTTACATTACCTAAAACAAGACTTTTTGTTCTTGAAGCAATATTCGCGTGCCTATGCATTAGCGATTTATAAAGCGAATACGTTAGCAGAAATGCGTAAAGGCCTTGCGAGTGTGCAAGCATTGTTGAGCTTTGAGATTAATCACCACATCACTTACTGTGCAAATTGGGGATTAACCGAGGCTGATTTAGAAGCAGAAGATGAAGACTTTGGCACGGTCGCCTATACACGTTACGTTTTAGATACTGGCATGTCTGGCGATATTGTTGATCTTTATGTTGCGTTAGCACCTTGTTCAATTGGTTATGCTGAAATTGGTCGCTTATTAGCAAATGACAAAAACACTAAAATTGAGGGCAATGAATTTGCTAGTTGGATTGATTTATATAGTGGTGATGAGTTTCAACAAAGCATCATCGACAGCACCGAACATTTAGACCAATTACTCGCAGAGATTGATATCAATAGCCAACGTGGCCAGCACCTTCTAAAAGTATTCAGAACAGCGACTAGAATGGAAGTGGCTTTCTGGCAGCAAGGTTTAAATGCCGCGATTTAGCAAATACTGTATTAAGTTTTGTATTAAAGCCACCTTGTATTAAAGAGATCTTGTCATAAATAAAACAGTGAGCGGAGGATTAACGATGCAAACAATACCGAAAGAAGATACCCAGAAAGAAAGTATACAAAAAGAAAAAACCAAGCTAATTGTCGATGCGTTACACGCATTACGTACGCAAAAACCGTTAGTCGTCAACATTACTAATTATGTGGTTATGAACAATACAGCGAATGCTTTATTAGCAATTGGTGCATCACCGATCATGGCACATTCTCGTCAAGAAATGGCTGAAATGATGTCATTTAGTGGTGCATTGGTTATTAATATCGGTACCCTAGATAGCCAATGGGTTCCGCGTATGATTTACGCGGTTGAACAAGCAAACGTACATGAAAAAGTCGTGATATTAGACCCCGTTGGTTGTGGTGCGAGTACATTACGTACGGAGACTTCGCGCCAAATAGCAGCATTGGCAAAACATTTAATTATTCGAGCAAATGCTTCTGAAATAATAGCGTTAGCCGGTGAAAAAGCGCAAAGCAAAGGTGTAGATTCACTTGATAGTAGTGAAATGGCCGTGGATGCCGCTCGCTACTTAACTGAAACTTATCATTGTAAGGTAGTTATTTCTGGCGAAGTCGATTACATCATTACCGCTGACAGTGAAATCACATTGCATAACGGTCATGCAATGATGCCAAGTATCACGGGAATGGGGTGTAGTTTAAGTGCTTTAACCGGCGCTTTTGCTGCGATTGGGGAAGACTCTGGTTTAGCCGCAGCCGCTATATTAGGTGTTGCAGGTGAAATTGCAGCAGAGCAATCCGCCGGCCCTGGCAGTTTACAAATGAATTTGCTTGATGTGTTATATCAATTAGATGCCACTGCTATTAATAAACGTTTAAAAATGACTGTAAAATAGTGGCTAATTTAAAGGTGTTTTTTATTCTTCATGGAATATTAAGCGCCTTTATTAGGTACCATTACTCACTCTATTTTCAAGGAAAACACCATGAACCCGTACCGCTTATATTTAGTGACAGATGATCAGCAAGATCTACAAACACTAAAGCACGTTGTCAAAGAAGCCGTTGTAGGCGGTGTTACCATGGTACAAGTCCGAGAAAAAAGGGGTGATGTACGATCTTTTATTGTTCGCGCTCAAGCAATTAAAACTATTCTAAAAGGCACTAACGTAGCACTTATCATTAACGATCGTGTTGATGTCGCATTAGCCGTTGATGCTGACGGAGTTCACTTAGGACAATCGGATATGCCCGCTGAATTAGCACGACAATTGATTGGCCCTAACAAGTTACTCGGCCTATCTATTGAAAATGAACACCAGCTATTAGAAGCGAATGCACTCTCCTTGGATTACATTGGTTTAAGTGCAATTTTTGCAACACCAACTAAAACAGATACTAAAAAAGAATGGGGAATAGCAGGCTTAACGAATGCATTAACAAAAACAAATTTTCCAGTCGTTGCGATTGGCGGCATCAACCAAAGCAATTTAGATGACATTATAAAAACCGGTGTTGATGGTGTCGCGTTAGTGTCTGCTATTTGCCATACAGATGATCCTAAATCGGCTGCTGCAGCCCTGTTAAAACAAATACACGCAGCTATGCCATAAGCTTTTACAATCAAAGCACTTAACCACAAAGTTAAAGAGATAAAAAAGTTAAAAGAAGGTTAAGTCAAAAACCTTAAAATTAACAACTAATTTTAACGGTCTGAGTTCTACATATTTTCACTTTCATCTATTCTTGTTGCCTTTCTTCGTGCCCTTCGTGTAGCGCAGCGCTTCGTGGTTAATATTTTTTAATTTTTAAACTTTTTCTTTGCTTCTGACTTAATATTTTTCTATTCATGGCTCCTCAAACGCAGCATTTCTATTAAGAATAACTTACACTAATATTCATCTTGTTAATTAAATCGAAACCCTTGGCTGATTATGAATATCACACTTAAGCAATTACATGTCTTTATGACGATCACACAAGAAAAAACCCTAACCACGGCGGCAGAAAAGCTATTTTTAAGCAAACCAGCGGTGAGCATGGCATTAGCCGAATTAGAAAAACAACTTGGCCATAAACTGTTTGAGCGTACTAAGAATCGATTATTAATTAATGAAATGGGGAGAGCCTTATTACCCTTAGC
The DNA here is from genome assembly GCF_000470315.2 of Psychromonas sp. SP041. Lineage (GTDB taxonomy): Bacteria > Pseudomonadota > Gammaproteobacteria > Enterobacterales > Psychromonadaceae > Psychromonas. Next base: position 31,740 of record NZ_CBRF02000022.1, read on the forward strand.
CGATGAACAATTAGAGCGTAGTAAGGCAATCACTAGTTTATTTGATAATCATAACTTCCAAGGAAAGCTAAGAATTGGTTCAAGTAACACAGTCGGCAATCATTTATTACCGGCTTTATTAGCGCAGTTTCGAGACATTAAAAATCATCAAGACCAGCTTCTATGTATTGATAACAGCACCACTATTGGCGAAAAGCTAAAAGAATACGAATTAGATATTGGGTTAGTTGAAGCTTTATTAGTGGATAAACAATTACATATCGAACGTTGGATACAAGATGAAATGGTTGTGGTTGCGCCCCCTGAACATCCCTTAACCAGTAAAAAATCAATTACTGTAGAAGATTTAAATCACCAACATTGGATATTACGAGAGCAAGGCTCGGGTACTCGTGACTTTTTTATTACGCACATTGGTCAGCATTTAACAGACCTAGACATTACCTTTGAACTGACGACTACTGAAGCCATCATTAATTGCTGTGCAGCGGGTTTAGGGGTTTCTTGTATGTCACGAACAGCCGCTAGGCATGCACTGCAAGATAAACGCTTATGTACTCTACCTATTGATATCGACATGTCTCGCGATCTTTATTTAGTGTGGCACAAAGATAAATACCAAAGCCCGATACTAAAAGAATTTATAGAATACGCACGACAATGGAATTTGCCTTTTTAAACGAGTGAGCGCCAGTAACTAATAGTGAAAGCAGGCAATAGGCTAAGTAACTAATAGGTTACACAGCGAGTAGATTAAGCACTCAGTGAACTCACCTAAAAATAAAATAAGATAAAAAGTTCACCTAATGCAAATAATAAAAAAGCTTGATGGGTTTCCCCATCAAGCTTTTTAGTTAATTAAACTATTTAATTAACTATTTAGTCATCACTATCTACTGATCGCAATGCTTCTCTTATAGCGAATGGTACTTAAGCTTTCGAGTCAGCATATTTTTGTTGGAAAGCGGCAAACTCTGTATTTGATACTTTACCGTTACCATCAGTATCTAACATTTCAAATGTCGGACGCTTGTTACCTTTACGGTCTGCACGCTTTGCATCTAATTCTTGAGCTGTTATTTTACCGTCAGCATTACCGTCAATTTTATCGAAGTTGTTAAGTAAACGCCCTTTTGCTTCGTCTTTAGTAATGGCACCGTCATTATTTGCATCAATTGTTGAGAATGATACTTTTTGATCATGCTTACCTTTCTTCATGTTTTTAACTAATTCAAATTCAGCAGATGTAATAGAGCCATTTGCATCTGTATCTACTTTCTCAAAATGTTTAGCTAAACGACCTTTTGCTTCATCTTTAGTAATGGCACCGTCATTATTTGCATCAATTGTTGAGAATGATACTTTTTGGTTATGCTTACCTTTCTTCATGTTTTTAACTAATTCAAATTCAGCAGATGTAATAGAGCCATTTGCGTCTGTATCTACTTTATCAAAATGTTTAGCTAAACGACCTTTTGCCTCATCTTTAGTGATAGCACCATCGCTGTTTGCATCTAATTTAGCAAAGCTAACTTCTTTATTACCTTTTTTATGACCTTTTCCTTTATGCATTTTTTGCATTTCTGAGAATTCAGCTTGAGTAATAACACCGTTTTTATCGCCATCGACTTTATCAAAATGTTTCGATAGGCGGCCTTTTGCTTCATCTTTTGTAATTTTACTATCGTTGTTTGTATCGAAAGAACCAAAGTCTAATTTATGATTGCCCTTGCCTTTATGCATTTTTTCTAAGGCTGCAAATTCAGTTGTTGAAATAGAGCCGTTTGCATCACTGTCGATTTTATCAAAACCTTTTAACAAACGACCTTTTGCTTCATCTTTTGTAATTTGATTATCATTGTTTGCATCAATAGAACCGAAATCTAGTTTATGATTACCTTTGCCTTTATGCATTTTTTCTAAGGCTGCAAATTCAGTTGTTGAAATAGAACCGTTTGCATCACTGTCGATTTTATCAAAACCTTTTAACAAACGACCTTTTGCTTCATCTTTAGTGATTTGACCATCTTTGTTAACATCGACTTTAACGAAGTCTACTTTATGGTGACGCTTACCTTGCTTCATTTTTTTAGCTGCATCAAATTCAGCGCTAGAAATTGAACCATCATTATTTTTATCGAAATCAGCAAATGTAGGTTTTTTAGCTTCTCTCATTTTTTTCATTTCAGCAAACTCAGCTTCACTGATTAAATCATTGCTATCTGCATCAATTTTATCAAAATGCTTCGCTAATTTACCCGTCGCTTCTACGACACTAATTTGGCCATCTTTATTAAGATCGAACTTTGCAAAGTCATATTTAGCTGAGTTATTACCAGCAGCCATTGTTAGCGAACTTGAAACGATTAATGCAACACCACTTAAAATAAATAACTTTTTCATATAAACCTCTTTTTTACTTAGAATATAAAGCTCTCTTCTGAGCCGATGTAGAGACTATAGATAAGCATTGTGTAGAGAATATGGATAAAAAAAGGAGTTAACTCTTTTGCTGGATTTCTAGGGATATAATTTAAACGAGTAAAAAATCAAATAGGTCATAAAGGAAGTAAGTAGGAATTCTATAAAATGTTAACAGGTGATATTAATAATACAACCAATAACACTTAACCAAGATCGAGCATACAAATGAAGCACATTAAAAAATAACTAAAGTGGCATCACCTAACACTCGCCCCTAAAGCCAAATACCTAATACTCCATTTATAAAGCTAACCTTCAAAAAATGTATCAATATAGGCTTTAAAATTATACCAATCTAAGTCATTATCTAGCCATTTATGCTTGTTAAAATGAAGCCTAACTTCGTTGTTGATTTTGTAATGAGAATAACGAGTTACTGCAATCAACGTATTGCTATTATCCATTTTCCCTAACGCCTAAATAGACCATTTACTTATCCAGATTGGTATTAATGGAACCAGCGACCTGCTTATTAAAAATGCAGGTTTATTCAAATCGCTGGTTTACTGGCTATGATGAGAGCAACTACAGAGCAAATTTGTAACCGACACCGTAGATAGATTGAATGCAATCAACCTCTGCATCAACGTTTTGAATTTTGCGACGTAAGTTTTTAATATGACTATCGATAGTTCTATCTGTCACTACACGGTTATCTGAGTAGATTTGAGTCATTAACTGCTCTCGACTAAAGACTTGCTCTTTATGTTGGTGAAAATGCGATAGAAGGCGAAATTCAGCACGTGTTAAGCTAACTTCTTTGCCTTTCACTAATACTTGCATCGTACTTTCATTAATACTTAATATTTTATCAACCATTTTAATTTCATCGGTTGAGCGGCGTAGGATATTTTTGACTCTTACAACGACCTCTCTTGGGCTATACGGCTTACAAATATAATCATCCGCACCTAGCTCCAAACCAATTAAGCGATCAATCTCATCGATTCTAGCGGTCGCCATTACCACTGGAATATCGGTAAAAGTACGTAACTCTCTGTAAATATCTAATCCATTTTTCCCTGGTAACATTAAATCTAAGATTAATAAATCAACTGGATTTTGTTTAACCCATTCAATCACCTGCGAACCATCAGTAATAATATGAGTGATTAAACCAGACTGAGTAAGATACTCGCCTAAGACTTGCGCTAATGATTCTTCATCTTCCACAATTAAAACATGCTGTGACATTGTAATTCCTTTATTAACTCTCTGAGATAGGTAGATAAATAGTAATAGTTAATCCACCTAAAGCTGAATGTGTTGCTATCATTTCACCTTGATGTGCTTTTACAATTGTTTGGCAAATGGATAACCCTAAACCAGAACCGCCACTCAAACGACTGCGAGACTCGTCAACACGATATAAACGTTCAAACAATTTAGGTAAAGCCTGATCGGGCACACCTGGTGCGCTGTCTTCAATACATATTTGAAGCTGCTGCTTATTTTGTTTTAATTTAACCTGTAATAATCCCGGCGCATCGGTGTAACGTAAACTGTTCTCTAGTAAGTTAGAGAACAACTGTGTTAATGATTTTTTATCGCCTTTAATATAAACAGGCTTTTTAAGGTTAAAGTCACTTTGTAATTGAATTTGCTTTTCTTGGCAACGTAATTGGTATTGTGAACAACTCGTTGCTAGCACTTGTTGTACGTCAACAGACTCAGCCAAATCAAACTGCACTCCTGCATCAGACAACGACAGCTGATATAAATCATTTACTAATTGGCTCAAGTTTTGTACTTGGTTATGTAATGAATCAATATACTTAGGCTCTGGCTTACGAATGCCATCCTGTAATGCTTCTATTTCACTTTTTAAGACAGAAATAGGAGTACGTAATTCATGAGAAATATCGGCTAACCATTGCTCTCTATTTTCTTTTTGACGCAATAGGCTGCTACTTAATTCATTAAATCGTAACGATAGCGCCGCTAATTCGTCTTCTCCTTTAACGTCTATTTGCGTTAAGTAATCACCTTCTTGTAATGAATTTGCTGCATTTTCAAGACGCTTTAAAGGCGTTAAAAAGTGCCTAACTAACAACAAAGCTAAGGTAAATGACAGCAACGTTACCCATAAAACAATCCACATTAAATTATATTGTTGTTGATGATAGAAAGTACTCTCAAGCTCCCCTGGAATAACGTAACGCTTTTGTGTTGTCACCCAACCCACGGTTTTTTGTTGGTATATAACAGGCACTTTAATAATTTCATTTGTCGATTTAGATTTTCTTTGACTAAAAATCGGCTGATCGTTTTCATCCAACACGACGATACGTTTAAACAAACGTCTTATAAGCTCTTTTCGCGCCTTTTTAGGTTCATTGCCATCGCCTCTTGGACGATTAAATACCTGTGATAATACGCTTAACATCGTATCAGGCGTTAACCCTTGCCAGCCATTTTGCTCAGAGTAATAAGGTGCAATATATTCAGAGACAATTTCTAATCGCTCCTCTTCCCCATGATTTAGATACTTTTGTAGACCAGTTTGAAAACTGTCGTTAATAGACCACGCCATTCCCAGCACCATCAAAGCACTAATAAATAACATCGAGAATAGAATTTTTTTGAATAAAGTAAGACGCATCAGCACCCTTTTCACTAAAATGAATGAAATAAACATTGTTAACTTTAACGCAAAGCAGCTTGATTGAGGTTATTATTTTTTAATTTTTCGTTAAATTAGTTTAATCGCAACATCTAATAGCACTTTTCATTTATCGGATAAATTGAGGATACTCTGAGAAATTAATACCAATTACATTAAATAAGCATTCTAAATTTTGCGCAAAAAAAAGCCACTAAGTGAATCACTTAATGGCTTTATGGATACTCACGTTATAAAACGTTTACGTTGAGCTTTCCCCACTCAACATAATGACTACAATCGAAAATTAAATATTATCGACAGCAGCGTTTAACGTTTTACTTGGACGCATTGCAGCAGATACTTTAACAGGGTCTGTATGGAAGTAGCCACCTAGGTCAACAACAACACCTTGTGCATCGTTAAGCTCTTGAACAATAACCGCTTCATTGCTTAGTAATGCTTCAGCCAATGTTTTGAACTGTGCTTGTAATTCAGCATCTTTAGTTTGTTCAGCAAGCGCTTCAGCCCAGTACATAGCTAAGTAGAAATGGCTACCACGGTTATCTAATTCACCGACTTTACGTGAAGGAGATTTATCTTCTTTTAGGAATTTACCATTTGCTACATGTAATGCTTCAGCCAAAATAACTGCTTTCTCATTACCTGTTTTAGCAGCGATATCTTCAATCGATACAGCCAATGCTAAGAACTCACCTAAAGAATCCCAACGTAAGTGGTTTTCTTCAACAAATTGTTGAACGTGTTTAGGAGCAGAACCACCAGCGCCAGTTTCAAATAAACCACCACCTGCAAGTAATGGAACAATTGAAAGCATTTTAGCACTTGTACCCAACTCTAAAATTGGGAATAAATCTGTTAGGTAATCACGTAATACGTTACCAGTTACAGAGATAGTGTTTTTACCTTCTTTAACACGTTGTAATGAGAACTTACATGCTTCAACAGGCGTTAAGATTTGAATATCTATACCTGTTGTATCGTGATCTTTTAAGTAAGCATTTACTTTAGCGATTAAGTTTTTATCGTGTGCACGATTTTCATCTAACCAGAAGATGGCTGGTTGGCCAGTTGCTTGTGCACGGCTTACTGCTAAACGAACCCAATCACGGATTGGAATGTCTTTAGCTTGACACATACGCCAGATATCACCTTGCTCAACATCGTGAGACATTAGCGTGTTACCTGCTGAATCAATTACTTTAACCGTACCCGCTTCAGTGATTTGGAATGTTTTGTCGTGTGAACCGTATTCTTCAGCTTTTTGAGCCATTAGACCTACGTTTGATACGTTACCCATTGTTGCTGGATCAAACGCACCATTTTCACGACAGAATTTAATTGTTTCTTCGTAGATACCTGAGTAACAACGATCTGGGATCAATGCTTTAGTATCTTCAAGATTACCTTCTGCATTCCACATCTGGCCGCTAGAACGAACCATAGCAGGCATAGAAGCATCGATGATCACATCACTTGGTACGTGTAAGTTAGTGATACCTTTATCAGAATCAACCATTGCTAAGCTAGGACGAGTTGCGTAAACCGCTTGGATATCAGCTTCTACTTCTGCTTTTTTAGCTGCATCGATATCAGCAATCTTAGCGTAAACATCACCTAGACCATTACGCTCATCAACACCTAACTCTTTAAATAAGTCTGCATGTTTAGCAAATACATCTTTAAAGTAAACAGTTACCGCGTGACCAAACATGATTGGGTCTGATACTTTCATCATGGTTGCTTTAAGATGTAAAGAAAGCATGATGTTGTTTTCTTTTGCTTCAGTCATTTCTTTTTCGAAGAAATCACGTAATGCTTTAGCGCTCATACGAGATGAATCGATTAGTTCATCTTTTAAAACAGGGGTAGATGCTTTAAGTACTGTGCTTACGCCAGCTTTATTAGTGAATTCAATTTTCACATCGTCATCTTGACCCAATACAACTGATTGCTCAGAGCTGTAGAAATCGCCATCAGACATATCAGCAACGTGTGATTTAGACTCTTTAGACCACTTACCCATACGGTGTGGATGATCTTGAGCGTACTGTTTAACCGCATCAGCAACACGACGGTCCGAGTTACCTTCACGTAATACAGGGTTTACTGCACTGCCTAATACTTTTGCATAAACTGCTTTTATTTCTTCTTCTTCAGGCGTTTTTGCTACTTCAGGGTAATTAGGTAGCGCAAAACCGTGAGATTGTAGTTCTTTAATCGCCGCTTGTAATTGTGGGATTGATGCACTTACATTCGGTAATTTAATGATGTTTGCTTCTGGTGTTTTTGCTAAATCACCTAATTCTGCTAATGAGTCTGCTTGCTGTTGTGCAGCTGGCAACTTGTAAGAAAAGTTGGCAATAATTCGACCAGCTAAAGAGATGTCACGCGTTTCTACAACAATGTTTGCCGCTTTAGTGAATGCATTAACAATAGGTAATAGAGAGTGAGTTGCAAGCGCAGGTGCTTCATCTGTTTGTGTATAGATGATCTTTGCTGATTTATCTGTCATTTTATTTCCTTTAACAAAAAATTATGAAGTGAATTAATATCGTTAAAAATGTTATCAAATTGTTACGCATAATAATTACGCGCATATCATATCGAAAAAAACAAAATTATCTAGTTTCATACCCTTAAGTCATCGATTTTAACGTGATCTTGATCGTTATTTGTGAACTCGTACTTGTTAACATAAAGTAACAAGATTCCAATGGGCTATCGTTTTTGATGTTATAAACATAACATTTAATAAGCAATACTGTCTGCACTATTTATTCTGATACAATAACTCTTTTGACTGCTTTAAGGGCAACAAGTGAATCAACCTCCAATAAATAAAACCAATAACAAATTTAAAGCAGACTCAACAGCAAGTAAGCGATCTGGTAAAAAACCTACTCACTTTAATGTAAAAAAAGCAGCGCATAAAAAGTTTGTACCGAAAAAGGTACTACCTAAGTCAATGCAAAAAGTAGTCTTATTTAACAAACCCTTTGATGTATTAAGTCAATTTACCGATGAAGGTAATGAAGATTCAATGCGTGAAACATTAAAAGACTATATTGATATTCCAAATATCTATGCTGCAGGGCGCTTAGACAGAGATAGCGAAGGTTTATTAGTATTAACCAATGATGGACAACTTCAATCAGAGATTACCCAACCAGGTAAAAAGACAGAAAAGACTTATTGGGTACAAGTTGAAGGTGCACCTAGCGAAGCTGACTTAGATAAGTTACGCAAAGGCGTTAAATTAAAAGATGGCATGACCATGCCAGCAAAAGTAAAAATAATGGATAACCCTGATATTTGGGAACGTTACCCTGCAATTCGTGAACGCGCTAATATTCCAACAACGTGGTTAAGCATTACCATATCAGAAGGTCGTAACCGCCAAGTGCGTCGTATGACTGCTAACATCGGCTTTCCAACGTTACGTTTAATACGTTACTCCATTGGCGAATGGACAATTAAAGGCTTAGCTAACGGTACTTACACCGTGCTTAAAAATACTTAACACAAAACTAGCCATTGATAGTGAATGGCTAGTTTTAGCGAAACTAAGTTAAGTTCGCTTATATTAACAATAACGATGCTATGAAATACGTCATCGTTATTGTCGATTGCTATAAAGCTTGCTTATAGATTACAAAAGCTTAATTGTGTAAATCCATAGTCAATGAAGCGTTTGTGTAAAGCAGATAAATACGTTTGATTAGCAAATGTTTGAGTATAAAAAGCTTGATGGCTTTGTAATGCTAAATCACCTACCTCTTTTTCAAGCTTTAATAACTTTTGTACTCTCAGTGCAATTGCCTTACCAGAATCCACTAAACAAATAGAACGTGTAAAACACGCTGATATTTCTTGTTTAAGTAAAGGAAAATGCGTGCAACCTAAGACTAATGTGTCAGGCATATTTTTTTCATCTTTAATCCAAGGTGCCAATATTGCTTCAAAATCACTTTGCAGTAACGTTTTTCCCATTAACTTATCTTCGGCTAACTTAACCAATTTCGTAGAACCAATGCGCAGCACCGTTTTATCAGCGGCAAATTCATTGATCAAAGCAGTGGTATAAACGCGCTCAATAGTGCCTGGTGTTGCTAATAATCCAATGATATTGTTATTAGTGACTAAGGTAGCCGGTTTAATCGCAGGAACGACACCAACAATGGGAATAGAAAAATGTTGACGCAAATCTTCAAGAGCAATGGTACTCGCTGAGTTACAAGCGATCACAATCATATCTGTGGGGTATTCTTTTATAAAATCAGCAAGTAATTGTGTAATGCGTTTAATGAGCTTTTCTCTTGATAGCTCACCGTAAGGAAAATAAGCATTATCAAACAAATAATGACATTTGATGGTTGGATTAACGTTAATAATCTGTTCATAAACCGATAAGCCCCCTACTCCAGAATCAAATATAAGCACTCGTTTAGCTGACATATCACTGCTTCCTCAATAAAAAAAGTATTTTAGCCTGTAATCGAAGGAGAAAGAAATAAAATGATCAACTAGATAGGTACAGAAATACCATGACATTCTGTTTTCACTAGCCAAGTTCTACTGCCTGCTTTAGAATGCCCCTCCATTTATATGCTATTGATTGAATAGTGACATACAGATTTAGAATACAGAGGTAATAATGAGCTTAGAATTTGTTGATCCGGACAATTATGAATCACAATTAGACGCTAAAAAAGAGCAATTTACACAACTCTTTTCAACCTTTGAACTACCTGAATTAGATTGTTTTGCTTCAGAAAAACAACATTACCGTATGCGTAGTCAGTTTCGTGTTTGGCATGAAGATGAAGATCTGTATTTTTACATGACTAATCAAGAGACGCGTCAGCGTATTCGTGTTGAGCAATTCTTACCAGCAAGCACCTTAATTAATAAATTAATGCCAATGTTAGTTGAAGAGTTAAAAGTCTCTCCTATTCTACGTTTTAAACTATTCCAAGCTAACTTCCTATCGAGTTTAAGTGGCGAAATCATGGTTAGCTTGCTTTATCACAAAGTATTAGATGACGAATGGTTAACTGCAATAAAAGCCTTAAAAGAACGTTTATCTGAACACTTCACCATCAATATCATTGGCCGAGCAAGACGTCAGAAGTTTATTGTTGATAATGATTTCGTGATTGAAAAGCTAGAGGTTGATGGACAACAATTAATCTATCAGCAAGTTGAAAATAGTTTTACACAACCGAATGCTAAAGTGTCTGTCGATATGTTGGAATGGGCCATTGATTGTACGCGTGATAGTGAAGGTGATTTGTTAGAGCTGTATTGTGGTAACGGTAACTTCTCGTTAGCGCTCGCTAAAAACTTTAACCGCGTGTTAGCAACCGAAGTTTCAACGCCGTCAGTTAATTCTGCACAATTTAATATTGCTGCAAATAACATAGATAACGTAACCATCGTGCGTATGTCCGCTGAAGAGTTTACACAGGCGATTAATGGTGTTCGTGAGTTTAATCGTTTAAAAGAGAAGAATGTTGAGTTATCTAGCTACCAATGCAACACTATTTTTGTTGATCCACCGCGTGCAGGCTTAGATGACGATACAGTTAAAATGGTACAGCAGTACGAGAATATAATGTACATCAGCTGTAACCCTGAAACATTAAAAGATAACCTAGAAGTCTTTACTCAAACGCATGACATTAAGAAGTTTTCTCTGTTTGATCAATTCCCTTACACACACCACACTGAAGCGGGTGTATTCTTAGTAAGAAAATAAAGCGCTAATATCAAGTGCCCATACTTAGTATTAGTATTTAGTATTTAGTATTTAGTGCTTAGTGCTTAGTGCTTAGGTAAACAATATAGCTAAACAAAAAAAGAGCTCAATATGCAAATATTGAGCTCTTTTTTTAACACTTAATTAAATATAACGTCATGAAATAAGTGTCGTTCAGTTTCTAGGACTACAAAGCTATATCGCTTAGCTCGTCGCTAAATGCTTATTAAAGAAGTCGATGCTTCTATCCCATGCTAGGTCAGCCATGGTTGGTACATAACGCGCTGTCGAATCATTATGGAAGCCATGATTGGCTTTTTCATACATAAACATTTCGTAATCAACATTATATTTTTTCAAATCAGCTTCATATTCAGGCCAATACGCATTAACTCTTTTATCAAGCTCAGCTAATTGAATTAATAACGGTGCTTTAATATTTTTTCTTAACTCTGAAGCGGCTGGAGTACCGTAAAATGGGACGCCTGCATCTAATGTTTCAGGTACCGTTGCGGCTAGCATGTTAACAATATAGCCACCAAAACAGAAACCAACCGCCCCTAGCTTGCCGTTACTTTGTGGATGCTCTTTCAAAAATGATGCTGCCGCAATAAAGTCTTGTTCAATTTTGACTTTATCAAGTGACTTCTGCATCACTTTACCTTCGTCATCATTACCTGGATAGCCACCTAGTGGATACAAGGCATCAGGTGCAAATGCGATAAATCCAGCTTTCGCTAAACGACGCGCTACGTCTTTAATGTAAGGGTTTAAACCACGGTTTTCATGAATAACTAATACAACAGGTAGTTTACCATCCACTTTTTTAGGTGTTACAAAATACCCTTGTCCTTCACCATGGCCTTGTGGCGATGAGAACTTTTCATAGGTTGCAGTAATATCAGCATCATTAAATGAAATTTGCTCCGCTAATGCATAGTTAGGAGATAAAGCAGTAGAAAGTGTGGCTAAAGTAATACCTGCTCCAGCAATGCCCGCAAGCCTTCTCAAAAAGGTACGTCGATCAATATCTCCATGTGCATATTCATCGTACCAATCAAAAGCTTCTTGAGGAATTTGCACTGTATTTTGTTCTTCTGTTCCTGATGTTAACTGCGGTGATTGTTGCTGCATAGGGTTAGTCATATTCACACTCTCATTATTAAACGTTACGGACATTATTGAAATGCTATGGAAAACAAAAAAACGATCGTTCAAAAGATAACTATTTTTTAAACAACTGTAAATCAAATAATAACCATTAAAATAATAAGTGAAATTAACATATAGAACAAAAAACATTATTAATTATCTTTGAAGATGGCTATTTATATGGGGTTTTAGAAGATAAAAAAATAACAGGAATAGTAATAAGACATATTCAAAAGAGACTAATTAGCTTGAATATGTGATCTAAACCTTGTGTAGAGCAATTAAATTTGAGGAAGAAATAGTTGTAAATGGTGATTATTTTTACAACGTTGATAATAAAGTAGCAGTAGAGTTGATAGTAAAATTAATCGTACAAAAATGGGTTATTTTAACTAATAAAATGAGAACGTCTATTTATTGCCATTAGTATTAATCGCTTTAATATAAGATCCAACAACAGTGACATCATATTGCGCTTGTATTTCTGTTAGTGCAGCAGAGATATGTGCATCTTCTTGGTGCCCATCAATATCAATAAAAAAGTGATAATTACCAATTTGAGAACGCGTAGGACGCGACATAATCGAGGTTAAATTCACTTTTTGTAATGCAAAAGCACTCACAATATTGCCTAGTACACCGGGACAATCTTGTTTGTTATTAACAACTAACGTGGTTTTATACTCTTTACCTTGAATACGCGCTTGTGGTGTTTCTGAAAGGACTAAAAAACGCGTCTGGTTATTCCTATAATTAGTAACATCATTATCAATGAGCTTGGCATCATTAGCATGTGACAATGCATGTTGCGGAATAATCGCTCCTGCTGTTTTGCCTTTTTTCTGTGCTAATACCAAAGACTCAATATTGCTTTGTGTCATGTGGATCTGCACACCTTCCAAACCGTTAATGAACTCAGAACATTGTCCGTGGGCAACAAACTGAACATATAAGTCAGTTAGCTCTGATAGCTGCTCACAAAAACCAACAAATGAAAATTGAATAGGTAATAGTAACTCAGAGATCACTGATAACTTAGTATCAAGTAGTTGATCTAGTACGACTTGTACATAACCTTCCGATAAATTCTCAATCGGTAGTACGCCTAATTGGCAATCTTTACCAATGGCTTCAAAGGTTTGTGACAACGTTGCATAGTATTGAATATGTGTTGTTTGTAGCGGCTCTTTAGCTTGTATAGCTTGAATGTATTGCTTAGTTGCGAGATCAGAGAATGTATCTTTAGGGCCAAGCGTTGCAATGTTAAGCATAAAGTACCGAGTTGATGTGTTATAGAAAGGAATAAAAAAGGTGAGCTAAAGCTCACCTAATCAAATTGTTACTCGTTAGAAATCCATATTGGTCTTGAGTTTCTTCAATGCGTTAGCTTCTAACTGGCGAACACGTTCTGCTGAAATACCATAACGATCAGCTAAATCATGTAACGTCGCTTTAGGTTCACTTAACCAACGAGAACTTAAAATATCTTGGCTACGTGCATCTAATGTTGATAACGCAGAATACAGTTTATTTTTAGTATGAGACTCTGTGTTTTCTTGCTCAATTTGCGTTTCTACACTTGCGCTTTTGTCTTCAAGATAATGCATTGGTGCGAAATTGTTATCGTCATCATCATTAACACTTAAATCAAATGAATGATCCTGTGCATTTAAACGCGATTCCATTTCAAGTACATCTTTAGTACTTACATTTAAGTCTTCTGCTACCGCTTCAACTTCTTCTTTTTTAAACCAGCCTAAACGTTTTTTAGATTTACGAAGGTTAAAGAACAATTTACGTTGTGCTTTAGTGGTTGCAATTTTAACTACGCGCCAGTTACGAATAACGTACTCATGAATTTCAGCTTTAATCCAATGCACAGCAAAAGATACAAGACGCACACCCACAGTTGGGTCAAAGCGTTTAACTGCTTTCATTAAGCCTACGTTACCTTCTTGAATTAAATCAGCTTGTGCTAGACCATAACCGGCATAGCTTTTAGCAATGTAAGCCACAAAACGAAGATGTGACATGACTAACTTTTTAGCTGCTTCTAAATCACCTTGGTAAAATAGACGCTCTGCTAACTCTTGTTCTTCTTCAGCGCTTAGCTTTGAGAATGAGTTTACAGATTGAACATAGGCTCCAATACTTCCTTGAGGAACGATACTCATTGAATTTATTGTTTCACTCATGATTCACCTTTGAAATACTTTAGGTTTAGATAATAGATGTTTTCTTAAAAAGATAACAATTTATTATACAGTAGCAAACACAAAAGAAAAATACATTAACCAATGTAATAAAGTTAACTGGCTATCAAAAAATTCAAATAGCATTTTCTTTCAAGTTTACGTTTTACATAACGAGATAACCAGTATTGCCCTAATACATGATGTTGAAAAATATCTCGGAAATGTAAAGAATTAATACGCATAATCTGACCTTCATACAGGTCAAAAGTTCCATAGGCAATCAATCGACCATCAACCCGAATGACAAGGATTTCCTTACAGTCGGCAGTTAGCTCAATTAGCTTCATTTCTTTTTGGAAAGCCATTTGTTCTTGAATAAGTGCTTGGCAAGTAGGCGACGAGATTGGTAACAACTTAATATCAACAATTTTCATAAAACACCTGAAATCAAATCTTCTCAAGAAATCCCCGTGAAGTAGATCACATAATACATGCAAAAAAAAAGAGATCAAGGTTGATCTCTTTAATTTATAAGTGCATAGGCTTAGCTATGACTTATTCAAATATTATTTAATGAAGTGTTTAAATTACTTTGGTTCTATTGTAACAAGGTATTGTTTCACTGAGATGAACGAAGCAATTAAACCTAATAATGCACTCGTTACCAACAATATAATTGTTCCATCAAAACTGAGTGATATAAGTTCAAAGTTAGCTTGATAAAGTCCCGTTAAATTCATCACGCCAGACTCTAACCAAATCACCAGCACAAAAGAAAATAACCAAGCAATAACACCTCCTAAGAATCCATACCAAGCCCCTATATATAAATAAGGTAATTGAATAAAGCTATTGGTTGCCCCTACTAACTTTAAGACTTCAATTTCGGCGCGTTGGTTAAGAATATTCAAACGAATAGTATTACTAACGATCAGAAGCACTGAAAGTAATAATAAAGTAGCAATACCTATCACTACATCAACAACTAGATAGAATATAGCTTGTAATTTTTCTATCCAATCAATATCAACTCGTACTAAATCAATGTCTTGTTCACGCTCTAATTTAGCGACCAATAGCTTACTACCAGCAGTATTCATCGCGCCTTTAACTGGTACAACAACCAGTACTGCAGGTAATGGGTTTTCGTCTAAATAGTTTAATGCCTTTGAAAAACCAGACATTTCTTTAAACTCCTCCAATGCTTGATGGCGAGAAATATAAGTAACGGTTTCAATATCTTTATATAAACCCAGTTTATTGATCAGTACTTGCACTCTTTCTTCTGAAATATCTTTTTTCAAAAACAAGCTAACTTCTGAAGCACTATCCCATTGCCCACTAACACGTTCTACGTTCTTATAAACAACGTGAAAGACAGTCGGTAGTGAAAGTGCAATACCGAGTACTAAAATGGTCATTAAGGTAGCAAAAGGTGTTTTCCATAGCTCAAAAAAGCTGCTTGAAAGTTGATGAACATGCTGACTAAGTGACGCTTTAACTCGAGCCAAAAAAGAGACTTTATTAATTTTTGGAGAGCCTGATAGCTTTCTTTTTGCACCCATTGAATTACTCATTACGTTCCCTTAATAAGCCATCATTAATCATATCGCCTTCACGCAACGTCAATGTGCGATAACGCATTTTTGCAATCAGACCTAAATCATGTGTCGCGATCAATACTGACATACCAAATTGATTTAACGATTCAAATAAACTCAAAATCTCTAATGATAATTTTGGATCTAAGTTACCTGTCGGTTCATCCGCTAATAATAGTGGAGGTTGATTAATGATTGCACGCGCAATACCAACACGTTGTTGCTCACCACCCGATAAATTAATAGGGAAAGAATGTTCTTTACCTGTTAACCCTACTTTATCTAATGCAGCTAAACTACGACGTCTTATTTCAAAGCTGCTATAGCCTTCAATCAATAAAGGTAAGCCTACATTATCAAGCACCGTACGGTTCATTAATAAACGATGATCTTGAAAGATCATACCGATATGGCGACGTAAGTAAGGAATATCATCACCTTTAATATGGCTGATATCATTACCGTTTAAAACAATGCGACCTGTTGTTGGGCGTTCCATTAAACTAACTAATTTTAATAGTGTACTTTTACCAGAGCCTGAGTGACCTGTTAAAAAAGCCATTTCACCTTGTTTTAAATGAAAATCTACTTTATTTAAAGCGATTTGATTATCGCCATAAATTTTGCTGACTTCTTCAAATAATATCATTGTCTATTTTTACCTTGTTATGATTCATCTTCTTTAGAAAAAAGAGCATCAATAAACTCTTTAGCATTAAACTCTCGTAAATCATCAATGCCTTCACCAACGCCGATATAACGAATTGGGAGTTTGAATTGATCAGCGATAGAGAAAATAATACCGCCTTTTGCTGTGCCGTCTAACTTAGTAAATGTAACGCCTGTTAAACCAACCGCTTCATTAAATAGCTTAACCTGACTAATGGCATTTTGACCTGTGCCAGCATCAATAGTTAACATAATCTCATGTGGTGCAGTAGCATCTTTTTTGCGCATAATACGCACAACTTTTGCCAGCTCTCCCATTAAATGTTCTTTATTTTGTAGGCGACCAGCAGTATCTGCAATCAATACATCGGCACCACGAGCTTGGGCTGCATCCATTGCATCAAACAATACTGATGCACTATCTGCACCTGTTTGTTGAGCAATAACAGGGATATTATTACGGTCACCCCAGACTTGTAACTGTTCAACAGCAGCGGCACGGAATGTATCACCTGCAGCCAGCATCACTGATTTACCTTCGCTTTGATATTTTTTAGCTAACTTACCAATAGTCGTGGTTTTACCTACGCCATTAACCCCAACCATTAAAATAACATAAGGTTTTTTAGTTTCGTCTATCACTAAAGGTTGTTCAACTTTTTCTAAGATATCAGAAAGGTCTTTTTTCAATAACTCATAAAGCACTTCTGCATCTTTTAATTGTTTTCTATCGGCATGATCCGTTAAGTTTTGAATAATACGTAATGTTGTTTCAACACCAATATCCGCAACAATAAGCTGCTCTTCTAACTCTTCAAATAAATCATCATCGATTTTTTTACCTTTAAATAAAGATAATAAACCACTACCAATACTAAGACGTGTTCTTTTTAAACTATGTGCAAAACGAGCGAAAAAACCAAGTTTTTTAGTTTCATCAGTTTCTAATGACTCTTCCGTTTTTTCAGGCTCTTCGACCACTGCGGGTGTTAACTCGATCTCAGCTTTAACTTCTTCGTTAAGATCTTGTTCTACTTGTTGGCGTGCAATCTCAGCATTTCGTTGTGCTTCTTGATAAGCTGCTCGTGCTTTAGCGGCTTGCTCTTGGGCTTCAAGTTCAGCTTGTTGACGTGCTAATAAATCAGCTTGTTTTTGCGCTTCTTCGACTGCTGCTTTTTCTTGAGCTGCAAGTTCTGCTTGTTCTTTTGCTAATAAGGCTGCAACTTGTTTAGCCTCTTCAGCGGCTTGCTCTTGGGCAGCTAACTCTGCTTGCTCACGAGCGAATATCTCAGCTTGTTTTTGTGCTTCTTCAGCTGCTGCTTTTTCTCGTTCCGCTATTTCGGCCTGCTCACGAGCTTCTAATTCAGCTTGTTTTTGTGCTTCTTCAGCGGCTGCTATTTCTCGCGCCGCTAATTCTGCTTGCTCACGAGCTTCTAATTCAGCTTGTTTTTGCGCTTCTTCGGCGGCTGCTTTTTCTCGCGCCGCTATTTCGGCTTGCTCACGAGCTTCTAATTCAGCTTGTTTTTGCGCTTCTTCGGCAGCTACTTTTTCTAGTGCGGCTTCTTTTTCAGCCTGCTCACGAACTAATAATTCAGCTTTTTCTTGCTCTGTTTCTTTCGCTGGCTTTTTAGAAAACCATGAAAACAATCCTTTCTTCTTAGACATTAATTAAAAACCTTACTAACAACCTGTTTACCCTGCTAAAATAGCAAGCGTATTGAATTGCTATATTAGCACTATTGCTTGCCGGACTAAAAATAATATGCGTAAAAATCAACGTGTTTCACCCAAAGAAAAAAGTAAAAAGCCAACTAGTGATGGATTTATCCGTCTAATCTCAGGTCAATGGCGAGGAAAAAAGTTACCAGTCAAAGATAAACAAGGTTTACGTCCAACAACCGATCGTACCAAAGAGACGCTTTTTAATTGGTTAATGCATGATATTCGAGATGCAAACTGCTTAGATTGTTTTAGTGGCAGTGGCAGTTTAGGCTTTGAAGCTTTATCTCGTTATAGCCGATATTGCACTTTTTTAGAACTCGATAAACAAGTCGCGATTCAATTACAAAGCAATATAAATACGCTTAAAGTAGAAAACGCGCAAGTTATTCAGGGTGACTCTTTAAAATATTTAACACAGCCTGCTGCTAAACAATATAATGTGGTATTTGTAGATCCGCCATTTAATTTAGGTTTAGCACAACCTTGTATTGAACAATTAGAATCTCAAGGTCACTTAACAGATAATTGCCTGGTTTATGTCGAAGTCGAAAGTACATTAACCACCTTAACAACACCTGACAATTGGGAGTTGTTAAAAGAAAAAATTTCCGGTCAAGTTCGTTACCAATTATTTAGTAGAGGTTAATCATGAAGTACTTTATTCCCTTTGCTAAAGCGTTAATGGTCATTATTTGGGGATTATTAATTGCTAACTTATTTTTTCCTTTCCCTGGCAAAGCCGCCCTCGCCTTTTACTTTTTGTTAGCTTTTGTGGTGGCCATGCATGCCATCCAACTATTAGTTATTTATGGTGCATTCGCTGAAAAGCTCAAATTAACTAAAAAAGAGGGATTCGCTATATTCTTTTTTGGTGTATTTAAAATGTGGCAGCTAAAAGACCGATTAAATTAGTTTTAAAGCCTATTTTAGGCCGAGACTTGAAAACTAAAAAGGGTGAACATTTATATGTTCACCCTTTTTTAATGAAGTAGATTGAGGCTATGGCGTTAATATATTTAGAACTGACTCACCTATTCTTAACCTTATTAAGCTCGCTCAGCTATTTTAACTTATTAAACCCGCTCAGCAGTTTATAACTTATTGAACCCACTCAGCTATTTTAACTTATTAAACCCGCTCAGCAGTTTATAACTTATTGAGCCCACTCAATGATGCCATCTACTTTTTTACCATCCTCACTTACCACTAGCCATTTAATGTGTTTTTCACGCATTAACTCTTCAGCTTCAGTTAAACGCGCAGATGCTGATATTAAACGAGGTGTTGAATTCATTAAGTGTGACGCTTGGCTATCAACAATGCTTTCACCCGCAATTAAGAATCGGCGAACATCACCATCGGTGATCACGCCTTGTAGGTTATCGCCATCTAACACTAATGCTAATCCCGTACGTGTTTCCGTCATCACCATTAATACATCTGTCACTGACGTATCGGCAGAAACGATTGGTAAATTATCACTGCGCATCTCATCACGAACGAAAGTTAATAAGCGCTTACCTAAACTGCCTCCTGGATGAAAACGAGCAAAGTCCATTGGGCTAAAATCTTTTTCTAAGGTTAAGGTATTGGCTAAAGCATCACCAATCACTAAAGTGAGTGTTGTTGATGTACTTGGCGCTAAATTATTTGGACACGTTTCTTTTTCGACACTCGCATCTAATACAACATCAGAATGTTTAGCTAATGTAGAGTTTTTACCACCGGTAATCGAAATTATTTTATTACCGAAATGTTGTAGTGAAGGAATGATCTTCAATAGCTCATCCGTTTCACCGCTGTATGAAATCAGTAATAACACGTCATCTTTAGTCACCATCCCTAAGTCACCGTGAAATGCTTCACCTGGGTGCATAAAAAATGAGGGTGTACCAACAGATGCAAGTGTCGCTGCGATCTTAGTACCGATGTGCCCTGATTTTCCCATACCACAAACAATCACTCGTCCTTGGCAGTTTTTCATTAATGATAAAGCTTGTAAGTAAGGTTCACCGACTAATTTACTGTGTGCGCTAATCGCTGCACTTTGTACTTCAAATACGGTTTGAACTTCTTTTAATAATTGAGACTCAGGTAATGAAAAACGAGACATGAAACGTCCTTTATATAAGAGGAAAGATAATAAAAGAGGAATTGGTCGGTATGAGAAGATTCGAACTTCTGACCCCTGACACCCCATGACAGTGCGCTACCAAGCTGCGCTACATACCGATGGCCATAATTTTAATTATTTACCATCAAGTTGCAACAAAAAAGTCACGTATCGGTTAGCACTCTAAAATAAATGACTAAAAAACAATTATTTTACTAAAAAAATACCCGCATATAAGCGGGTATTTTTAATATTTAACTTTCAGCTTAACGCTGATTATAGACAGTCGAATTCAACTAAAGGTTCAACGTCAGCATCGTAGTCAACACCATCGATACCAAAACCAAATAATTGTAAAAATTCATCTTTATAATCTTGGTAATCTGTTAGTTCAAACAGGTTTTCAGTAGTAATTTGTGGCCACAAGTCTGTACATGCTTGTTGTACTTCATCACGAAGTTCCCAATCATCAAGACGTAAACGACGAGCTTCATCTGTAGTAGGAGAAGAACCGTCAGCTTTGAATAATTGTGTTGTGAATAGACGGTGAATCTGTTCCATACAACCTTCATGTAAGCCTTTTTCTTTCATGATTCTAAATACCATTGAAAGGTATAGAGGCATGACTGGAATAGCAGAACTTGCTTGTGTTACGACACTTTTTTGTACTGAAACATAAGCTTCACCACCTAAAGGTGTTAATTGAGCTTGAATAGCAGTAGAAGCACGGTCTAAATCTAATTTAGCTTTGCCTAATGCGCCATTCCAATAGATAGGCCATGTTAATTCAGTACCAATGTAAGAGTAAGCAACTGTTTTAACACCTTCAGCTAATACACCAGCATCTGCTAGCGCGTTCATCCAAAGTTCCCAATCTTGTCCGCCCATTACCGTGACAGTATTAGCAACTTCTTCTTCTGTTGCTGGCTCTACTGATGCTTCGATGATCACGTCTTTGTTAGTATCGATAGCAGTTGAAGTGTAAGTTTCGCCAATTGGTTTTAGGCTTGAACGAATCACTTCACCTGTGTCAGGTAATTTACGTACAGGTGCAGCAACTGAATAGATAATCGCATCGATTTGACCTAAGTCAGCTTTGATTGTATCGATAACAAGTTGCTTTGTTTCATTCGAGAATGCATCACCATTAACGCTTTTAGCGTATAGACCATCTTCTTTAGCTTGTTTTTCAAATGCAGCACTATTGTACCAACCTGCAGAACCTACTTTACGATCGGTTGCTGGCTTCTCAAAAAACACACCGATTGTTGAAGCATCACTTCCGTATGCAGCAGCAATACGAGATGACATGCCGTAACCAGCAGAAGAACCAATCACTAATACACGTTTAGGGCCTTTTTCAATTTTGCCTTGTTTCTTAGTGTATTCAATTTGTGCTTGAATGTTTTTTTCACAGCCCGTTGGGTGTGTAGTTGTACAAATAAAGCCACGAATCTTTGGTTTAATGATCATATTATTTCGCTCTTATGGTATTTGAAACCTTCAATCTGGACACAATTTATTAAACATAATGATTAACAAAGTGCCGTTTCAATCAAAGGCGTAAGTAAAATTATCGCTAATATACCTGTTCTCAGGAAAAATGCCAAAAAACAACAAGTATCGTTAAAATTTTATCAGTATTAATTTATTCAACCGATGTACTTGGCGAACATAAATTAGGCTTATTACCGCCTAACCCCATTGCCTGTTTAATAAATTGTTTTTTTAATGGACTAATATTATCAGCCATTAATAGTGCAACATCTCTTAATACTTTTTGTACAGGATTGACACCATTAAAGAGTTGCTTTAATAGCTCCATCGACGCGATCATCTCTGTTGCTTCTGTTTTACGCCAGCGCTCAAAATGGCGTAGATTATTGTACAAGCCAATATCATTACCTAATGATGCATTTTGTAATATTTCTTGCCCTAAACAAGCAGCATCAAGTAATCCTAGGTTCACCCCTTGCCCCGCTAACGGATGAATCGTATGGGCTGCATCGCCAATTAACGCAACGCGATGTTTAGCAAAATCTCTCGCATAACGCATGCTTAAAGGAATACTTTTACGCTCCCCTTGTACTTCACATAGCCCTAAACGATTATCGAAAGCACGATTTAATTGTTGATTGAAAGCTTGATCATCTAATGCGAGTAACATCTCTGCTTGCATTGGCGGTAAAGACCACACTATCGAACAAGTATTTTGATCATATAAAGGTAAGAATGCCAAAGGCCCTTGCCCTGTAAATATTTGACGCGCACAAGCTTGATGTGGTTCGACTGTTTTTACCGTTGCTACAATCGCATGATGTTGATAATCCCATTGTGTTAATGGGATATTAAGCTGTTGTCTCACCCATGAATTAGCACCATCAGCTGCCACGACTAATTTTGAGGTTAATTGTTTGCCGCTACTCAAGGTTAACCACGCTTCACCATCGCCAATGGCCATACCTTGTAACGAGTCAGGGCAAAAGAAAGTGACGTTGTCTTGTTGTTCAACACCGCTTAAGAGTGCTTGTTGCAGGTTTTTGTTTTCAACGATATAACCTAAATCTTTTTGATTCACTTGTTCAGCAGCAAAGTCTATTTTGCCAAAACTGTCTTTTTCCCATACTTGCATGGTGTGATAAGGCGTGATGCGTTGTGCTTTTAATAATGACCAAATGCCTAAATTATCAAGTAAGGTTTTACTAGCAAAACTCACTGCACTCACTCGACTTTCTGGCGTTGCTGATAAATCAGTCGTTTCATTAGCCTCAATAATGGCTATCGATAAACGACTATTAGCCAATGATCTCGCTAAGGTTAATCCAACCATTCCGCCACCGACTATGGTCACGTCATAAGACTGCATCATGATAAACTCTCTCTTTTAAACAAATCAAACTGGCCTTTCGCTTGTTCGATAATAGGCTGAGATAAAAAGGGGAAAAGACTCATTGCCTGAAGACCAATATTGCGAGGAATACTTAATACAGGATATTGATTACTGAACGCACGTACTAAACTATCGGTCATTAAAATAGTACGATGATGATCTTTTGCTCGGCACTGCCAATAATGATTGAGCATTGAAAATGAGCCAATCTGTTTAACATCAGATTCTACAATCACTTTTGCTAATACAAACAAATCTCTTAAGCCTAAATTAAACCCCTGTCCTGCGACGGGGTGTAAGCTATGCGCAGCATTACCAATACACACAACACGATGTGCTATTGGCTTTGTTGTTTTTAATAAGTTTAAAGGGTAAATATCGCGCTTACCTGCCACTTCAAATAAACCACATCGATAACCAAAGGTTTTCTGTAGTTCAGCTAAAAACAGTGAATCAGATAAACCTGCGATCGACTCAGCCTGATCACCTTCAACACAGTAAACTAAAGAATAACGATTTTTTGTTAGTGGCAATAAAGCAATTGGACCGCTTTTAGTAAAACGCTCATAGGCGACACTCTGATGAGGTTCAGAACAACTAACATTACAAATGATCGCACTACGTTGATAAGCCACATTGGTACTACTGATATTAGCGAGTTCTCTCACTTGGCTATTGCTACCATCAGCACCAACACACAACTTAGCTTCGATAGATTGACCGTTACTTAATTCACAAGTAACGGAGTTCAGCGTTTGTTGTATATTATCTAACTTAACCTGATATAACGTGGTTAATGATGAAAAAGCAGCGAGAGCATTCGATAATATTTTACCGACATGTTGTAACTCCACTACATAGCCAAACGCTGTTTTTTTAATTTCAGGCGTTAACTCAACCGCTCCAAAATAACCTTTATCAGAGACTTGGATTTGATCAATCGCTTGTGCATTTACTTTGATATCAGACCACATCGATAAGCCATCTAAAATATCGACTGACCCCGCATTAAGGGCAATACAACGCCCATCAAAACTTGGATTGCTATGTTCACGTTGAGTTTGTTTAGGCACTATAGAGGCCGAATGGTTAACTCTTTGTGCATTCTCATCAAGCAATAACACGTTGAGCTGTGAGTTTTGCTTTAATAACGACAATGCGAGTAAAGAGCCAGACATACCAGCACCAACAATCACTACATCATATAATGTATTGTTACCGGTTATTTTTGATGTTGTTTCTGTGTGAGTTTGATTAGCCATTCATTAAAGCTTCAATTTCTAGGATACTTTTAGGCACAGCTGACGTTAACACTTCACATCCACTGTCTGTGACCATCACATCATCCTCGATACGAATACCAATTCCTTTCCAACGTTCTTCAACATCAGCATCATGACTAATATATAAACCAGGCTCAATAGTAATGGCCATACCGGCCTCTAATGGACGCGGTTGGTCAATGGTGCCTGCGTTGCCAACATCATGTACATCTAAACCAATAAAGTGCCCTAAACCATGCATATAAAATGCTTTATGTTTATCTTCTTTAATTAAGGTTTCAATGTCACCTTGTAAAATGCCTAAAGCCAATAAACCTTCGCACATTTTACGAACCACTAACTTGTTAATACCTAATACGCTCGAACCGGGCTTAACTTGCTCAATCGCCAATAACTGACAATCTAATACTAGTTGATAAATGGTTGCTTGCTCTTTAGAAAAACGACCGTTAACAGGGAAAGTACGTGTAATATCCCCCGCATAACCTTGGTATTCAGCCCCTGCATCTATTAGCACTAAATCACCGTCTTTTAACGGTTGATCATTCTCAGTGTAATGTAAAATACAAGCGTTATTACCACCAGCAACAATACTGTTATAAGCAACGTCACGTGTGCCTTGTTTAGCAAACTCATATTCAACTTCTAACTGTAATTGAAACTCAATCATACCCGGCTTACAGCGTTGCATAGCACGAACATGTCCTAATGCAGATATTTCACCCGCTTTACGCATAATTTGCTTTTCAGCTTCACTTTTAAATAGACGCATTTCATGTATCTGAGGCTTCCAGTTTAAAAATTGATTGGCAGCAATCAAACCACTTCGAGAACGACTACGTAATTTATTTAATACATTTTGTAGTTTTTGGTCTAATACTAAGCCACTTAACACTGGGTAATATACACTTTCAATACCCGTTAATAGTTCACTTAACTTCTCTTCAAAATCATCAATAGGAAATGCTTGATCGACTTCTAATTGGATAATGGCATCAGCTTGTCCTAAACGATAGCCATGCCAAATCTCGGCTGTTTTATCTTTTTTACGATTAAATAAAACGGTATTTAATTGTCCATTTTGTTTAATCAATAACAAACAAGCATCTGGCTCATTGAATCCACACAAGTAATAGAAATCACTATTTTGACGAAAACGGAATTCAGTATCATTACTACGCGTTAATTCTTCATTGGCAGGAAAAATAGCCATGCTGTTATCCAGCATGCTATTAGCAAATACATTACGACGGGTTATAAATTCAGTCATGGGTTCTCACTTTAATGCAGAGTCTTAGAAACAGGTAACGGCGTATTACGAGAAAAAGTATTAAAACATAACATCGCACTAACTCGAAGGTACTCAACAATTTCAGTAAAAGCAATTTCAGAGTCTTCATCTTCTTGTTCAAAATCTAACGATAATTGTGAAATGTCGCGAATATCACGGATCACTTCTTGAACATCATCTGATGCTTGATTAAGGGCTTGTTGGACCATACCAAAACCCACTAAGAAACCTTGCGCCCATTGCGCCATGGCTTCTGCTCGTTCATCTAATGGTTTGTCATCATCTGGTAACAATAAATTAAACCCCAAACCATCATCAGTACATTGTTTAACAACATCAGCATAAATGTTTGAAACCAAGCTTTTCACCGCTTGTGGTAGCGCCATGCCTTCATTAACAACATCATTAAATAATGACTGCCAGCTTTTATCGTCAAGGGCAACGCCACCACAAACAAAGCCAGATAACACCCCATGTGTTTCCGCTGCATTGGTGAATAGGTCAGCACTGTCAAGGGCTTGCGAAATTTTATCAAAACTTGGTAGAACGGCAGAACTCATAGCGACACTCTTAATAAACTAAGGATAGTGCCACTATTCTATCATCCAGAGGATCTCGTCGCTAGTAAGTACTTGAAACTTGATAGCTAGGTCGATATAGTTCGCCCACTATATGACATTTTTTTTAGGGAAACTGATTACTCCCTTATTCTGCAACACTAACGGGGGCATTATGGCGCAACTTGATATAACTATTTTAGGCCAACAATATAAAATCGGCTGCCCTGACGGTGAGCAAGAAAACTTATTAAGTACCGTCGCTCAGGTAGATGAGCATTTAAAAGAAATGAAAAGTAGCGGAAGAACGTTACGAAATGAACAATTAGTGGTAATGGCTGCATTAAACTATCGCCATCAATTAAATACCATAAAAGCAGAAGCTCAAGAACAAACAGATCAATTGAATAAGCGTATTCAAGAACTTCAAGATGCAATTAATGGTGCATTGAATAAAACAACGATTAAAGAATAACGTTAATAATTAGCAGACTTAACTAGATGCTTAGCTAGATATTTAATTTAATGCTTAACTACATTTTTAACTAAAGACTTAACTCATTTTCTAAATGCTTTCCTTATGCCCCTTTCTAGCAAATAACATCGACGCCAAAATAAGTATTACTTTTAGCGGACTCGGTGTTATCGCAATGCATTAAAGCCTCTGCCTTAAAATAAGGTTAAGCGTTTTTAAAAGTTGATCTAAAGCGTTTATAAAAAATTTCTAAAATACACTTAAAATCCACAACAAAATTTTCAGTTTCAAACATAAATAAATATAAGTACTTGTCTTCTTTCGTAAAATTTATAACCAATAAACAAGTTATTTTACCCCGTAAAATAGTACCGCTATTAGTAACATTGTTATAATGTTTAAAAAACCATCAAGCAGCAACAAACTTCAACTTTTTTCCTAAAAAGCCTTTTAATACTGTTCAAATGTAGGTACAGTTTATTCAACCCTCGGGTACTCGTTAATCTTGACTAAGTCCCTGAGCCGATAAGTATTACCCTGGTGAATTGTTTTGCTTTGCTATTGTGTAAGCTCGACTCGTATCGAGAAACCTGCGGTAGACATCAATACGCCAACCTTGACCTTCGGGTTCAAGGTCACAGTCAAAAGCGGTATCCTTGGGTTATCTTTTTTAAGTCTTTTCCTTAAGACTTAAGTGTTTTTCATTTCTCCTTCACACCTTTATTCTCCATCATAAATTATTATTTAGCGGTGCTAACTGACAACATATTTGTTATGTTATTGACACAACCTGTTTACCTACAAACGCGAATAATATAATGCCTAATATGCCCGATAATATTTCCCAACAGCGAAATGCCATTCGTCAGCAAGTTCGTGCTGCGCGCAACGCTTTATTACCCGTGCAACAACAGCAAGCTTCATCACAATTACTAACCTCTTTAGTTAAACATCCCAAAGTACAACAAGCACAACATATTTCAGTGACGCTTGCGCATGATGGCGAAATTGATTTACACAACTTTATAGAATGGTGCTGGCAACAAAAAAAACAGGTTTATTTACCTGTGGTTCACCCAACTCAAATTGGTGAGTTATTGTTTTTAGCTTATCAAGAAAATACGATGATGATTAAAAATCGCTACGGTATTAAAGAACCTAGACTCGACATTAATGTTGATCATCAGATTAATGAACATAATGATGGCCATGACAATCAATCTACTTCTACTTCTACTTCAAAAAGTTTAGCGCCTTATTTAAACACTTGCTCACCCGAAAACTTAGATATTGTATTCACTCCATTAGTTGCTTTTGATCAACAAGGAAACCGAATCGGGATGGGAGGCGGTTATTACGATCGTTTATTAGCACCTTGGTTTTCTGACAAGAGAGGCCCCTACCCGATCGGACTTGCACATAACTGCCAGTACGTCGATTTATTGCCAATTCAAGAATGGGATGTGCCTTTACCTGAAATAATGACTCCTCTACAACATTTCCATTTTTCTGAATGAAAATTCTTCATTAAACTCTTCATTCAACTCGCAATTCAATTATGAAAAAATAATAAGCACAATTATTTACTGGTTTTTAGTAAATAGAGCTTAAAATTACAGCGTAATTAGGGGTATAATCGCGCCACTTTCAAGACTCACGCTCACTCAACAGGATACAAGTCATGACTCAAGATGATAAGAAGAAAGCAGCCGCTTATGCAGCCTTAGAATACGTTGAAAAAGATACCATCGTAGGTGTTGGTACAGGTTCAACGGTTAATCATTTTATTGATGCCCTAGCAACAATAAAAAATAGCATTGTAGGCGCAGTATCCAGTTCAGAAGCTTCAACCGATAAACTAAAATCATACGGTATTGAAGTATTTGATTTAAATGAAGTCTCTGAGTTAAGTGTATACGTTGACGGAGCTGACGAAATTAACCCATACAATCACATGATTAAAGGCGGCGGTGCGGCATTAACTCGTGAAAAGATTGTTTCAGCAGTTGCAGATAAATTTATTTGTATTGTTGATGACACTAAAAATGTCGATATTTTAGGTGACTTCCCTCTACCTGTTGAAGTGATTCCTATGGCACGTAGTTACGTTGCTCGTGAACTGGTTAAACTAGGCGGCGACCCTGTTTACCGTGAAGGTGTGATCACTGATAACGGTAATGTTATTTTAGATGTACACAACCTAAAAATTGCTGAGCCATTAACACTAGAAAATCAAATAAATTCAATCGTCGGTGTTGTAACCAACGGTTTATTTGCAAACCGTGCTGCAGATGTTGTTTTAGTTGGCGCAGAAGATGGCGTTAAAACGCTGAAATAACCTCAGTTAACAATCTATTTATGACCTATTTGATAAAGCTAAGTGAATAGATCAAACTTTATGTAAATAATAGCAATGAAATTGTAATAAGTTGTTTCGATTTATAATATAAGAAACAACAGTCTCAGATTCACAATTACAAGTATTTTTGCTATTTTACAGGTACTAAAATTATTCTCAAAATTGCTGCCCATCACCTTTAAATAAGGCTCAAGGAAATACAATGACTAAGTTTTCACTCAATAAAGATAAAATAAAAATTCTTCTTTTAGAAGGTTTGCACCAGAGTTCGGTTGATACTTTTACCCAGGCTGGTTACAACAATATCGAAAGTATTAAAACATCGTTAAGCGAAGATGATTTAATCGAAAAAATTAAAGATGTACATTTTATCGGCATTCGTTCGCGCTCTAACTTATCAGCAAAAGTATTAGCAGCAGCAGACAAATTAGTGGCAATTGGTTGTTTTTGCATTGGTACTAATCAAGTAGATTTAAACGCAGCACAAGTAAAAGGTATTGCCGTTTTTAACGCACCTTTCTCGAATACACGAAGTGTTGCAGAGTTAGTACTTGGCCAAGCATTATTATTATTACGTGGTGTACCTGAGCGTAATGCCAAAGCTCATCGCGGTGAGTGGGATAAATCAGCAACTGCTTCTTATGAAGCGCGTGGTAAAAATCTAGGCATTATTGGTTACGGCCATATCGGTACTCAATTTGGTATTCTTGCTGAAGGTTTAGGCTTTAATGTTTCTTTCTACGATATTGAAAGCAAACTAACGCTAGGTAATGCAACACAAGTTGCAACCATGAAAGAGTTATTAGAAAAATCAGATGTCATCAGCCTACACGTACCAGAAGTTGATTCTACAAAAAATATGATGGGCGCTACAGAGTTTGCACAAATGAAAGACGGTGCAATCTTCATGAATGCGGCACGCGGTACGGTTGTAGATATCTCTGCATTATGTGAAGCATTACGTAGCAAAAAACTATCTGGTGCAGCGGTTGATGTTTTCCCAACAGAACCAAAATCAAACAATGAAGAGTTTGAGTCTCCATTACGTGAGTTTGATAATGTGATTCTAACACCTCATGTTGGTGGTAGTACGCAAGAAGCTCAAGAAAATATTGGTTATGAAGTGGCAGGTAAATTAGTTAAGTACTCTGATAACGGTTCTACACTGTCATCTAAAAACTTCCCTGAAGTATCTTTACCACTTCATAAAGATGCAAGTCGTCTATTACACATTCACCGTAACCAACCAGGTATCTTAACTAAGATCAATTTGGCGTTTGCTGATAACGATATCAATATTGCAGCACAATACTTACAAACTAATGAAAATATTGGTTATGTTGTTATTGATGTGAACAGTGAAGATGCTGATACTGCATTAGATAAACTTAAAGAAATTGAAGGTACCATTCGAGCTCGTTTATTAAACTAAACCTGTTGTCAGAATAATGCCAAAGATAGAAAAGGGACTCACGAGTCCCTTTTTTCATGCCGGTTTAGATTAGCTAGATTCGGATTAGTCATGCTTTGGTTAATGATTACAGTACATCATCACTACCTTATACCAATGGAATTAAATAAGTGATCAGAGATTGCGCAGGAAAAATTAGCACTAATAAGGCGTGAGTTGTAGGAGATAGTTGTTCTCACTTCAAAACTCACAACGCAATTAGGGGGGATTTTAACCAGCAAGAATGATCACCTTATTAATTCTTTTGGTATTAATACATCCACAATTACGCATTAAATAACGACAATTATTATGTCTAATGCTCTTTTACCCTTTGATAGATAACTTAATATTAAAGCTCACCTCTTATATTTAAGTAATATTCAGTGCTTTGTTTACTCAATATCAATAAAAGTGTAATAAATCACAATAAATACCAGAATTAATTGAACTTATTACCTATAATTGAATAGTTAAAATAAAACCACTTATTATGGGAAATATCTGTGTCAATAAAATTTACTATCAAAACTAAACTTGTTACTACGCTATGCGTGCCATTGTTGATTATGGCGGCTTTTTTCCTTTATTCACTAATAGAAACAGAAAACTATGTTCTCGAAAAAGAAAGAGAAAATGTGAGTTTTCAATTAGGAAAAGTGCTTAATGAAGAGCTTGAGGGACAAGTTGATACACTTTCTTTTGCGATTACTGATTATTATGAGCAATCTAAAATAGAAAATATTAAAAAAAGCTTAACCAAAGAAATGTCAGAATTCAGAACAATGATTGAGCGTATCTATAAAAACAGTCATTCTGAAATTGAAGCTGAGATCAGTGTTTATGCATTTTTAAATCAATACCGTTGGAATGGTGGGCGTTATTTATTTGCCTACAACGCTTCCTCTTATGTCAGTGTAGCTTACGGCAGTGATTTAAATAATATTGGTAAAAGTGGCTTAGATAGTGTCAGTTCAGACGGTAAATATTATGTAAGAGATATTGTATCTACAGCTCAAAAAGATGATATAGGCTTTAGCCAATATACTTACTTAAATCCAAACACCAATAAAACAGAAGAAAAAATAACCGCTTCATTTTATTTTAAGCCGTTAAATATAGTGATCGCTAGTGGTGAGTATATTAGTACGCTTAGAATGCACAATATTGAAAATGCTTTACATGCGGTCACAACGGCTAAATATGGAAAAAATGGCTATTTTTGGATTCAAGATAAAAATGGGAAGATTATTACTCACCCTAAAACAGACGTTATTGGCACAGTAGTAGATAGCACTAAACTGATTGCTGAAAGCATCAAAGGAAAAACAGAAGCTAATGTAAAAATAGTGTTTGAGAACCCTGTTACAAAAAAATACGAAAATAAAATAGCTTACGCTCGACAAATATTCCCAGATTGGGGTTGGACTATCGTAACCGGTGCTTATGAGAGTGACATTATTGCAGTCCAAGAAAGCTTAACGGGTGTTACTGAAAATATCTTCAATGAACAAGTTTACTCGGTGTTGACCACTTCAGCGATATTAATTATTTTGTCATTTGTTATCGTTATTTGGATTATTAGCGCGATTGTTAAAAGCTTACTGGCACTAAAAGAACGTATCGATACATTATCAACGGGTGAAGCAGATTTAACATCACGTATTGCTATTGTTTATGATGATGAATTAGGCGACATCAGTCGTTCAGTGAACAATTTTATTATCTATCTACAATCTATGATGCTTGATATTTCACAAGCCTCAGTCCATATCACTAGAAGCACTGAACAACTTAATGATCAATCAATCAAAGTTAATAGTGCACTATTAACGCATGCAAGTGAAACAGACCAAGTAGTCAGTGCTATTACAGAAATGAGCAGTACATCTGAAACGGTCGCTCAAAATGCAGCAGATACTTCACTCAATACACAAAAAGCAAATGATGAAGCTATCTTGTCTAAAACCATTGTGACAGAAGCATCAAATAGTGTGATCGCACTGGTCGATGAAGTGGATTCCGCTTCGGCAAGTATCAACACAATGAATGATAATACCCAGGAAATTATTAAAGCATTGAGTGTGATTGGTGAAATAGCAGATCAAACTAACTTATTAGCCCTAAATGCGGCAATAGAAGCAGCACGAGCAGGCGAACAAGGTCGAGGTTTTGCAGTAGTTGCAGACGAAGTTCGTTCATTAGCCGCGCGTACTCAAACAAGTACAGCTGAAATAAATAAAATATTGTCAACATTAAGTAATGATGCTGAAAATGCTGTAGTAGCGATGGATGTCACAAGATCAAGCTGTCAACGTACTGCCGAAAATACGGCGCGAGTGACAGATAGCTTAGATAATATGACTAATTTCATTATTCATATTAACGATCTAAACACACAGATAGCAACAGCGTCAGAAGAACAAAGTGCAGTAACAGAAGAAGTTAATCGTAACATGACCAATATTAGCGAAATGGTACAGGAGCTAACAAGAAGTGGGCAAGAGACACTTGATAGTACTCAAAACCTTGCTTCTGCAAACTCACAATTAGATTCGTTAGTTAAAAAATTCAAACTAGAATAATACGACTAATCATCATTTAATTTCAATAAGTTAAGTTAATACATTCAACTTAATCACAGCAGCATGAATTACAATAAAAAGAGGCTAACTTACCTTTAAGTTAGCCTCTTTTTTTATGCTAATAATGTTGTGCATGCCATCTGAGCTGTGGTTTTATTTTGCATAAAACTGACCTTAAGAATAATTAAATTATGCCAATCTGGATAAATAAATGGTCTATTTAGGCATTAGGAAAAAGGGATGATAGTAAGGCGTTGATTGCAGTAACTCGTTATTCTCATTACAAAATTAACAACGAAGCTAGGGTCATTTTAACAAGCATAAATGACTAGATAATTACTTATACCAAAAGAATTAATAAGGTGATCATTCTTGCTGGTTAAAATCACCCCTAACTGCGTTGTGAGTTTTGAGTTTTGAAGTGAGAACAACTATCTCCTACAACTCACGCCTTATTAGTGTTAATTTTTCCTGCGCAATCTCTTATCACTTATTTAATTCCATTGGTATTAGATTGGTAGAGGATGGTTTTAAGCAATAAAATAGATTGGCGATTTGTTGTAATTGGTATTGGTATTAGTATTCTATTCATTACATTAAATAACTGTTCTAAATTTTGCGCAGGAAAATGGCTTAGTTTAAGGTATAAGTTGAGGCATCTCGAAAATTAATTTCGTTAAACGTCTATCGGAGAGTTAACTAAAAGATGTTAATTAGAGTGTTTGATAGTCACTTTCATCTATTTTAGATAAACAAAAAAGGCCTGTAATAGAGAGCTATTACAGGCCTTTTTTTGTAATCTTTAGTTATTTTAAATGTGAATAATGCTTAGTATTAACACTTAATAATAAACAAATAATATTAAAATAACGTAGAGACTAATAATTAAATAATAACAAGTTCTTTAGCAATGTTGCCGCGTGTTGCATTTGAGTATGGGCAAACTAAATCAGCTTTTTCTACTAGCGCTTCTGCTTGTGCTTTATCCATATCACCTAGTGAAATAGAAAGCTTAACAGCGATTCCAAAACCACCTTCGATAGGACCAATAGAAACTTCAGAGTTAATGAACAAATCGCTAGGAAGTGCTATTTTTTCAGCGCCAGCAACATGTTTAAGTGCACCGATGAAACATGCAGCATAACCAGCACCAAATAATTGCTCTGGGTTAGTGCCTTGTCCATCATCGCCGCCTAAAGCTTTAGGGGTTGATAATTTAACATCTAAACGAGCATCATCAGATTTAGCGATACCTTCACGGCCACCAGTTGCTGTTGCTTTAGCTGTATAAGCGACTTCTTGTAATACATTCATAGTGAACTCCAAAATTTGTAATGATTAATGAATTTATTTTGTATGCAAAATAATAATAGCGAAGATAAATAGTAATTGCAAATACTTTGCATGCAAATTAAAATAATCTCTATAATATAAAGTAAGTAGAATAGAAAATAAAACTTGAAGGAAATTACTATGCCATTTGAACAGTTAAAATTAAAGCACCAGCTGTGTCATCGTTTATACATGGCATCAAATAGCATTGCCCGAGCATATCGAGAACCGCTAGCAAAGATTAACCTAACTTATCCACAATATGTCGTGATGATGGCTCTATGGGAGCAGGATAAAATAACCATTGCAGAAGTTGTTGAAACAACAGCGATTGATGGTAGTGCAATGACTCAGATTCTAAAAAAGATGGTAGAAAAATCATTACTAGCTGTCGTTAAAGATGAAAAAGATCAACGAAAGCGTCTTATACAACTAACAAAAACAGGTCAAGATCTAAAATTAAAAGCACTAAATATACCCAATGAAATACGCTGTAAATTTACTAGTCTCAACTCAGATCAAGCACTGCAACTAATGCACTATTTAGATTTAGTCATCCATGATTTAAGTAAAACAGAAAAAGAGTAAAATAGTTAACTGGTCTCATTATTCATTTATAGCTATTTATATATCAGAAAAATGAAACAGCGACTTTCCAACAAAAGCATCAATAGTTATTAGAGTCATCGATTAACTGGCCATAATCTCGTTCTACTTTTGAAATTCGTAATTTAAAAGAATCATACCAAGATTGTCGCCCCATTTTTTGAGCTTCAATATGTTCGGTATTAGCTTTCCACTTTTTAATAGAATCTAAGTCAGCCCAATAGGAAACGGTAATACCGATATTTTCTCTCGCTGATTCAAGTCCTAAAAAACCTACCTGCTGCTGAGCAAGCTCGACCATTCTATCGGCCATTTCATTATAACCATCATCCCCTTCTGTGCGAGTCGAAGTAAAAATAACAGCATAATATGGGGGGGTAGGCGTATTAGCGATAACGGACATAATGGCTCCAATAAATGGCAGGCAGATTCAAGTCTGAAGTGCATAACGACTAAACAGCTATAGCTGCCATATGTTCAGCCATTAATTTGGCTGGCGTATTGTAATCTAATTTCTTTCTTGGTCTTTCATTGAGTTTCACTATTACATCTTTTACTGCCCAATTCGATATTTTTTTAAAGTCGATAGATTTGGGCCAATATTGTCTTAATAAACCATTTGTATTTTCATTCAAACCGCGTTGCCATGAACAGTATGGATCTGCAAAATAAACTGCACACTTTAAATTTTTGGTTAACTCTTTGTGATAAGCGAACTCTTTACCGTTATCAGCGGTAATGGTTAACACTGCATCTTCGAATGGTTTTAATAATGCAATAGTGGCCGCAGTGACAGTCTTTGCTGATTTATCATTAATACGTGTCGATACTGTAAAACGCGTTTTACGCTCAACAATAGTCACCAATGCGCCGCTGTGTCCTTTACCAATGACTAAATCTATTTCCCAATCACCAACTCGGCTACGTGTGTCGACGATACTAGGTCGTTCATCGATGCTGACGCGGTTCTTGATAAAACCTCGACCAGCTTGCTTATCTTTATTGCGCACTTGGTAAGCTTTGCCTTTTCGGCGTAGATGTTGAAATAATTGGCCACCATTCCGCTTATCGGAGTAAATATGTTGGTAAATAGTCTCATAGCTAATACTGATGCCACGCTCTTTCTTAAGCCATCCTGAAATTTGTTCAGGGCTCCATTTATCATCTAGTTTTATATTTATTAATGCAATCAGAATAGATGTCAATTTTTATTGCTTTACGGGCATCAATACGGCGTTTAATTGTTGCTTGTTGAGCTTGATTAATACGGTAACCTCGCTTGCCTGTATTGCGAGCAAACTCTCTACTAAGCGTCGATTGACTCACATTCAATTGTTTAGCTATTTTATTTTGACTCATGCCTATTTTCTTTAGTGCGTAAATCTGGCATCGTTGCGCATAGGTCAGTTGTTTATATGTTTTCATTGTTGCATCTCTTGCCGGAGAAAAAGCGATAAGCATATCTTCAGCTGATCGTCTTTTCTACCAATTCAAGTTATGCACTTATGATCTGAATCCAAGGCATATATAAATGTTTAGGATTAGCTTTTATTGAGTAGCGTTTTTAGCTGCTTTTCGATCAATGCATCCAAGGTCTTTATCCGGCGCGATAATATTTCTCACTAGTTGCTTTAGCTCAGTAATTTCAGGAAAACCGCCCATCTCTTTACGTGACCAAATCAGCGTGCCATTGGCGAATATTTCAAATATCCCCCCTTCTCCAGGCAGTAACGACACTTCATCTAATTCATCTTCAAATGTACTTAATAGTTCCTGAGCCATCCATGATGAACGCATTAACCAACGACATTTTTTACAATATTTAATCTCGATTTTATTCATAATAATTAGCGACTCCAGATACGTATTTAACATATTGATAACAGATTAGGACAGTAATAACAGAAAATATTAAGGGTTGAAATAACCTCTTAGACTACAGCTGAACTAAATCTAATGACATGAATTTACTATTAGGATCTTCTTCATAGTCAGCAAAAGGAGCACAAAAACTAAACCCATGCTTTAGATACAAAGCATGGGCAGGTAAAAAGTAATCCATTGAGCCAGTTTCAAGGCTTAATCGACTCATACCTGATAATTTTGCTTGCTCAATAATATGTATTAACAGCTTAGAAGCAACACCTTGGTTTTTATAACCGTTCGATGTTCTCATCGACTTTATTTCTGCATGTTTTGAATCAAGTTTTTTAAAAGCACCGCACCCTGCCAACATTTGCTCATCCCAGAGAGTCCAGAATTGAACAGAAGGGTCTTTTAACGCCTCTAAATTAAGTGCATGAACACTTTCAGGTGGAGAGGTTGCCTTCATATCTTCTAAGTGTTCTTGAAGGAGAGAGAATATTTCTGTCCCTAATAAATCATCTAATGTAATTTTCAACTAGTAACGCCTATTGTTAACTAAGAAATTTATTCTAAACCGAGAAGCCTGTTTTGAATAAAAAATTATTATGAACCAATAAACCTATTTTTAACCCATCAATCAGCTCAGAGCCAACACACCTGCAGTAACGAAGGCTGATCTAAAAACTCAGTAACGGCATTACAACAAACCGTAAAAAATCAGCACCACTTTCAGTATGTAACCAAATTAAACCTGCTAAGTTTAAGAATATAGTCACTCTAAACCCTATTTGAAATTTTTCTTTTATCGACTTATGTCGTAATCGTTGTTGAGCATAAAAAGCACCAGGCC
Source organism: Psychromonas sp. SP041 (assembly GCF_000470315.2). GTDB lineage: Bacteria > Pseudomonadota > Gammaproteobacteria > Enterobacterales > Psychromonadaceae > Psychromonas. The sequence continues at coordinate 69,604 of NZ_CBRF02000022.1, forward strand.
ACCCACCTAGTAAAGCAAAAAGATGTAATGTACTTTCTTTGGTTCTCCAAGATCCACTTTGAGCAGAAGACTTATCAATAGCATAAGCAATATAGGCGATGATGCTCATTACAACATAAAGGCCAATAACAAAAACAGGCAACTTACCCATTGCTACAGAAGCCAGTAGCGTAAAACAAAAAGCAATAGTGAATATGCGAGTAACTGCTTTGCTACCATTGCTTTTATTGTATGTTGTCTTTCGTTTATTAGCGTCTCTTGCATCACTAGCAAATTGAACCTTAACCGCTTTGAATTTATTATTACTTTCTTTCACTAACTCATAAATAATCACATCGCCATTAATCGGTCTTTTCGAACCATATTTGAATGATTTAATATGAACAAAAGCTCGCTGCCCACCACCATTAGGCTCGACAAAACCAAAACCTTTGTCATCATTCCAATTTAATACTTTACCTTGTAACTTCATATTTCCTCTAAACCCATCACTCGTATTTTATTTAATGGCAGTTATTCTTTAAAATCAAAACCACATATACTATAAGCCAATTAAATAGCCAGCTTTCTTTAATATGCAGGATTCCATTATTTAACAGTACGTTAAAAACAACATCATAATTGATATTTACATGGCATTAAATAGATATTTGAATGGCTTTGGATAAATTGAAACAGAGGAAGATTATTCTTAACTAAAGAGTTCACGAAAGAAAAATAAAATTGTAATAGAAAATATCGACAGCATTAAAAATAAACAGACTATTTCAAACGTTTAAATATTATTTTTTAACTGGCCTTATGATTTAAATATTTATGTCTAATCTCCTCAAGTGGGACAGGTTTACTGTAATGAAAACCTTGTAAAAAATCGCAGTCTAAATCAATTAATTCTTTTTCAACTTCGCTGTTTTCTACTCCTTCTGCAATCACTTCACATCCTAATTGTTTAGCTAAAAAGATAATTGATTTAACAATCGCATAATCAGCTTTTTGGTTTAACATACCATTTACAAAAGAACGGTCGATTTTAATCTGTTTAATGGATAGCTCTCTTAATAAAGATAATGAAGAAAAACCAGTACCAAAATCATCAATACTAAATTGAAAACCTATTGCATTTAATGCAATGATCATTTCTTTAGCACCTTGTATATTAGTCATCATAGCGCTTTCTGTTATCTCAAATATAATAACCTTACTGATTGATGGATCTTGATTAAACAACGCAACTACATAGTCATAAAACTCGTTACTTTTTAAATCTTGTGCAGATAAGTTGATATGTAACATCCCTGTAAACCCAGCTGCATGCAATGCTTTTAAATCTTTAACCGCTTCAATAACCACCCACTTAGTCACAGACAAAATCAAACTACTACGCTCTGCAACCATAATAAAATCATCAGGAGAAAGAAAACTACCATCCGCTTGAGGCCAACGAATTAATACTTCTAAACCATGTTGTTGATTAGTCTTTGAACAAATTAATGGTTGATAGAATAATAAAAATTCATCCTGCTCAATTGCCCCTTTAATTCTATTGGTCATCAACAAAATTTCACCTTCTCTTTGGCTTAATTCTGTATTATAAAAAACCAAACTTTGATTCGTTTTTTTAGCTTCATACATAGCTAAATCCGCATGTTTTACTAACTCATACATATCTAAACTATCTTGTGGATAATGACTAACACCAATACTTAAATTGACATTAATCTGCTGTTTTTCTACTTTTAAAGGAGCATGCACCGAATTAGTAATTAAATGAATGCATTCTTTTAATCCGTTTTCACTTTGGTAAGTAGAAAGAATCGCAAACTCATCACCAGCAAGTCGATATAACGAACCGTGATGACTCAGATTAGATTTTAAGGCATGAGCGGTCGCGATTAACAACTGATCTCCACAGTGATGACCAAATGAATCATTAACTTGCTTAAAATCGTTTAAATCAATGAATAATATTGAACAGGGAGTTGATTGACTAATGATATGAGAAAGGGATTTAAAAAACATCTTACGGTTAGGCAAGCCTGTTAAAATATCGTGTTCGGCTTGATAACGCTGTACTTCTACAGCCTCTTCAATCGTTATTAAACTGTTATAACTCAACTTAATAACTAAATAAACAAACCCACCACCACCAAACAAAATACAAGCAACAGTTGAAACAAGAATCGAATCTAATTTAAAATAAATGAAGTAATAAAGAATCCCGATATAGCCAATGATAAAGAGAATAATGAAGTAAAAAAGAAAGTACCAAGCTGAAATTTCACTCTTTCGACAAATTTTTAACGTCCTTGTTAAACTGCTAACTAATAGCAACGTTCCAGCAATAATAATTATAATAAAAAGTTGGTTCACATATTCCCCTTGAGGAGCGATAACTTAAAAAAGGGTAAGGATTATTTTATCAACACAACAATACAATTAACTTTTTAACTTCTATTTAAATTATCAAAAGCAGTACAAAAATAGATACTAAAACGACAGGTAAAAAATAATTATAAAAATAATCAATATATACCCTACTATTGGTTAGAGTTGATTAATGTGATACAGATAAGGTTGACAGTAGAAATAATTAACAAACAATGACGAAACAACTAACTCACCTAACATAAAGTATTAGTTATAAATGAAAAAAGTGTTAATTATAATCTATTAAAATGTACGACAACATTAGAGCCAATAATATACTTTTCTTCACTCCGTCATTAAACAAGGTAAAAATAAATAACAACACAACTCCCCCACTATCTTTACCTTATTTAGAGTGTTTATTTTACTTTTAAATGACAAATTGAGGTATTATATTTATTTTTTATTGCAATCAATTCATATCAAAAGGATGCTTTATGCTTGATAACATGTCACTAAGGAAACGTTTAGCAGGTGCTTTTTCTATTCTTATTATCATTTTAATCATTATGAGTTTTTTTGCAGTCAAGCAAATGCACTCCCTGTCAAACTTTACCCAATTACTTTATAAGCACCCGTTTTCTGTCAGTGTTGCAATCGTTAAGATTGAGAGCGCAGTAACTAGCATGCATAGCTCAATGAAAGATGTTGCATTAGCCAGTTCAATAGATCAAATTAATAATGCAGCAGCTAATGTTGATGCAATTGAGAAACAAACACTTAAATATTTCGATGTATTAAATGAACGTTTTTTAGGCAATAAATCTGAAATAATAATTATACGAGAAAATTTTATTAACTGGAGACCCATTCGTAACGAAGTAATTACCTTAATGAGAGAAGGAAAACGTATTGAAGCGCTTAAAATAACGAAAGAAAAAGACATAAATCATATCCAAGATTTAAACCAACGTCTTTCAAAACTTGAAGATTTTGCAGCGAACAAAGCTAATGAGTTCACTAAAAATTCATTAGCACAAGGTGAGTCAGCAGTTTTAAATCTTATAATACTAGTCTCTACTGGTATTATTTTAGCCATATTACTAAGCTGGAGAATTACACTTTCTATTTTACGTCCAATTGGTGGCGAACCGAAAGATATCGAAGTATTAACTCATCAAATTGCTGATGGCGATTTAAGTATAAAATTTAAAAATACGGGCAAAGAAACGGGAATTTATTTAGCCATGCAATTAATGGTTGAAAAGCTTAAAGTAATGATGAAACAAATATCAGATTCCGCTATTTCTCAAACAGTTGCTTCTGAAGGACTCGCATTAATTTCAGTTCAAACTAAAAAAAATATTGCAGAACAAAGCCATGCAACAGAACAAGTTGCAACAGCGATTAATCAAATGCATGCCACTTCTGAAGAGGTTGCGAGGAATACAAGTGTTGCCGCAGATGCAACTGAAGCTGCTCGTTTACTTGTAGATCAAGGAACATTAAAAGCAGAACAATCTTCTAATGATGTACAAGGTTTAGCCAAAGATCTAGACAAAACGACTACTATCATTACCGAGCTTGCAGAAAGTACAGAGGATATTGCAGGTATTCTTGCTGTTATTAAAGGTATTTCAGACCAAACGAACCTACTTGCATTAAATGCAGCCATCGAAGCTGCTCGTGCAGGAGAATTTGGTAGAGGCTTCTCCGTAGTAGCAGATGAAGTAAGATCGTTAGCTTCAAATACTCAAAAGTCGACTGCTGAAATTGAAGCCAAGATAAGCAAAGTACAAGAGAGCGCCAAAGCCTCTGTAGAATCTATGAAAATTGGACGGGGGCAGGCAGATATTATCGTGACCCAAACCGTAGATGTCCAGCAGGCACTAGCAGATATTAAAAATGCGGTATATCAAATTATTGATATGAACTCACAAATCGCTAGTGCAGCTGAAGAACAAAGCTCTGTTGCTGCCGAAGTTGGAAAACAAGTTGTTGAAATAAAAGAATTATCCTATAACACAGGGGTTGGAGCAGAGGAGGTTAGAATAGCAACTGAAGAACTAGCTCAATTTGCAACACAGCTTAGCGAACACGTTACACGGTTCAAAATGTAAGGTGTAAGCCTCAAATTTATAACGTAATTTTATACAATTAATTATGAATCTAATTACTTTTTAATCTCAATGAAGACTAAAAAGTAACAAATAATCACAGCTTTCTACGGAAAGCTTTTATCTTATTTATGTCCTCTATGGGTAATTATAAAGATAAAAAATAAATTTAACTCTTATATAAATTCAATAAATTAAGCTTAATTAACCCACTTTTAATAAAAACCAAACGTAAACCACAAAAAAATCAATTTAAATGAATCATTAATCAAATAAACACTGTCTAATAACTCATTATAGGTGGTTATATTGTCACAATTAACTTAATATTATTAACAACCTCTTTACATAGCAAAATGCACAAAGGGTAATATTTTCGTTTAGGTTAAATAAAAAAATTAAATAAATATAAAAAACAAAACAACCTGACTTAAGAAAGTATGAGAAACCACAATCGTTTAAATAATGAAGTCACTTTTCTATTAGGTATTAGGTAATAGGTAATAGGTAATAAATACACATAAATAATCACTAGAGATGCCTTTTTACTTCAGCAAATGAATAAATATCACTCGCCTTAATTTACCACCTTTAATAAGAACATTCCGGAGACCCCTAATGGATGATGGGTTACAAAATAATGAAAAAAGAGAAAAGCTAGTTCGTGCAGGCGAAATGAATTCAATGCATTGGCTAATCGTATTACTTTCTGTTGTATTAACATTCAGTGCTTGGTATTACTCTCAATTTCAACAATCACAAAAGCTTGAAATTCAATTTGAGCGTGAAGCAGAAAAAGTCGTTAATTTAGTTAAAGAGCGAATGACACTTTATGAAAATGTATTATGGGGAGGTGTTGCTTATATTGACGCTGTCGATTCAGATCTAACACACCAGCAATGGTCAGCTTACTCAAAGAGTTTACAAATAGACACGAATTATCCTGGCATTAACGGTTTTGGTATTATTTATAATGTGCAACCTAAACGTCTTGATAGTTACTTACAAAAGCAACGTATTGATAGACCAGATTATAAAATACACCCTGCCCACGGTAATCCAGAATATTGGCCAATCACTTACGTTGAACCACAAGAATCCAACAAACAAGCTATTGGTCTGGATGTCGCTTTTGAAAATAACCGTTATTCTTCAATCAAAAAAGCAAGAGACTCTGGTAAAGCATTACTAACCGCTCCCATCACACTAGTGCAAGATGATAAACAAACACCCGGTTTTCTTTTTTATACCCCATTTTATCAAAATGGCCTAAAACCTGACACGCTAGAACAGCGAAAAGAATTGATAGCAGGTGTCACTTACGCCCCTTTCATTATGGAAAAATTAATGAAAGGCACATTGGCTGAAAAAAACAGACATGTAAGTATCCAAATATCGGATGGGCAAGACTTACTATTTGATGACAACTTAGATGGCGATACTTTAGAAGTCGATACATCGCCTCTTTTTGCTAAGGATATTGACGTTTCAATGTACGGGCGTACGTGGACATTTTCCATTCAATCAAACATCAGCTTTAGACAGGACACAACATTAAATCAATCTTCGATTATTCTTATTGGTGGTTTAATCATTGATGCTCTGTTGTTAGTGTTATTTTTATATTTATCAAAGGCCAATAGACAAGCATTGAAATATGCCGATCAAATGACAACGGAATTAAAAGATCAAACTCAACATTTAGAGAAGTTGAATATTAATTTAGAAAAATCTAATAGTGATTTGGAACAATTTTCTTATGTTGCTTCACACGATTTAAAATCCCCCCTTAATGCCATCGAACAACTAGCGAGCTGGATAGAAGAAGACTGCGAAGATATATTGCCCGATGAATCTAAAGAGCATTTAGTCCTATTACGCCAGCGAAGCAAACGTATGTTAAAACTATTAGATGATCTATTAGATTACTCTCGCTTAAATTTAACTACCGTTACCAATGATAAAGTGAATTTAGCCGAGAAAGCCCAAGATATTCTCTCCTTATTAGAAAGCAACGATCACTTTAGCTGCACCGCTCCAAATATTGAGATAAATATTCCACAACTACCATTTGAAATCGTATTAAGAAATTTAATTTCTAATTCAATAAAGCATCACGACAAAAAAACGGGCCAAATCACCATCCACTATGTAATCAAAGATAACTTTCACCAAATATCGTTAGAAGATGATGGACCTGGTATCCCTGAAGCATTCCATGATAAAGCCATGGAAATGTTTCAAACATTACAGTCTCGAGACAAAGTAGAAGGAAGTGGCATGGGACTTGCTATGATTAAACGAATAGTGGTTCATTATCATGGAAGTGTCAATATTATATCAGATGGGAAACACGGCACTAAAATAAACATTTTATGGCCTCTGACTCCATAACATGAATGATTATATTTCACGGTGTAATCATAAAACAAATAATCAGTAAAATTAACGATAAAATCACTTATTTTACCGAAGATAAAAACCAGATTAAAAGTCGTAATTAATAAAGGCTAATGAATGTGAAAAATGCAGATAAAATTACATTGTTACTCGTAGAAGACGACGATATTGATGCAATGACAATCAAACGTAGCTTCAAGAAACAAAATATTACCAACCCTGTAGTAAGGGTATATGACGGTATCGAAGCATTAGCGTTGTTAAAAGAAAAAAAGGTCACTCAACCATTGGTGATTATTCTTGATTTACAAATGCCAAGAATGGGAGGGATCGAATTTTTACAAACATTACGAGCAGATCCTTTGCTATCAGACTTAGTTGTTTTTGTATTGACGACGTCTAAAGCTAAATCAGACATCGCATCCAGTTATGGTGAACATATTGCAGGTTACTTTGTCAAAGGAGAAACCGGAGATAGATTTTCAGGGCTTGTGAACATGTTAAAAAACTATTTTGAAATAGTGCATTTAAACGAAGAATAAAAACTAAAATAATAATGTTCACAGGTCAACGTTAGGATTTAAGGATATGGTAGTGATATGAATATACTCATTGTTGATGATGATATAATCGATAGAGAGACGATTGTAAGGGCATTAAGTCGTAGCGAGATTCTATGTAATATTACACAAGTTGATATGGTAGATAGAGCACTTGAAGTATTAGCTCATACTGTATTTGATGTTGTGTTACTCGATTATAACTTACCACAACGTAACGGTATCGAACTGTTAATTGAATTAAAAAGCATGCCAGCTAAAGAAAGTACCGTTGTTATTATGATGAGTACCTCTAAAGAAGATGAATTAGCAATCAGTAGTATTAATGCAGGGGCACAAGACTTCTTAGTTAAAACTGAAATCAATGCCTTTAGATTACAAAGAGCAATTGCTAATGCTCAAGTACGTGTTTCCTTAGAAAAAGAGCTACTTCGTAGTCATCAGCGAACCAAAGAACTTGCAGAACGAGATAATTTAACCGGTTTAGCTAACCGCTATTATTTTGATGAGTCTTTATGTCACGAAATAAAAAAACAACAAAGAGAGCAGAGTAAGCTCGCCTTGCTATTAATAGATTTAGATTATTTTAAATTCGTTAACGATAACTACGGACACGATATAGGTGATCAGTTATTAATTGCAGTGACAAAACGTATTACCAGTTGTTTACGTGGCAGTGAACTATTTGCACGTTTAGGCGGAGACGAATTTGCCATCACTCTTACTAATTTAGAATCATCCTTTGGAGCCAGTGCCGTTGCAAAACGCATCATAGAGGCACTACAAAAACCTTTTGAAATAGGTTCTCATGTCATCTCTTCAGGGGCGAGTATCGGTATCGCATTATGCCCAAGTGACAGCACCAACGTAAAAGAGCTCTTTAAATATGCAGATATTGCGATGTATCGTTCTAAAAGTGATGGTCGTAGTCAATTTTGTTTTTTCGAAAAAAAAATGCAAGAAATATTTTTAGAAAACTTCTTAATTGAAAATCAATTACGAAGTGCACTAACAAACAATGACTTTTACTTACTCTATCAACCTGTGATTGGCTCAAAAAACGGTAACATAACCGGTGTTGAAGCATTGATACGTTTTGATGTTGAAGGCATTAGCCAACGACCTGATATATTCATTCCCGTCGCTGAAAAATCGAGATTAATTATAGATATCGGACGTTGGGTTATAACAGAAGCGGTTAAACAGTTGAGTGCTTGGCAGAGAATACAAGGCTCAACATTGACTATGTCGATCAACTTATCCTCAATCCAATTAACCGACGAAGGGTTAATTGAGTATATAAAATTGATATTAAAGACGCACAATGTAGATGCTTCACAAATTGAGTTTGAATTAACTGAAACCGCTTTATTAGTGGAACAAGAAAACAGCACTAAAATGATTCAAAGTATTAGTAATTTAGGATGTAAAATTTCATTAGATGATTTTGGAACAGGCTTTTCTTCTATCTCTCATTTGCACCGCTTTCCAATTAATACAGTTAAAGTCGATAAAAGCCTAATGCCAAGCGCTTTACCTAAGGATAATACTAAACCTTTTTTAACGGGCTTAGTGGTTATGATTCAGTCCTTAGAGCTAGATGTTATTGCTGAGGGTATTGAAACGGAAATCGATCTCAACCTCTGCATAAAGCTAGGTGTTGATAAAATGCAAGGTTATTACTTTGATAAACCGCTTTCAGTAAACGAGTTAGAAAGTCGTTATTTTTTAGAAGTTTTATCCCTTTAAATGAAACACGGTCGTCACTAACAAGATGGCATTAATCAAGGTTGCTATCATTTTATTAAAAACAGGAAATAGCAGCTGTATTGAATATTGCTTTAAAGCACTTAAATTCAATACTTAACCTCAATTTAGGTTAATGAAAGCGGAATTAGATTTAACATAATAAGGTTATATTTTTTACTATATAGTGCCGTTAGTTTTGCGTAGTTCAAGGCAAATTATCTCTCAATAACAGGTTATTGAGAGATAATTTAACGCAGAAATTCGTGGAAATAATGGTGTAGTATCGCTTTGCTTATCCAGAACTGAGGTTACTTAATTAACCATCATTTTTTAACTTCTTTATTCAAATAACTTTATTTTACAACCTGAGCGGTGATATCGCTTTCCAACCATCATTGCGCTTCTCTGCTAATGCAAATTTAAAAGCATAATCTAACTGCCCTGTTTTCATTCTCAAATCAGTAGCTACCAATTGCCCATCAATATTTTCTAAGCGAATAAAGCCATTAGTAAACCAGTCAAGAGAAGTTAACGCAGGAGGATAAACATCGAGTTGACCATAACCTAAATCTTGTTTTACCGATAGCTCAGAAGTACTGGTCAGTACATTCACCTCCACATTGTAATAAACACCATTATCAACCACGATAGCGCCCCACCAATTAAGACTTGGATACAGTGGTGAAATAAATATTTTATCCTGCGCAATATTATTGACTTGCAAGACAGCCTCTACTCTTTTTTGTACCTGAGTTTGTAGGAATAAACCTAACAACAAATAACCACTACTTAGTATTAAACCGATTTGATTAATACGCCTTGCTTTAGCTTTCTTTTCATTCTCACCATTTCGCCATAGATAAACGCAGCCAATTAACAAAGGCAAGGTATACAAAGGGTCAACTGCAAAAATAGAAGCAATAGAGAGTGGGTGAACGGCTAACGGCCAGAATAACTGTGTGCCATAACTGGTAAAGGCATCAAGCATCGGGTGAGTCACTAAAGGTAAACAACATAACCAAAATAGACGCTGATTAGAAATAATTACTTTTGTACGTTTTCTTTTAAAGCTGAATTTTAAAAATGCAAAGCAAATAAAAGCAAAAGGGAACAAAATAAACAATGAGTGTGAAAAACTACGATGATCTGTAAAACGTGTCACAGCATCGGTTGCAGGTAATAAAACATCTAAATCAGGTAATGTCGCAAGTACAGCACCAATAACAAGCGTACTGTGTCCCAACTGTTTATGGGCAATAACCGCAGCAATACTCGCACCTAATACAATTTGACTGACTGAATCCATCAATATCCTTTAACCACATATATGAATATAAAAAAGCATGTGACGTGCATGTAAAAACATTTGAAATAGACTAATAATTAGCCGCTAAGAAGACCGTCCATTTTTGATAAAAATTTCAATCCTACTATGCTCAACTATATTCAAGTGCATCCAACTGTATTTAAGTGCATTCAACTGTCGCTAATTGTCTCTATGAATTATCCCTATTAAGCTTTGCTTCTCGCACAAAAAAAGCAAACCGAAGTTTGCTTTATAAAATGAGTTAACTGCCTTTAATACTGAGCCGCTATTAAACTTTATATTAAGCTTTCTATTAAAATTCCTATTAAAAGCTCCCATCAAATGGGCGTAAATCACATTCATGCGTCCATGTTGATCTAGGTTGCTCACAAAGTCCAAAATACACATCAGCAATATCTTCTGGCTTCATCATTTTATCGGGATCCATACTATGTAAAGAGCGGCTGTTATCGGTATCAATGATGCCATCTAATATGCTATGAACAATATGTACACCTTGAGGTTGAAACTCACGAGCGAGTGATTGCGTTAAGCCCCTCAATGCAAACTTAGCTGAAGAGAAAGCAGAAAACTTAGCACTACCACGTAAACTCGCGGTCGCTCCTGAAACAATAAACGTACCACTACCATTATCTACCATTGGTTGCATTAATGACTTCGCTAATACAAATGCAGATAACGCCATGCTACGCCAACAAGCTTCAAAATCATCGCTCGTTGTTTCAGCTAAAGGTTTAATCACCAATTGAGCGGTATTATGGACAACGACTTTCGGCGTACCATATTCTTTTATCAAGGCGTCGATTACCGCCTTCGTTGCTTGCTCATCGGTTAAATCAACCACACGAATATCAAAATCTGTTTTTGAAGGTAACGAACGATTTAAGCCAACAACCTGATAACCACGATCTTTAAAGCGACTTAATAATGTATTCCCTAAACCAGGGCCTGCACCAGCAATTATAGCTAGAGGAAGAGATTGAGTCATATAACACCTTATGGATGAGTAATGGTCATTCACTTTAACTATCTACTAAAAGATAGTCCAATAGATATTGTTATCATGTTAAAAATAAAGGTTAAAAAATAACAAAAAAAAGATCAGAAAATAAAAATATCATGCTATCAAATAGCTTTATGGATAGAACATTGAATAAGCTGAATTAAGCGCTAATATTTCATTTTTAGGGATGCTTAAACGTTAATGAATGAAACTGATATTAGTGAGGTTGTTGATATTGGTAAGGATGAGTAATATTCAATAAGGTGTAACGTGTAATAAGAACATTCTACCTTTTAACAAGCTAAATAGCCTCGCAAAAGATAGAATGTAAATTATCAAATAAAGTATATGTATTTAATATGCTTCACATAAACTTCAAATCGACTAAGTATTTTTTAATACTCGTATTTTTGCTCAATTTTTCTTTTTTCTAAAAGATACCTAGTGCTATCAATTTGCTTACTAACTAATAAGTCTTCCAAAATAACTAACTCTTTGTTTTTTTCTTTTCTTAAATAACTCTTAGTTGTATCGTAGTTGATTGACTTAGAGCCACTATAACCACTTACAGGATCCCATAAGACAGAAATAGGCCAAAATAATAAATTTACTACTCCATAGCCAGGCTCTCTAGCATAAAAAGAACCAAACCCTGGTAAAATACCTAATACAGCACCTACCATTGGTGTTTTTTCTTCGATTAAAACACCTTCGTTTTCAAATGCTTTATATTCCCTTTCTTGCATCGAATTTAACCCGCCTGCACATCCAGATGTTATTAAAACAGCAAGAGCCAATACGGCAAATTTTACAAACTTCATTACATATTCCTTTAAATTTACATCATCGAAGATTAACGACTAGTTCTTTATATTATTTAGATGAATAACTCATACCCTTTAAACCTTAATGCTTTAAAAAACATCAAATATTTAAGAATAAAGATCATTAAGTATCAATTTGAAATTAATGTACAAAAACCTTTATGTACAATGAGTTAACAGTAAAAAAATAATTTTTTATTTAATAATACAACAAAAATAAAGCATTACTTAATTTGCGCACACCATACATCAAAAAATCACATCAATCAAAAAAATATCACATAATAGGTATAAGTATAAAAGAAATTTACTTATTTTAACGGTATCAATAAAAGCGGAGAATATGACGAAAAATGCAATTATTAACTAATAATCGCTATGAATAAGAGTAAAGACCGACTAAAAGAACAATGCCGTTCGGTTAAGAGATTTTAGGCTTATATCTTAACGGATATCTAGATGGAATATAGAGCACTGAACGTGAAAACGTTCGGTGTTTTCTTTTTTTGGGTAAAATAAAATGTTTAATATCTTCTCGCATAAGTTGAAGTTTTTTCGGAATGGTCCCATTACCTGATAGTGCATAGGCTCTTATTTGTGTATCTATAATACAAATGGCAGCAGTGAAACTGATCCGTGTAGGTTCAACCTTCGCT